>NZ_JBEZDO010000009.1:0-312826 GCF_040648355.1 Nonomuraea sp. NPDC049152 | reverse complement strand
GTAAATCATGCACTGGCTTTTAACACACTGTTGAGTTCTCAAGAAACGGACGCCAGACCGTCAACCACCCGGCCGCACTCGCTTCGTTATGTCTTAACTTTACCATTTCGCCCGATTTGCTGTCAAACCGGTCAACCTGGCTACAATCTCGACCACCCCGCTTCCGGGGCAACCCTCTTAACTTACCGTGCCATTTGGCGCTTGTCCAATCGACCGATTTTCCGGGCGATGCGGGGGTGCGCCGTTCTGGCAGAAGTGCGTTGAGAAGAAGTGTCCCTCAGGGCCCGTCCGCCGTCGTGCGGCGTCCGGCTCGCTCCCGGGGCACAGACGAGACTAGGTCGCGATCGCCATCCCGTCAAATCCGCGTTCGGGCCTATTGATCTCTGCCCGTATCCTCCACTAAGTGACAGCCACAATTGCCGCACCTGACAGCCCCCCGCGCGCCCTCCCCCGCACCCTCTCCCGCACCCCTCCATGGGCCGCCATCACAGCGGGCATCGTGGCGTACGCCATCGCGCTGACCGGGTCGGGCGCCGCCACGCTCAACGGCGACGAGCTGGCCACGCTCAGCTCGGCCAGGCGCGACCTGCCCGGCCTGTGGGAGCTCGCCCAGCACATCGACGGCCACTTCCTGCCGTACTACCTGTTCATGCACTTCTGGACCAAGCTCGGCGAGGCGGAGATCTGGCTCCGCCTTCCCTCGGCACTCGCCATCGGCGTCGCCGCCGCCTTCCTGGTCTCGCTCGGCCGCCGCCTGCACGGCCTGACCGCGGGCCTCACCGCGGCCGCACTGTTCGCCGTGCTCCCTTCGGTCTCGTACTACGGCGCCTTCGCCAGGTCCTACGCCTTCGCCGCCGCGGCCGTCACGATCTCCTTCTGGTGCCTGCATCGCGCGACGTGCCTGCATCCCGCGACGCGCCTGCATCGGGCGAGGTGGGTCCAGTACGCCGTGTCCGTGGCCTTCATCGGCTGCACGCACCTGTTCGCCGTACTCGTCCTCCCCGCGCACCTCGCCCTCCTGCGCAGAAGCACCAGGAACATGGTGCTGGCCATGGCCGCGGGGTTCGTGCCCGCGGCCGCGCTCGGACTCATCGGGTACGGCGAGCGCCACGCGATCAGCTGGATCCCCCAGCGCGGGCCCGAGGTCCTGCTCAAGTTTCCCAAGATGGCGGCCGGCGCGACCGAGATCGGTCTTCTCCTGTTCGCGGCCGCCCTGGCCGGCGCCGTGCTCATGGTCAGGCGGGACACGCGGTGGGGGCCGGCGCTCATCGGTTGGCTGGCGCTCCCGCCCGTCCTGCTGCTGGCGGTCTCCCATCTGGTGACACCCGCGTACGTCGACCGCTACCTCTTCGTCACCGCTCCTGCGCTCGCGCTGCTGGCGGCGATCGCGGTGGCCGAGGTGCCCCGGTTCGCGATCCCCGCCGCCGTGGCCCTCACGCTCGCGGCGGGCGCGCTGGCCGTACCGCAGCATCTGGAGATTCGCGAGCCGAACGGCCGCTTCGAGGACGTCCCGTGGGCGCTCCGCCGCATGAAGCTCGAACCCGGCGACGCGATCGTGTACGGCCAGAGCTCCCTGCGCACCGGTTTCGACTACTACGCGAAGGCCGTCATGCCCGACGACGTCCTCCTGGAGGGCACCGCGCCGGCGCCCGACAGCTTCGCCTACCCCGAGAAGGGGGACGTCGCCGCCGCGCTCGAGGGGCGCGACAGGGTGTGGCTGGTGTGGCGGGGCGCGAAGGACGAGAAGCTGCCCGCGATCGAGAAGGTACGGCAGGCGGGATTCGACCGAGCCCAGGCCTGGCACTCGGCCGACACCCCCGGCCTGACGGTGTCGTTGTACAAGAGGAAGGCGGACCTCCCCTGAGGGAAGGCCCGCCATCACAGCGGCAGGTCAGCCGACGACGACCCCGCCGATCGACTTCTTGCCGCGACGCAGCACCAGGAAGCGCCCCTGCAGCAGGTCGTCCGAGGTGGGCGCGAAGGCCTCATCCGTGATCTTCACGTTGTTGAGGTACGCGCCGCCCTCCTTGATCGCCCGCCTGGCCGCCGACTTCGACTCCACGAGCCCGCTTTCGGCCATGAGGTCCGCCAGCGAGGCGCCGAGCGCGTCGACCTTGGCCAGCGGCACCTCGGCCAGCGCCCCCTCCAGCGTCGAGGCCGACAGCTCGTCGAGGGAGCCCTGCCCGAACAGCGCCTTCGACGCCGCGACCACGGCCGCCAGCTCGTCGGCCCCGTGAACCATGGTGGTGAGGTCCTCGGCCAGCGCCCGCTGCGCCTCACGGGCGAACGGCCGCTCGGCCACCGCCTTCTCCAGCTCCTCGATCTCCTCCCGCGAGCGGAAGGTGAACACCTTGAGGAAGCGCACCACGTCGCGGTCGTCGGCGTTGAGCCAGTACTGGTAGAAGGCGTACGGCGAGGTCAGCGCCGCATCCAGCCAGACGGCCCCGCCCGCGGTCTTGCCGAACTTGGTGCCGTCGGCCTTGGTGATCAGTTTGCCGGTGAGCGCGTGCACGTGGCCGCCCTCGACCCGGCGGATCAGGTCGACGCCCGCGGTGATGTTGCCCCACTGGTCGCTGCCGCCCAGCTGCAGCGTGCAGCCGTGCCGCCTGAACAGCTCCAGGTAGTCGTTGGCCTGCAGGATCTGGTAGCTGAACTCGGTGTAGCTGAGCCCGTCACCGCCCAGTCGGGCCGCCACGGACTCGCGGGCGAGCATGCGGTTGACGGGGAAGTGCTTGCCGACGTCGCGCAGGAAGTCGATCGCCGACAGCTCGGAGGTCCAGTCGAGGTTGCTGACCAGCGTCGCCGCCGTCGGCCCCGGCTCGAAGGAGAGGAACTTCTCCACCTGGACGCGGATGCGGCGGACCCATTCCGCCACGACGTCGGAGGTGTTCAGCGCCCGCTCGGTGCTGCGCCCGCTCGGGTCGCCGATGAGCCCGGTGGCACCGCCGACCAGTCCGATCGGCTTGTGCCCCGCCCGCTGGAACCTGGTCAGGATGAGCAGCGTGGCCAGGTTGCCGACGTGCAGGGAGGGCGCGGTGGGGTCGAAGCCCGCATAGACCGTGATCGGACCCTCGGACAGCGCCTTGCGCAGCGCGTCGACGTCGGTGGTTTGCGCGAGCACGTCGCGCCATTCGAGCTCATCGAGGATGTCGGTCACGGCTTTCCCAAGGTTGAGGTTGACTGGCTACAGCCTGCCCGATAAGCGGGCATCCTCGCCACTTGGATACGCTCGGTGTCCATGTGGAGGGTCCGTCGCGAGCTGGCCGTTTTCAAGATCCTAGGGGCTCTGGCGTGTGCGGGGCTCGGCGTCTACTGGTATCTGACCGGTGACGTGCGCGGCGTGATCCTGGCCGTGCCCGCCACCCTGCTGGTGGGCGCGATGGGGGTCAGGGATGTGCTCGTCCCCGTACGGCTGGCCGCCGACCCGAGCGGCATCACCGTCGTCCACGGCTTCGCGGGCAGGCGCCACGTCCCGTGGGACCAGATCGAGGACGTGCGGGTCGACGTGCGCAGGCGGTTCGGCCTGCGCAGCGAGATGCTCGAGATCGACACGGGCGATAACCTGCACCTGGTGAGCGGCTACGAGCTGGGAGGCGCCTCCTGCACGGAGGTCGCCGCGCTGTTGCGCCGCCGCGGGGTGTGAGCGCGGTACGGCGAGACGGTCGGGTCGCCGGCGATCCAGAACCGCCATGGCGTGTCGACGCCGGTGGAGATCCCGGTCCTCGGCCCTGAGGCGACCTGCCCGACCGGCCCTCCCGTCATGACATTTCCCACCATGTCGAGGCCGTTGTCGGGGCGGCCGATCCCGAGCGCGACCGCCAGCCTCGCAGGGCCGCGCGCGAGGTCACGGTCCTTGACGCCCGGTCTGCGGGCACGCGCATGGGAGAGGCCCGACACGACCTCGCCCGCGCGCAGCAGCACCGCCGAGCCGTGCCCTTCGGGCAGGCAGACGAGGTTGGCGCAGTAGTGCATGCCGTACGTGAAGTAGACGTAGAGGTGCCCAGGCGGCCCGAACATGACCGCGTTGCGGGGGGTCCGTCCCCGGTAGGTGTGGGACGCGGGGTCCTCCCCCGGCAGGCCGTACGCCTCGACCTCGGTCAGCCTGACGCCGACGTCGCCGTGCACGAGGACGCGCCCGAGCAGCTCGGGCGCGACCTCGTGGGCGGGCCTGTCGAAGAAGTCCCTCGTCAGAAGTTCGACGCCCATGCCGCCTGCACGTCGACGGTCTCGCGCAGGACGGAGAGCTGGTCGCGGACCCTGTCGGGCGCGGTGCCGCCGTGCGCCTTGCGCGCGGCCAGCGCGCCGGGCACGTTGAGGACGTCGCGGACGTCCGGCGTCAGGTGCGCGGACACCTTGGCCAGGTCCTCGTCGCTCACGTCGCCCAGGTCGACGTCGTTGACCTGGCAGTAGACGACCAGGTGGCCGACGGCCTCGTGCGCGTCGCGGAAGGCCACGCCCTTGCGGACCAGCAGCTCGGCCAGGTCGGTGGCCAGGGCGAAGCCGTCGGAGGCGGTCGCCGACATGCGGGCGGTGTTGACGCGCATGGTGGAGACCAGCCCCGCCACCGCGGGCAGCACGAGGAGCAGGGTGTCGACGGTGTCGAAGACCGGCTCCTTGTCCTCCTGCAGGTCGCGGTTGTAGGTGAGCGGCAGGCCCTTGAGCACGGTCAGCAGCGACATGAGGTTGCCGATGAGCCGCCCCGACTTGCCGCGGGCGAGCTCGGCCACGTCGGGGTTCTTCTTCTGGGGCATGATCGACGAGCCGGTCGAGTAGGCGTCGTCCATCTCGATCCAGCGGAACTCCTGCGAGGCCCACAGGACGATCTCCTCGCCCAGCCGCGACAGGTGCACGCCGATCATCGCCGCGTCGAACAGGAACTCGGCGGCGAAGTCGCGGTCGGCGACGGCGTCCATCGAGTTCGGCGCGGCGGCGTCGAACCCGAGCTCGGCGGCGACGACGACGGGGTCGAGCGGCAGCGACGAGCCCGCGAGCGCGCCGGAGCCCAGCGGCGAGACGGCGGCCCGCTTGTCCCAGTCGATCAGGCGGTCGATGTCACGCGCGAAGGCGTGCACGTGCGCCAGCAGCTGGTGGCCGAACGACACCGGCTGCGCGTGCTGCAGGTGCGTCATGCCGGGCGCCGCCGTGTCGGCGTGGGTGGCGGCCTGTGCCATGAGCGCCGTCTCCAGCTCCACCAGCCTGGAGACGATGGTGCGCACGTGGTCGCGCAGGTACAGGCGCAGGTCGGTGGCGATCTGGTCGTTGCGGCTGCGCCCGGCGCGCAGCTTGCCGCCGAGGGAGCCGAGCCGTTCCAGCAGCCCGCGTTCCAGCGCGGTGTGCACGTCCTCGTCGGCGACCGTCGGCCGGAACTCGCCACTCTTGCAGGCGTTCTCCAGGTCGTCGAGCGCGCCGATCATGCGCTCGAGCTCTTCGTCCGTCAGCAGTCCCGCCCGATTCAGCACGCGGGCGTGCGCCCGCGAGGCCATCAGGTCGTACGGCACCAGCCGCCAGTCGAAGTGCACGCTCACCGACAGCCGAGCCAGCGCGTCGGCAGGGCCCGACTCGAAGCGCCCGCCCCACAGCCTCATCGGCTTGCCATCACTCACCGTCATACCCTCCGTCTTTTCCGCGAAGTCCCCCGCGATCCTAGCCATGCTTGGCGTCACGGGCTGCCGCGATCTTGGACGGCAGGCTCCACAGCTGCACGAACCCCTTGGCGAGCGACTGATCGAACGTGTCGCCCGTGTCGTAGGTGGCCAGCGAGAAATCGTACAGCGACTGCTCGGAGCGCCGACCTGTGACGACGGCGCGGCCGCCGTGCAGCGTCATCCTGATGTCGCCGCTGACGTACTTCTGCGCGTCGGCGATGAGCGTGTCGAGGGCGTTCTTCAGCGGCGAGAACCACAGGCCGTCGTAGACGAGCTCGCTCCAGCGCTGGTCCACGCCGCGCTTGAAGCGGGCCAGGTCGCGCTCGACGGTGACGTTCTCCAGCTCCATGTGCGCGGTGATCAGCGCGATCGCGCCGGGCGCCTCGTAGACCTCGCGCGACTTGATGCCGACGAGCCGGTCCTCGACCATGTCGATCCTGCCGACGCCCTGGGCGCCCGCGCGCTTGTTCAGCTCGTCGACGACCTGGAACGGCGTGAGCCTGCGCCCGTCGAGGGCCACGGGCACGCCGTGCTCGAAGGTGATGACGACCTCGTCGGCCTCGCGCGGCTGGGCGGGGTCGGAGGTGTAGGCGAAGATGTCCTCGGTCGGGCTGTTCCAGATGTCCTCGAGGTAGCCGGTCTCGATGGCCCTGCCCCAGAGGTTCTGGTCGATCGAGTACGGGTTCTTCTTGCTGGTCTCGATCGGCAGGCCCTTCTCCTCGGCGAAGGCGATGGCCTTGTCGCGGGTCCAGGCGAAGTCGCGGGCGGGGGCGACGACCTTGAGGCCGGGGGCCAGCGCGGCCAGACCGGCCTCGAAGCGGACCTGGTCGTTGCCCTTGCCGGTGCAACCGTGTGAGACCGTCGTGCCGCCGAACTGCTTGGCCGCGCTCACCAGGTGCTTGACGATCAACGGTCGCGACAGCGACGACAGCAGCGGGTAACGGTCCATGTAGAGGGCGTTGGCCTGCAGCGCCGGGACGCAGAAGTCGGCGGCGAACTCCTCCTTGGCGTCGATGACGACGGACTCGACCGCGCCGCAGTCGATGGCGCGCTTCTGGATGACGTCCATGTCCTCGCCGCCCTGGCCGAGGTCGACGGCGACGGCGATGACCTCGGCGTCCATCTTCTCGGCGAGGAAGGGGATGGCGACGGAGGTGTCGAGCCCCCCGGAGAAGGCTAGTACCACTCTCTCGGACATGATCATGATCCTTTGCGGTTGGCTATGTTGAGCAGGCTGTCCGCCACCGACTGGCCGCCCTGCGGGTCGCGGCTGATGACGAGGATGGTGTCGTCTCCTGCCACGGTGCCGAGGATGGACTCCCAGTCCGCGTGGTCGATGGCGGAGGCGAGGAACTGGGCGGCGCCGGGCGGTGTCCTGACTATGACCAGGTTGGCGGAGGCGTCGGCGGAGACGAGGAGCTCTTCGGCGATGCGGTTGAGCCTGGCCGCCGGCGACTCCCCCGTGCCGAGCCTGGCCAGCGGGATGCGCCCGCCGCCCTCGCCTGGCAGCGCGTAGACCAGCGAGCCGTCCTCGGCGCGCAGCTTGAGCGCGCCGAGCTCGTCCAGGTCGCGGGAGAGCGTGGCCTGGGTGACCTCGAGCCCGCTCTCCGCGAGCAGTTTGGCCAGCTCGGGCTGGGAGCGGACGGCCTGGCGCTGCAGCAGGTCGGTGATCTTCGCCTGCCTGGCGACCTTGGTCATCGGAATGGTCATCGGGCCTCCTTCGTCGGCCCGGAAGCGCTGTGTCCGTTTGTGCCCTCGCTGCGCTCGGTCACGAGCCAGTGCAGGAGTGCCTTCTGCGCGTGGCGGCGGTTCTCGGCCTGGTCCCACACCACGCTGCTCGGCCCTTCGAGCACCTCGGCGCTGATCTCGTAGCCGCGGTAGGCGGGCAGGCAGTGCAGCACGATCGCCTCGGGGGCCGCGTGAGCCATCAGCGCGGAGTTCACCTGGTACGGCATGAGCGTCGCCACGCGCTCCTCCTTGCCGTCCTGCCCCATGGACACCCAGGTGTCGGTGGCGACGACGTCCGCGCCGTGCGCCGCGACCACCGGGTCCTGGTGGACGACGACGGTGCCGCCGGTCTGTTCGGCGATCGCCGCGGCCCTGGTCAGGATCTCGGGGTCGGGCTGGAAGCCGAGGGGAGCGGCGATCCGCACGTGCATGCCCGCGGTCGCGCCGCCGAGCAGGTAGGAGTGGGCCATGTTGTTGGCGCCGTCGCCGAAGTAGGCGAGGGTCAGCCCCGCGGTCCTGCCGAAGCTCTCCCTGACGGTCTGCAGGTCGGCGAGGATCTGGCAGGGGTGGTACTCGTCGGTCAGCGCGTTCACCACGGGCACGTTCGAGGCCGAGGCCATCGCGACGATGCGCTGCTGGGCGCCGGTGCGCCACACGATGGCGGCCACCTGGCGCTCCAGCACCCTGGCGGTGTCCTCGATCGGCTCGCCGCGGCCCATCTGGGAGGTGCCGCCGTCGATGACCAGGGGCAGGCCGCCCAGCTCGCCGATGCCGACGGCGAAGGAGACGCGGGTCCTGGTGGACGGCTTGTCGAACAGGACGGCTACGGTCTTGGAGCCCTCGAAGGGGCGGTAGCCGTACGGGTCCTTCTTCATCGCGGCGGCCAGGTCGAGCACCTCTGTCTGCTCGGCCGGCGACAGGTCGTCGTCCTTCAGGAAGTGCCTGATGCGCGCCGCGTTCGCGTTGTTGCTAACCATGCGAGGCCTCCGTGAGGATCGCGGGGAGGGCGGCCACGAGGGACTGGATCTCCTCGGCCGTCACGACCAGTGGAGGGGCGAGCCGTACCGCGTCGGGTTGCAGGGCGTTGACCAGGAAGCCCGCGTTCTGCGCGGCCTGCTGCACCTTGGCGGAGACGGGCTCGTTGAGCACCAGCGCCAGCCACAGGCCGCGCCCGCGCACGCCCTTCAGCAGCGGGTGCCGCACGCCCTCCAGGCCCGACCACAGCAGCTCGGCGGCCTGGTTGACGTGCTCGAGATCGACGTTGGCCAGGACG
This sequence comes from Nonomuraea sp. NPDC049152, assembly GCF_040648355.1. Lineage (NCBI taxonomy): Bacteria > Bacillati > Actinomycetota > Actinomycetes > Streptosporangiales > Streptosporangiaceae > Nonomuraea > Nonomuraea sp. NPDC049152. Next base: position 304,180 of record NZ_JBEZDO010000009.1, on the reverse strand, counting down.
GCGAGCGCTGCGGCGCACGAGACGGGGTTGCCGCCGAACGTCGAGCCGTGATCGCCCTTGTCGAACAGCGTGCCGGCGAAGCCGAAGCCGATGCAGGCGCCGATCGGCAGCCCGCCGCCGAGCCCCTTGGCCAGGGTGAGGATGTCGGGGACGACGCCGTCGGCCTGGTGCGCGAACCAGTGTCCAGTCCTGCCGATGGCCGACTGGATCTCGTCGGCGACCAGCAGCGCGCCCGCCGAGGTGCAGATCTCGCGGGCGGCCTTGAGGTAGCCGTCCGGTGGCGGCACCACGCCCGCCTCGCCCTGCGTGGGCTCCAGGAAGACGGCTATGCACTCCTCGGTGACGGCCTGGGCGAGCGCGTCGGCGTCGCCGTACGGCACGAAGCGGACCTCGACGGGGAACGGGCCGAACTGGTCGCGGATCGCCTTCTTGCCGGTCAGAGAGAGGGCGCCGATGGTGCGGCCGTGGAAGCCGTTCTCGGTGGCGACGAAGTAGGAGCGTCCTGTGGCCTTGCCGTACTTGATCGACAGCTTGTAGGCGGCTTCGTTCGCCTCGGTGCCCGAGTTGGCGAAGAAGACCTTGGCGGGCGCCTTCAGCAGCTCGAGCAGCTTCTCGGCGAGCAGCACCTCGGGCTCGTGCAGGAACAGGTTGCTGGTGTGGGCGAGGGTGGCGACCTGCTTCGATACCGCCTCCACCAGCGCGGGGTGGGCGTGGCCGAGCGAGTCGACCGCGATGCCGCCGATGAAGTCCAGGTACGGCCTGCCCTCCACGTCCCACACCGTGGTGCCCTCGCCTCGGGCCAGAGCCAGCGGCGGGACGCCGTAGTTCGGCATGAAGGCGTTCTCGAACCTCGTGTACAGGTCCATCAGGGCATCACCATGGTTCCGATTCCGTGGTCGGTGAAGATCTCGAGCAGCAGGGAGTGCGGCACGCGGCCGTCGAGGACGTGCGCCTGGGGCACGCCGCCCCGCACGGCGGTCAGGCAGGCCTCCATCTTGGGCACCATGCCGCTGGACAGGGTGGGCAGCATCTCGGCGAGCTCGGCCGCCTCGAGCTTGTCGATGACGTCGGTGTCGTCGGGCCAGTTGGCGTACAGGCCCTCGACGTCGGTGAGCACGATCAGCTTCTGCGCCTTGAGCGCGACGGCCAGCGCGGCGGCGGCGGTGTCGGCGTTGACGTTGTAGACCTGGCCGTCGTCGCCGCGCGCGACGCTGGAGATGACAGGGATGCGGCCGTTGTCGAGCATCGCCTGGACCGCACCCGAGTCGACCCTGACGATCTCGCCGACCTGTCCGAGGTCGATCCGCTCGCCGTCGACGACGGCGTGCTTGCGCTCGGCGGTGAACAGGTGGGCGTCCTCTCCCGACATTCCGACGGCGAACGGGCCGTGGTGGTTGATCAGGCCGACGACGTCGCGGTTGACCTGGCCGACCAGGACCATCCTGACGACCTGCATGGCCTCGGGGGTGGTGACCCGCAGGCCCGCGGTGAACGTCGACTCGATGCCGAGCCGGTCGAGCTGGGCGTTGATCTGCGGTCCTCCGCCGTGCACGACGACAGGCTTGAGGCCGGCGTAGCGCAGGAAGACGACGTCCTCGGCGAAGCCCTCCTTGAGCTTCTCCTCCGTCATGGCGTTGCCGCCGTACTTGATGACGACGGTCGCGCCGCTGAACCTGGCCAGCCACGGCAGCGCCTCGATCAGCGTGCCGGCCTTGGCGAGCGCTCCGTTGGCCCTCATGAGCTGTACGCCGAGTTCTCGTGCACGTACGCGGCGGTCAGGTCCGTGGTGTGGATGGTCGCCGAGTGCGGGCCCGCCGACAGGTCGACGGTGATGGTGACGTCGCGCGGGCGCATGTCGACCTTGGCGCGGTCGTCGCCGACGGCGCCACCCCTGCAGATCCAGATGCCGTTGATGGCGACGTTGATCCGGTCGGGCTCGAAGACCGCGTCGGTGGTGCCGACCGCCGACAGGACGCGGCCCCAGTTGGGGTCCTCGCCGTGGATGGCGCACTTGAGCAGGTTCGAGCGGGAGACCGTGCGGCCGACCTTGACCGCGTCGTCCTCGCTGGCGGCGCCGACGACCTCGATGGCGATCGCCTTGGAGGCGCCTTCGGCGTCGACCAGCAGTTGCCTGGCCAGGTCGGCACACACCTCGGTGATCTTCTTCTCGAACTCGTCGAGGTCGGGCGTGACGCCCGAGGCGCCGCTGGCCAGCAGCAGCACGGTGTCGTTGGTGGACATGCAGCCGTCGGCGTCGAGCCGGTCGAAGGTCTTCGACGTGGCCTTGCGCAGCACCGCGTCGAGCTGCTCCGAGGTGAGGTCGGCGTCGGTCGTGATCACGCAGAGCATGGTCGCCAGCGCGGGGGCGAGCATGCCTGCGCCCTTGGCCATGCCGCCGACCATGTACCCGCCTTCGCCGCGCTTGAAGGAGATCTTCGAGACGGTGTCGGTGGTGCGGATGGCGTCGGCGGCGGCCAGGCCGCCGTCACGGGAGAGCTGGGTCACGGCGCTGTCGACACCCGCCAGCAGCGTCTCCATCGGGAGCCGCTCGCCGATCAGGCCGGTGGAGCACACGGCGATCTCGCCGGCCGAGTCGGCGAGCACGTCGGCGACCTTCTCGGCCGTCGCGTGGGTGTCCTGGAATCCCTCGGGTCCCGTGCAGGCGTTGGCGCCGCCGGAGTTGAGGACGACCGCGCGCACCCTGCCTCCGGCCAGGACCTGCTGCGACCACAGGACGGGGGCGGCCTTCACGCGGTTGGCGGTGAAGACGCCCGCCGCGGCGCGGTTGGGCCCCTCGTTGACGACGAGGGCCAGGTCGCGGTGTCCGCTGGCCTTGATGCCTGCGGCGATACCCGCTGCCTTGAAACCGAGGGGCGCTGTGACGCTCATGCGTCCTCCTTCGTCGGACGCATGAGCGTCAACGCACAGTGTCTGATGGTTCCCTCGCTACGCTCGCTCACGGGGCGACTCCGTTCTGGGGAAGACCGAGCTCTTCTGGTAGGCCGAGGGCGAGGTTGACGCTCTGGATCGCGCCGCCCGCCGTGCCCTTGGTGAGGTTGTCGATGGCGATGACGGCGACCACCCGGCCGGCCCGCTCGTCCAGCGTGACCTGCAGGGCCGCGGTGTTGGCGCCGTAGGTCATCGCGGTGGCGGGCCAGGCGCCCTCGGGAAGCAGCGTGACGAACGGCTCGTCCTTCAGCGCGCTCTCGTACGCTTCGCGGAGCGCGGCCCTGGTGAGGCCGGGGGTGGCGGGAGCCGTGCAGGTGGCGAGGATGCCGCGGCTCATGGGGGCCAGCATCGGGGTGAAGGCGACGGTGACGGGGACGCCCGCGACGCCCGACAGGCTCTGCTCCATCTCGGGCGTGTGGCGGTGGACGCCGCCGACGCCGTAGGCGCTGACCGAGCCCATCACCTCGCTGCCGAGCAGGTTCGGCTTGAGCGCCTTGCCCGCTCCGCTGGTGCCGGTGGCGGCGACCACGACGACGTCGGGCTCGGCGATGCCGGCGGCGTAGGCGGGGAACAGGGCGAGGGTGACGGCCGTCGGGTAGCAGCCGGGTACAGCGATGCGCCGCGCGGCCTTGAGGAGGTCGCGCTGTCCCGGAAGCTCGGGCAGGCCGTAGGGCCAGGTGCCGGCGTGGGCTCCGCCGTAGAACTCGGCCCACGCGGCGGGGTCGGCGAGCCGGTGGTCGGCTCCGCAATCGACGACCACGCTGTCGTCGTCGAGCTGGGCGGCGATCGCGGCGGACTGGCCGTGCGGGAGCGCGAGGAAGACCACGTCGTGCCCGGCGAGGACCTCGGCGGTGGTCTCCTGGATGATCCGGCCGGCCAGCTGGGGCAGGTGCGGCTGGTGCGCGCCGAGCGGGCTGCCCGCGCTCGTCGCCGCGGTCAGCGCGCCGATCTCCAGCTCAGGGTGCGTGAGCAGCAGGCGCGCGAGCTCACCTCCGGCGTAGCCGCTGGCTCCGGCGATCGCCACACGCTGCATACTCATTCACCCTTACTCATGTTTTTGCTTAGGAAGATTATGCATGTGGCTCGATGGGCATGCAAGCGAGCCCGTCCGCGGTGCCCGCGATGCGAGACGGGACTTACCGCCCACAAGGTGCATAACCCCCCAAAATCGAGGATCTAGCGCGACGTACCTACCGGTCGGTACTGTGGATTTTCCGGTTAACAGACCCTGCGGGAGTTCTTGCCCATGAGCATCACGCACGCCCAGGTCCAAGCCCAGCTCACGGCAGAGGGCCAGCTGTTCGAAACCGAGGAGCTCGCCTCCGGGATCCGCACGTGGAAGCACGCACCGGGACACTTCCGCACCATGCTCGAGAACAGCCGCTTCCAGGGCGAGAAGGTCTTCCTCAGCTACGAGGACGAGCGCATCACCTACGAGGAGCACTACCGGCGGGCGGCGACTCTGGCGCGCAGGCTCGTCGAGGACTACGGCGTGGCCAAGGGCGACAGGGTCGCGATCGCCATGCGCAACTACCCCGAGTGGGTCGTCTCCTTCTCCGCCGTGCTGGCGGCCGGGGCGATAGCCGTACCGCTGAATGCCTGGTGGACCGCGCAGGAGCTGGCCTACGGGGTCTCGGACTCCGGCGCCAAGGTGCTGATCGCCGACGGCGAGCGGGCCGAACGGCTGGCGGACACGGGCGTGCCGATGATCGTCACCAGGGGCTCGGGCCACGGGCGGCCGTGGGATGAGGTCATGGGCGAGGTCAGGGCGGACGTGACGCTCCCCGAGGTGGAGCTGTCACCCGAGGACCCCGCGACGATCTTCTACACCTCTGGCACGACGGGGCTGCCCAAGGGCGCGCTCGGCAGCCACCGCAACCTCGGCCAGGCACCGATGACCGTCGCCTACTCGCTGATCAGGGCGGTCACTCTCGCGGGCAAGGACCCGTCGAGCATGTCCGGCGAGCGCAGGGTGACGCTGCTGACCGTGCCACTGTTCCACGTGACGGGCTGCTTCGCGGTCCTCATGGGCACCATGTTCACCGGCGGCGGGCTCGTCCTCATGTACAAGTGGGACCCCGAGCTCGCGCTCCAGCTCATCGAACGCGAGCGGATCACTGGCATGACCGGCGTGCCCACCAACGCCTGGCAGCTGCTGTCGCACCCCGACGTGGGCAAGTACGACCTGTCCTCGCTCAGCGGCATCTCGTACGGCGGCGCCCCCGCCCCGCCCAAGCTCATGGAGCGCATCACCGCCGAACTGCCGGGCCGCGCGCCGAGCAACGGGTACGGCATGACGGAGACGACGGCCCTGGCCATCAACAACTCGGGCGCCGACTACGCCCGCAAGCCGGACAGCATCGGGCTGCCCTCCGCCGTCGTCGACGTGCGCGTCTCCGACCCCACGGGGGCGCCATTGCCTGCCGACGAGGTCGGCGAGCTGTGCCTGCGGGGGCCGAACGTCATCCTCGGGTACTGGAACAAGCCCGCCGCCACGGCCGAGACGTTCGTCGACGGATGGCTGCACACGGGCGACCTGGCGCGGGTGGACGACGAGGGGTTCGTGTACATCGTCGACAGGGCGAAGGACATGGTGATCCGCGGGGGCGAGAACGTGTACTGCGCGGAGGTGGAGGCGGCGCTGTTCGAGCACCCGTCGGTGGACGACGTGGCGGTGATCGGGGTGCCGCACGACGAACTCGGTGAGGAGGTGGGGGCCGTGGTGCGGCTGTCGGCGCCCGCCACGGCCGAGGAGCTGACGGGATTCCTGAGGGAGCGGATCGCGGGGTTCAAGGTGCCGGCCCACTACTGGTTCAGGGAGGCGGAGCTGCCCAGGAACCCGGGAGGGAAGATCCTCAAGACGCGACTGCGCCAGGAGGTCCTCGCCCTTTGACCGGCTCCGGCATCGACTCCCCACACCAAATTTCGCCGGCTTTCCGCAGGTCAGCGCTCCGCAGAGCGGCGTCGTTACCTGGCACGTAATCGCGAGCTTGATGTCACGGATGACACGGTTGCACCACCGGAACGAAACACTCTCCGAAGGAGCACCCGATGACCTCCATCTCCGTCACCGTCGACCGGTCCAGGTTCCTGCGCATGGCCCTGGCCGCGGACGCCGTCATCACCGGCGGCAACGGGCTGATCTACCTGCTGGCCGCCGCCCCGGTCAGCGGTCTGCTCGGCACCGACGCGGGGATGCTGCGCGAGATCGGCGTCTTCCTCCTCGTGTACGGCGCGGCCGTCGGGTTCCTCGCCGGCAGGGCGAACATCAGCAAGGCCGCCACCCAGGTCGTGATCGCCATGAACATCGTCTGGACCCTCGCCAGCGTCGCCGCCGTCGTCACCGGCCTCATGGAGTTCACCACCATCGGCGCCATCTGGGCGATCGCCCAGGCCCTCGTCGTCGGCGCCTTCGCCGAGCTGCAGATCATGGGCCTGCGCAAGGCCGCCCGCTGACCTCTCGACCGCATATCACCACCACCCGAAATATCGCCTGAAAGGACGAACAATCATGACGATCGTTGAGCGCTACCTGGCCGCCTGGAACGAGACCGACGCCGAGGCCCGCGCCAAGGCCGTCGCCGAGCTCTGGACCGAGGACGCCACCTACACCGACCCGCTGGCCGACGTGGCGGGACACGAGGGCATCGCCGCGGTGATCGCCGGAGCCCAGGAGATGTTCCCCGGACTGGTCTTCACGCCCGGCGAACTGCAGGACGCCCACCACGACCTGGTCCGCTTCACCTGGCACCTCGGCCCCGCCGGCGGCGAGGCGCTGGCCATCGGGTTCGACGTGCTGAAGCTGGCCGAGGACGGCAGGATCCGCCAGGTGCTCGGCTTCCTGGACAAAGTGCCCGGCTGACCCTCCCCCACCGAAGGCCCCCGACCAGGGGGCCTTCGTCTTTTCGTGGCGGGAAAACCCTTTGCGCCGGCCTGCGGTCCCAAAACAGAATGAATTCTCGTGTCCGACCGACTCAAGCGCCTGCTTGCCCATGTCACGATCGACCTGGGCCCGCTGCGCGATTCCCGCGACTACCGGCTGCTGATGGCCTCAGGCGTCATCACCATGTTCGGCACGTTCATCACGATGGTCGCGGTGCCGTACCAGATGAAGGAGCTGACCGGCTCCTACGTCGCGGTCGGTCTGGTCAGCCTGGCGGAGTTCGTGCCGATGGTGGTCTGCGGCCTGTGGGGCGGCGCGATCGCCGACGCGCTCGACCGGCGCAAGGTCATCCTGCTGGGCGAGGTCGGCCTGATGGTCACCTCGGCGCTGCTGATGGTCAACGCGATGCTGCCCGAGCCCCAGATCTGGGTGCTGTACGTGGTCGGCGCGCTGTCCACCGGCCTGGCCAGCCTGCAGCGGCCGAGCCTGGAGGCGCTGATCCCGCAGGTCGTCAGGCACGAGCAGCTCGGCTCAGCGGCGGTGCTCGCCAGCCTGCGCTGGAACGTCGGCGCCATCACCGCACCCGCCCTCGGCGGCCTGCTGGTGACCACCTTCAGCGTGGCCACCGCCTACGCGGTCGACACGGTCAGCTTCGTGCTCTCGCTGCTGCTGCTGTGGCGGATCAGGGCCGTGCCGCCGAAGGAGGACGCCGCTCCCGCGTCGCTGAGGTCGCTGGTCGAGGGCGTCCGCTACGCGGTGAGCAGGCGCGACCTGATGGGCACCTACCTGGTCGACATCGCCGCGATGGTGTTCGCCATGTCGACGGCGCTGTTCCCGTTCATCGTCGACCACTACGGCGCGCCGCAGGCGCTCGGCCTGCTGTATTCGGCCGGCGCCGTCGGCTCGCTCGTCGCCTCGCTCACGGGGGCCTGGGCGGCGCGCGTGCAACGGCAGGGTCTCGGGGTGATTCTGGCGGCAGCGCTGTGGGGGGTCGCGATCGCGCTCGCGGCGGTGATCCCCAACATCTGGGCGATCTTCTTCTGCCTGGCGCTGGCGGGTGCGGCCGACATGATCAGCGGCATCTTCCGGATGACCATGTGGAACCAGACCATCCCGGAGGAGCTGCGCGGCCGCCTGGCCGGCATCGAGCTGCTCTCCTATGCCAGCGGCCCGATGCTCGGCAACGCGCGGGCCGGGCTGATGGCGCAGGCGGGCGGCGCCAGGTTCTCGATGGGCGCGGGCGGGCTGCTGTGCGTGGGCTCGGTGGCGCTGCTGGCGTGGCTGCTGCCGTCCTTCCGCGCCTATGACGCCAGGACCAGCGAGCACGCCCTGGCCGAGAAGGCCCGCCGCGCGACCACCCCCGCGCAGGCGTGAGGCTGGACGGGCTGGGCTTGCCGTGCGCGACCTCCTCCGGCTCGCGATCGGCGTTGGCCTTCGGGCTGAACGGTCAGCCGCTCTCCCGCCAGCCCTCGCGCTCCTCCACCAGCGCGTCGACCTGGGGCAGGTGTTCCTCGTCGAGCCCTTCGACCACGACGAGCCACTGCGCGTCCTCGGCGTCGTCCTCGCCCGCGAGCGTCTCCTTGACCACGGACGGCACGCTGAGCCGGGGAAACCACTCGGCCAGCGTCTCGGCGACCTCTTCGGCGTCGTCCCGCTCGGCGAACACCAGCAACTGCCTCATGGGCGAAAAGCCTAGGGCGCGGCCCCGCTTCCTCGTTCACCGGGCGTGAGCGGCGTAGATTGCTACCGTAGACGTATGACGGCCGAAGCGGTGATCCCGGAGATGAAGCCTCCCTCGCTGCCCGACTGGGTCTTTCCTCCGCCAGAGGGATTCGTCGCGGAGGATCTCGATCACATTCCGGAATTGCCTGCGCACACGGAGTTGATCGACGGAAGCTTGGTCTTCGTGAGTCCACAGGCCTCCTTCCACATGCGCATGCTCTCCCTCCTCGAGTTCGAGCTACGACGGCAGGCTCCGGGCACGTTCAAGGTGCGCAGAGAGATGAGCGTCGTCCTCGGCCCGAGCCAACGCCCTGAGCCTGATGTGAGCGTCATTCACGCCGACGCGGCACACGGCGACGAGACCTACTACCAAGCAGCCGACGTGCTGCTCTCCGTGGAGGTGGTTTCTCCGGAATCACGCGTGCGTGATCGCCACCGTAAGCCGCAGCTCTACGCGGAAGCGGGCATCAAGCACTTCTGGCGCGTCGAGAACGACACGGATCGCCCCGTCGTCTACGTCTACGAGCTCGACCCCGCCACCGCCGCCTACGCGCTCACCGGCATCCACCACGACAGGCTGAAGCTCACCGTGCCGTTCGACCTCGACATCGACCTCGCCGAGATCGACAGTCTCTGACGGTCGGCCAGACACGCCGAAGGGGCCCGAGGTGATCCTCGGGCCCCTTCGGCGTCTCAGGGCCTTATACCCCGCGCAGCTGTGCGCCGACGCGGTCGGCGGCCATCGCGACCGCCGCGTCACGGGCGGCGGTGGTCTCCTCCACCGTCAGCGTGCGGTCGGCCGCGCGGAAGCGCAGCGTGTAGGCCAGCGACTTGTTGCCCTCGCCCGCCTGCGCGCCGGTGTAGACGTCGAACAGCCGCACCGACTCCAGCAGCTCGCCCGCGCCGTCACGCAGCGCCGCCTCCACGTCCGCGACGGGAGTCCAGTCGGGGACGATCAGCGCGACGTCCTGGGTGGCGATCGGGTAGGAGGAGACGGAGGGAGCCTCGACCGGGCCTGGCATGGCCTGCTCCAGCCGGGTGAGCTCCAGCTCCATGGCGCAGGTGCGCGGCGGCAGGCCGTACGCCTCGATCACCCTGGGGTGGAGCTCGCCCGCGTGGCCGACGAGCGCGTCGCCCACGTAGAGGGCGGCGCACCTGCCGGGGTGCCACGGCTCGTGCTGGTCGGCGACCACGGCCGGCTCCACGCGCGCCTCACCCGCCACCAGGCGGGCGGCCTGGACCGCGTCGGCCCACGTGGCCTGACGGCCCTTGCCCCACCAGCCGGAGCGCTCGAACTCGCCCGCCAGCACGACGGCGACCCGCTGCGGCTGCCTGGGCAGCGCGGACTCGATCGACTGGAGCTCCTCGGGCGAGGGCCGGTGGTCGACGCCGAGCACGGGCGCCTTGGCGGGCGCGCCCTCGGCGGGCCGGTAGACCAGGCCCGTCTCGAACAGCGCCACGTCGCCGAAGCCGCGGCCCACGTTGCGCACCAGGCTCTTGAGCAGGCCGGGCAGCAGCGTGGTGCGCAGCAGCGGCTCGTCCTCCGACAGCGGGTTGGCCAGCCGTACGGCACGGCGGCGCTCGTCGCCGGCGGGCAGCTGCAGGTGGTCGAGGTCGCGCTCGCCGATGAACGGGTATGCCAGCACCTCGACGTAGCCGGCGGCCGCCAGCGCGCGGCCGACCCGCCTGTGCAGGCGCTGCCCCTCGGTCAGGCCCGCGCCCGCGGGCGCCTTGGGCAGGATCGGGGGCAGGTCGGCGTAGCCCTCGAGCCTGATGACCTCTTCGGCCAGGTCGTTGGGGTCGGTGAGGTCGGGACGCCACGACGGCGGCGTCACCGTGATCATGTCGTCGCCGGTCACCGCAAGCAGCCCGTCGGTGTCGCCGCCGGACACCACGCCGGTGGGGTCGACGCCGCCGCGCTGCGGCGCCGGGTCGGCGCCCGCCACGACCCGGCAGCCCACCTGCTCCAGGCGGGTGACGACCGTCTCGCGGGAGTACGGCACGCCGGCCACGTCGCCGGGGTGAGAGGTCGGAATCGCGATCCGCACGGGCGAGACCTCGGTCTGGGCGTGCGTGACGCCGGGAACCGCCGTGGCCGCGCCGAGCGAGGTCAGCAGCTGCACCGCCCGCCACGAGGCGACCAGCGGCAGCTCGCGGTCGACGCCGCGCTCGAAGCGCTTGGACGCCTCCGACACCAGGTTGTGCCTGCGGGACATGCGGGCCGTGCCGGTGGCGGAGAAGTGGGCCGCCTCGATCACGATGTCGGTCGAGTCGTCGGAGATCTCGGTGTGCAGGCCGCCCATGGTGCCCGCCATCGAGATCGCGCCCGAGCCGTCGGTGATCAGGATGTCGTCGTGGTTGAGCTTGCGGACGACGTGGTCGAGCGTCTCCAGCGTCTCGCCCTGGGCCGCCCGCCGTACGACGATCTCGCCGGTCAGCTTCGAGCGGTCGAAGGCGTGCAGCGGCTGGCCGAGCTCCAGCATCACGTAGTTGGTGACGTCGACGGCCAGCGAGACGGGCCGCATACCCGCCCTGGTGAGCCTGGTCCGCATCCACAGCGGGCTGGGCGCCGAAGGGTCGAAGTCGCGCACCTCGCGCAGCACGAACCTGTCGCACGCGGTCGGGTCGCCGATGGAGGCCGGGTAGGACGGCTCGGTGTCGGCGGGCAGCTCGACGGCCGCGGGGTCGTGGAAGGCGACGCCGAAGGCGGTGGCCGCCTCGCGCGCCACGCCCCTGATCGACAGGGCGTAGCCGATGTCGGGGGTGATCTCCAGCTCGAGCACGTCGTCGCGCAGGCCGAGCAGCTCCACCACGTCGGTGCCGATCGGGGTGTCCTTGGGCAGGACCATGATGCCGTCGTGGTCGTCGCCCAGGCCGAGCTCGCGCTCGGAGCAGATCATGCCCTCGGACAGGCGGCCGTAGGTCTTGCGGGCGCCGACCTCGAAGCCGCCTGGCAGCACGCCGCCTGGCAGCACGACGGGCACGCGGTCGCCGGCCACGAAGTTGGTGGCGCCGCAGACGATCTGGCGCGGCTCGGCCTCGCCGACCTCGACCATGCAGTGGCGGATCGGCTTCTTGAAGCCGGAAAGCTCCTCGACCGTGAGCACCTCGCCGACGACGACGTTCTTCACGTCGTGGCCGTGGGAGGTGATGCTCTCGAGCTTGAGGCCGGCGGCGGTGAGCTTGTCCGCCACCTCGTGCGCGGTGACGGCGGGGAGGTCGACGTGCTCCCGCAGCCAGGAAAGCGGGACCTTCATCAGATCTCCATTCCGAACGGGAGGGTGAAGCGGACGTCGCCCTCGACCATGTCACGCATGTCTTCGGCGTTGTGGCGGAACATCAGCGTCCGCTCGATGCCCATGCCGAAGGCGAAGCCGGAGTACTTGCGCGGGTCGACGCCGCAGGCGACGAGCACGCGCGGGTTGACCATGCCGCAGCCGCCCCACTCGATCCAGCCCTCCGACTTGCAGGTGCGGCACGGCGGGTTGCCGGGGACGGCGGAGGCGCCCCTGCACACGAAGCACTTCAGGTCCATCTCGGCCGAAGGCTCGGTGAAGGGGAAGTAGTTGGGCCTGAACCTGGTGGTGATGCCCTCGCCGAACATGACCTCGGCGAACCTGTCGAGCGTGCCCTTCAGGTGGGCCATCGTCAGCCCCTCGTCGATCGCCAGGCCCTCGACCTGGTGGAAGACGGGGGTGTGGGTGGCGTCGAGCTCGTCGGTGCGGAACACCTTGCCAGGCGAGACGACGTAGACCGGCACGCCCCGCTGCAGCAGCGCCCTGATCTGCACCGGCGAGGTCTGGGTGCGCATCACCTTGCCCGAGTCGGTGGACTCCACGAAGAAGGTGTCGTGGTCGGAGCGGGCGGGGTGGTCGGTGGCGATGTTGAGCGCGTCGAAGTTGAACCACTCGCCTTCGAGCTCGGGACCTTCGGCGACCTCGTAGCCCATCGCGACGAAGGTGTCGGCGATGCGCTCCTGCATGGTGGTCAGGGGGTGGCGGGCGCCCCTGGGGGCCCGGTCCCACGGCAGCGTGACGTCGACGGTCTCCTCGACGAGGACGCGGGCGTCGCGCTCGGCCTCCAGCTCGCCCTGACGCGCGGCGAGGGCCTCGTTGATCGCCTTGCGGGCGCCGCCGATGCGCTTGCCCGCCTCGGCGCGGGCCGCTGGCGGCAGGGCGCCGATCTCGCGGTTGGCCAGCGCGATCGGCGAGCGGTCTCCGGCGTGCGCGAGGCGCACCTGCTTGAGTGCGTCGAGGTCGCCCGCGGTCTTGATCGCGGCGACGGCGTCGGCCTCCATGCGCGCCAGCTCGTCGGCGTGCAGAGGGGTGACCTCGACGGGGTCGTAGTCAGACAAGAGAGAGCTCCGTATCCAGGGCTTGAGCGGACCCGAGTCTAGTCGGATCGGCAGGAAGGGTCGTGCGCGGCGACGCCCGCCTGCGGAATTCGGGAGGTCGCGCGCCGCGCCTGTGGGAAAGCCCGTCGGGTCCTTGCTCGCCGTACGTCAGGCGAAGTCGGGGGTCCCGGCGGGCATGGTAAATCGGAACTCAGCCCCGCCCTCGGGCGCCCGCTGCACGGTGATCGTGCCGCCGTGGGCCTCGACCAGGCCCTTCACGATGAACAGGCCCAGGCCCGTGCCGCCGCTCCTGCGGCTGTTGCCGCGCCAGAACTGCCTGAACACGCGCGGAGCCAGCTCGGGCGCGACGCCCTCGCCCTGGTCTCGCACGGACACGGCAACTCCCCAGCCGACGGATTCGATGTCGATCGTGACGGTGCCCCTGCCGTGGCGCACCGCGTTCTCCACCAGGTTACCGAGAATCTGGTCGATCTTGTCGCCGTCGAGCCACATCTCGGGCAGGTCGCCGGCGACCGACAGCCTGAAGCGGTCCTCGGGCTCGCCCGCCGCGACCCTTCCCGCGATGATCCTGCGAGCGCGGGCGGGCAGGTCGACGACGGCCCTGTGGACCTCCAGCCGTCCCGACTCGATCCGCGAGACGTCGAGCAGCTCGGTGATCAGCCTGGTCACCCTGTCGGCGTCGTTGTTGACCGTCTCGAGCATCACGAGCTTCTGCTCTTCGGTGAAGCGCGACCACTTGGCCAGCAGCGTCGCGGTGAACCCCTTGACGCTGGTGAGCGGCGAGCGCAGCTCGTGGGCGACCGTGGAGACCAGGTCGGCGCGGCTGCGCTCCAGCCTGGCCCTGGCGCCGCCGTCCCTCAGCGTGATGGTGACGCGCACGACGTCGCCGCCGCGCTCGGGCTCGCGCACCAGCCTGGCCGACACGTGCAGCTCCTGGCCGCCGGGCAGGTGCAGCGGCCGCTCGGGCACCCTGGTCCTGGTGCGCAGGCCGCCGTCGGGGTCGAGGCACTTCCACCACTCGCGGCCGTCGTGGTCGCGGAAGGGGAACACCTCGTTGACGTCACCGCCGACCGCGCGCTCGCTGCTGACGCCGGTGAGCCTGGCCGCGGCCCTGTTGACGGCGAGGACCGTGCCGAAGCGGTCGGTCACGATGAGGCCGTCGGGAAGGTCGTCGATCGGCACCGTGCACGCCGGATCGGCCGCTCGCCAACCGGTATCTTCGCCCTGCACGAACCCCGCCTCCTCGACCTACAAGGCCGACAATAGCGGGTTTCCCGCGCCTGAGGGCACCCGCGCGCACGCCGCGATCCCCTGTACGGCACCGGTTTCCGCCGCCTGGTGGCCCGGTCGCCGGGCGGTGGTCAGCCGTTCCGCTGGGCCCTGGCCGAGGCGTACAGGCACACCGCCGCGGCCGTCGCCAGGTTGAGGCTCTCGGCCTGCCCGTAGATCGGCACCCGGACCACGTCGTCGGTGAGCGCCAGGATGTCCTCCGGCAGCCCCCACGCCTCGTTGCCGAACACCCAGGCCGTCGGGCCCGACAGGTCGACGTCGTCCAGCGTGTGCTTGCCCGCCCCGTCGGCCGCCAGGACTCGCAGCCCGCTGTCCTTCAACCGCCGCACGGCCTGCGCGACCGGCGAGCCGATCGCCACGGGCAGGTGGAACAGGCTGCCCGCGCTGGCTCGGACGCACTTGCCGTTGTAGGGGTCGACAGAGGCGTCGGTGAACACCACGGAGTCGGCGCCCGCCGCGTCGGCCGTGCGCATCACGGTGCCCGCGTTCCCTGGGTCGCGCACGTGCGCGAGCATCGCCACCAGCCGCGCCCCGTCGGTGACGGCCTCCTCCAGCGGAGTGTGCACGAACCTGCAGACCGCCACCAGGCCCTGCGGCGTCACCGTCTGGGCGAGCTCGGCCATCACCTCGCCGCTGGCCCGCTGGACCGGGGCGCCCTTGAGCGTGGCCTCGCTGATGAGGTCGCCGTGGCGTAGTTCGGCCTCGGCGGTGGTGAACAGTTCGACGACGACGTCGTCCAGCTTGAGCGCCTCGCGCACGGCCTGGGGTCCTTCGGCGAGGAACTTGCGGTCCTGGTCCCTGAAGGCGCGCTTGGTGAGCCGGCGCGCGGCTTTCACCCGCGGCGCCTTCACGTTGGTCAGCTCGGATCCCGCCATGCTCCAGTCCCCCACTCGTCGAACGCTCGTGCCCCGCACGAGCCATTGTCCAGCCCCCACGGCCCGTTCCCGACCACTTCGAGCATCCTGAGGGGCCTTCTGCCGACGATCGTCACGGCGCCTGGGCAGCCCGCGGAGGCGTGTGACGCCTCCGCGTGGGGGCGCCGCCCGCGTGGGCCGCTACAAGGGCGGAGCGGCCGGGCAAACGAAAACGGGCCCACCGACGAGGCGGTGGGCCCGTGAAAGACCGTGTGGAACGATCAGCCCGCAGCCGGAGCGTTCACGTTCGCCGGCAGGGCCTTCTTGGCGGCCTCGACCAGCGTCGCGAAGGTCTGGCTGTCGTTGACCGCCAGGTCGGCGAGGATCTTGCGGTCGACCTCGATGTTGGCCAGACGCAGACCCTGGATCAGGCGGTTGTAGGTGATGCCGTTCTGACGGGCCGCCGCGTTGATCCGCTGGATCCACAGGCGGCGGAAGGCGCCCTTGCGGTCCTTGCGGTCACGGTAGGCGTAGGTCATCGAGTGGAGCATCTGCTCCTTGGCCTTGCGGTACAGCCTGGACCGCTGGCCACGGTAACCGCTCGCCCGCTCGAGGACGACCCTGCGCTTCTTCTTGGCGTTGAGCGCCCGCTTCACGCGTGCCATGTTCTATCTCCCCGGGACTTGCGCTACTTAGCGAGCAGCTTCTTGATCTTCTTGGAGTCAGCGTCGGAAACGACGACATCATTCTTGAGACGGCGCGTCAGCGTGGACGACTTCCACTCGTTGTAGTGCGCGCGGCTGGCGCGACGGCGCTTGAGCTTGCCGGTGCCGGTAAGCCGGAACCGCTTCTTCGCACCGCTGTGCGTCTTCATCTTCGGCATCTCGCCGTCTCTCCTCAATTCGTCCGTGCCGACATCCCGGGCCGGTGCGGGCCGGCCCGGTTGCGGCTTGTTCCTCTGGCGCTGGCTGGGTTGCCTGTAAGGCTAACCCGAACTGCGGGTCACTCTTCCGGTACGGAAGGCTCCTCGTCGCCACGCTGGGCCTTGGCCGCTGCCTTTTCGGCCTTGGCCTCGGCCTTCTTCTTGTGCGGACCGATCACCATGATCATGTTACGGCCGTCCTGCTTCGGCTGGGACTCGACGAAGCCGAGCTCCGTGACGTCCTCCGCGAGCCTCTGCAGGAGCCTGAAGCCCAGTTCGGGACGCGACTGCTCACGCCCGCGGAACATGATCGTGACTTTGACCTTGTCTCCTGCCTTGAGGAACCGCACCACGTGACCCTTCTTGGTCTCGTAGTCGTGCGGGTCGATCTTCGGCCGGAGCTTGATCTCCTTGATGATCGTGTGCGCCTGATTCTTGCGCGCCTCGCGCGCCTTCATCGCGGACTCGTACTTGAACTTGCCGTAGTCCATGAGCTTGCACACGGGCGGACGAGCCGTGGCCGCGACCTCGACCAGATCGAGGTCGGCCTCCTGGGCGAGCTTCAGGGCATCGTGGATGGAGACGATGCCGACCTGCTCACCGTTGGGGCCGACGAGGCGGACCTCGGGCACACGGATGCGCTCGTTGATGCGGGGCTCAGTGCTGATGGGGCCTCCTAGGTTGCGATCCCTACGCGCTCGATCGTGCCGGGCATCCGCGCGCGTGTAAACGCGAAAATGCCCCGCACGTCGCGCATGCGGGGCCACTGAGCTCGGCGGCTCAATGGCCGTAAGCTCCCCGGAGTAAGTCCGGCGTGATCCTGGACCTGGACGCCTCACGGCGACTCAGGTGGGAGGGAGACCTCCGCTTGCGCGTCCAGCAGGCATGCCGGACCGATCAGGGAGCTACGTTACCACAACCACGAGACTTCTTCGAATCATCCCGTCGCCGAGGCCGTTTTCCCGGTCCCTCGCGAACGGGCTCAGCGGAGGGTGGCGCGTCTGAGGATCTCGGCCTCGCCCGCCGCGCGCATCGCCTCCACCGGCACGTCCGCGCGCCCTGTCATCAGCTCCACCTGCCGCACCGCCTGGTGGAGCAGCATCGCGAACCCCCCGACCACCTTTCCGCCCTCCGCCTCGACCGCGGCGGCCAGGCGCGTCGGCCACGGCGCGTAGACGACGTCGAACAGCGCGGGCGCCCGCGCCACCTGCCCCGCGAACGCGTCGGCGGCGCCCCCCGGCAGCGTGGAGATCACCAGGTCGACGTCGAGGAGCGCGTCGAGCTTGTCGAACGTCTCGACCGCCGGCGCGACCCCGAGCCGCTCGGCCACCTCGACCGTCTCCCCCGCCCTCGCGGGATCGCGCACGACGAGCGTGGCGCTGCCGGTGCCGAGATTCCGCAGCGCGGCCAGCGCCGAGGCGGCGGTGGCACCGCCGCCGAGCACCAGCGCCGAGCCTGGCGCGGGGATGCCCGCCTCGGCCAGCGCCTGCTCGATCCCGTAGACGTCGGTGTTGTCACCGTGCCTGGCGCCGCCGGCGAACACCACCGTGTTGGCGCCGCCGACCGCGACGGCCAGGTCGGAGACGGTGTCGAGCAGCGGGAGCACGGCGCGTTTGAGCGGCATCGTCAGCGACAGCCCGGCCCAGTCGGCGGCGTCGAGCATGGCGGGCAGGCCCGCCTCGTCGCACTCGTGCGCCTCGTAGGTCCACCCGGTCAGGCCCATGGCCGCGTAGGCCGCCCTGTGCAGGAAGGGTGAGAGCGAGTGCGTGATCGGTGCGCCCAGCACCGCCGCCCGTCCCGTGGTCCGCACACGTGCTCCTTCCATCGCGTCCTGGTGTCTCCAGGACACCATCCTCCCGTACGGCAAGCCCGCCCAAGCGCCACCCCGGGCACGTGGCCGGGCTCCGTCCAGGGATACGCGCGTGGCCGGCCGCCCCGACGGAAGGCGAGAGCCGGGCGATGTCGCCCGGAGGCGACACCGTCCCGAAGCCGGGCTCACCCGCCGCCGCTGCGCTCGAACTCCTGCTTCAGCTTCCAGAACTCGGCCTCGCTGGCGGTGAACTTCGTGACCCTGTTCTTGGGATCGGTCGTCACGAAGAACCTGTAGCCCTCGTCGCTCGGGTTGAGCGCCGCCTCGATCGCGTGCTCGCCGGGGTTGCTGATCGGGCCCGGCGGCAGCCCCTGGTACATGTACGTGTTGTACTTCGACTTGGTCTCCAGGTCGGCGTGCGAGGCGGAGATGCCGTACTTGCCGAGCGCGTACATGACCGTGCTGTCCATCTGGAGCTTCATGGGCGGCTTGAGCGCGAGCCTGTTGTAGATCACCTCGGCGATCTTCGGCATGTCCTCGTAGTTGCCCGCCTCGGCCTGCACGATGCTGGCGACCGTCATGATCTGCGCGGGGCTGTAGCCGAGCTGCTTGGCCGCGTCCTCCAGGTTCGTCGAGCCCGCCGCCTGCGTGTAGCGGTCGACCATCTGGGTGAGCATCTGGGTGGGAGTGGCGTTCGGCTCGAACTCGTAGGTCGCGGGGAAGGCGTAGCCCTCCAGGCCCTTGGCGTAGGGAGGCAGGCCGATGCCCGCCTTGTCCTTGGCCGCTTCGACGAAGTCCTTCCGCGGCTTCTTGGTCTGCTTGGCCAGGATGTCGAAGACCTCGGTGAGCCGTTTGCCTTCCTTGATCAGGATGGTGTTCTGCAGCTTCTTGCCGGACACGAGCACGTCGACGGCGGCGGCGGCGGACATGCCCTTCTTGAGCGTGAACTGGCCCGGCCGCAGCGCCGAGCTCTTGCCCGCGGCGGCGATGGCGTTGGTGAAGGCCCGCTCGCTGGCCACCACGCCCTGGGCCTGCAGGGTCTTGGCCACGTCGGCGGCCGTCTGGCCCTCCTTGACCTGGACCACCACTTCGGTGGTGCCCGGCCCCTTGAAGTCGTCGGGCACCAGGGCGTCACTGAGCCACAGGTAGCCGTAGTAGCCGCCACCGCCGATGATGCCCACCAGGACGATCACGGCGAGCAGCGGGGCGAGGAAGCCGCCGCGGTTGCGGCGCCTACGCCGGCGGCGGCCACGGCCCATCTTGCCGGAACCACGAGAGCGGCCCTTGGCCCGACCTTCGTCGTCCTCGGCGCCTAGCAGAAAGTCCATATCGAGATCGTTCATAGATGCGGTGGCCAATCTCCCGGTACGGACGGCCTGGCGTCAAGGGGGAGCGCCAAACCGGTGGGGGTTACCGAGCCGAACGAGGGGATCCGCCAGCCTTGAGCCGGTGACCAGCGGTTATCACGATGGGTAGCCATGCTAGGGGATGCGGGAAGCGCGAGCGCGCCCGCCCCTGCCCTGGGCCTCGGCGGGACTAAGAGGGTCCCGAAGAGCATCAATGTGTCCCGAGGTAGTCGTTCAACTCTTCCCGGTATCTCACGAACTCACTCTCTTTGTCGGTGAATTTCGTGATTCTATGCTCCGGGTTGGTTGTGACAAACCAGTTCCAGTGTCCCTTGGCGGGGTTGAGCGCCGCCAGCAGCGCCTTCTCCCCCGGATTGGCGATCGGCCCAGGGGGCAGCCCCTTGTGCCGGTAGGTGTTGTACCGCGAGCGCACCTTGGTGTCCTTGTGTGACACCTTCAGCGTCCGCCGGTTCAGCGCGTACGTGACGGTGGCGTCGAGCTGGAGCGGGGTGCCGCCCCTGAGCCTGTTGTAGATCACTCTAGCGATCTTCGGATAGTCGCCGTCCCTGCCGCCCTCGGCCTGGACCAGGCTGGCCACGGTGACGGCCTCCAGGGGCGTGAGCTTGACCGCGGCGGCGCGCGACTCGAGCGCGATGCTCTCGGCCTCCTGCTTGAAGCGGGTGACCATCCGCCGCAGCAGGTCCGCCGCCGTGGTGCCCGGCTCGACCTCGTAGGTCGCCGGATACAGGAAGCCTTCGAGGCCGGGCGCGTAGGCGGGCAGGCCGAGCGTCGGCACAGGGGCGTTCTGGAAGTCCTTGAGCGGGATGCCCGACTGCTTGGCCAGGTGCGGCAGCGCCTCGGCCAGCCGCATGCCGTCCGGCAGCGTGACCCGTTTGACCACCCGCGAGCTGGGAGCCAGCAGCAGATCGAGCGCCGCTCCCGCGGCCATCCCCTTGCGCAGCAGGTAGGACCCCGGGTACAGGCTGGCCGCCTTGGAACGTTCCTTCGCGATGTTGCTGAACGACCTGGCGCTCGCGACCACGCCCGCGTCGGCCAGGAGCGCGCCGATGTCGCCCGCGCTGGCTCCCGGATTGATCCGGACGGTGACCGAGCCCGCGCCCGACCCGTCGAAGTCGTCGGGCATGACGTACGGCTTCAGCACCACGAAGCCCGCGGCGCCGAGTGCCAGCACCGAGGCCGCCGCGCCGCCCGCCAGCACTCCCGCCTTGCGCAACGCCTTGTCCCTGCCGTCCCTGCTGTCCCTCGAGTCCCTGCCGTCCCTGCCGCGGAAGACGAGCTCGTCCTCCGCCACGAGGGGGATCACCCTGCCCGCGGCGGGCAGATCGGGACCTTCTCCACCGGATTCGCCCTCGCCCTCGGCGGGCCTGGCGAAGGGGATGACCTCGGCCAGCGACTCCCCGTCGTCGTCGCCGCCAGGCCCTTCGGCGGAAGGCAGCTCGGCGACCGGCAGCGGAGCGGTGTCGTCCAGGGAGTAGCCAGGCGTCGAGCCCGGCCCCTCGTCCTCCGGCCCGCTCACCTGACAGCCCCGCCGTCCGCCCCCGTGGGCGGATCGACGGGTCTGCCTGGTGGTCTGTCCGTGGCTCTCTCCGCGTCGAGGGCGTCCTGCAGCAGCACGACGGCCGCCGCCTGGTCCACGACGGAGCGCTGCTTCTTGGCCTTGACGCCGCTGGCCCGCAGCGACTGCTGGGCGGCGACCGTGGTCAGCCGCTCGTCGAACAGCCGCACGGGCACGGGCGCCAGCCGTACGGCGAGGTCGACGGCGAAGGAGCGCGCCAGCGCCGCGGCCTGGCCCTCACGCCCCGACAGCGACGTGGGCAGCCCCACGATCACCTCGATCGCCGCGTGCTCGTCGGCCAGGGCGGCGATGCGGTCGAGGTCTCCCGCACCGCGCCTGACGGTTTCCACCGGAGTGGCCAGCATCCCCGAGGGGTCGCTGCGGGCCACTCCGATGCGTACCGACCCGACGTCGACGCCGAGTCGCGCGCCGAACCTCATGTCAGGCGAGCTGCCCCGCGATGGCCTCATCGACCATGCGCAACGCCTCGTCGATCGCCTCGGGACGGGTACCCCCGCCCTGAGCGACATCGTCCTTGCCGCCACCGCCACCCCCAAGCGCCTTGGCGGCGACGCCGACCAGTCTCCCGGCCTTGAGCCCCCGCTCACGCCCCGCCTCGTTGACCGCGGCAACCACCACAGGCCGGTCAGACGGAACGCCGGCGAGCACGACGACCGCCGGACGGTCGCCAGGGAACCTGCCGCGCACGTCAAGCGCGAGCTTACGCAGATCATCCGGCCCGGTGCCATCAGGCGCGCGGTGCGTGACGACGGATACTCCGTGCAGGTCATGGGCCTGCGCGGCAAGATCGCCGGCGATCTGGAGCACCTGGGCGGAGCGCAGCTTCTCCAGGTCCTTCTCCGCCGTGCGCAACCGGGAGACGATGCCCTCGATGCGCTCGGGCAGCTCCTCGCGGCGCACCTTGAGCTGCTCGGTCACCTGGGCGACCAGCAGCGACTCGCGGGCCAGGAAGCGGAAGGCGTCGATGCCGACCAGCGCCTCGACACGGCGCACGCCCGCGCCGACCGACTGCTCGCCCAGCACCTTGACCAGGCCGAGCTGGCCGGAGGAGTGGACGTGGGTGCCGCCGCACAGTTCGCGGGAGTAGTCGCCGATCTCCACGACGCGGACCTCGTCGCCGTACTTCTCGCCGAACATGGCCAGCGCGCCCATCGCCCTGGCCTCGGCCTGGGAGGTGTAGAAGGCGTTGACCTTGAGGTCGTTGATAAGGACCGCGTTGACCTCGTCCTCGACGTCGCGCAGCATGCTCGGCGCGACCGCGCCCGCGGCGGTGAAGTCGAAGCGGAAGCGGCCGGGAGAGTTCTCCGAGCCCGCCTGCGCGGCCGACTCGCCGAGGGCGTTCTTGAAGCCGCGGTGCACCAGGTGGGTGGCGCTGTGGCTGCGCGAGATCGCCTTGCGGCGCTCGACGTCGACCTCGGCCTGCACCTCGTCGCCCACGCGCAGCTCGCCCGAGCGGATCTTGCCCCTGTGGACGACCAGGCCCTTGATCGGCGACTGGACGTCGAGCACGTCGACCTGCGCGCCCGAGGTGCGCAGCACGCCCTGGTCGGCGAGCTGGCCGCCGCCCTCGGCGTAGAAGGGGGTACGGCCCAGCACGACCTCGACGCTCGTGCCCGCGCCCGCGACGGGCACCGAGGCGCCGTCGACGAGGATGCCGACCACGCTGGACTCCGCGGTGGTCAGGTCGTAGCCGAGGAACTCGACCGTGCCGGCCTTCTCCAGCAGCTGGCCGAAGACGGAGATGTCGGCGTTGCCGGTCTTCTTGGCCGCCGCGTCGGCCTTGGCGCGCTCGCGCTGCTCCTTCATCAGGCGGCGGAAGCCCTCTTCGTCCACCTTGAGACCCTGCTCGGCCGCCATCTCCAGGGTGAGGTCGATGGGGAAGCCGTAGGTGTCGTGGAGCTGGAAGGCCTGGTCGCCGGAGAGCGTGCCGCCGGACTTGCGCTTGGTCTCCTCGACGGCCACGTCGAAGATGGCGGTGCCGGTGCGCAGCGTGCCGAGGAAGGAGGCCTCCTCGGCGTCGATGACCCCGTGGATCTGCGGCGCGTCGTTCTTCAGCTCGGGGTACTGCTCGCCCATGACGTCGATCGCGACCGAGGTCAGCTCGTGCATGTAGCGCTCCTCGCCCGAGCCGAGCAGGCGCAGGTTGCGGATGGAGCGGCGCAGGATGCGGCGCAGCACGTAGCCGCGGCCCTCGTTGCTCGGCGCGACCCCGTCGGCGACCAGCATGGTGCCGGTGCGGACGTGGTCGGCGACCACGCGCAGGCTGACGTCGGCACGCGGGTCGCGGCCGTAGCGCGCCCTGGTGAGCTCGGCGGCCTTGTCGAGGATCTTGTAGGTGGTGTCGATCTCGTAGATGTTGTCGACGCCCTGCAGGATCGCCGCCATGCGCTCGAGGCCCATGCCGGTGTCGATGTTCTTGGCCGGGAGCTCGCCCGCGATGTCGAAGTCGGTCTTGCTGCGGACCACGCCGAGCTGGTCCTGCATGAAGACGTTGTTCCAGACCTCGAGGTAGCGGTTCTCGTCGGCGATGGGCCCGCCCTCGCGGCCGTACTCGGGACCGCGGTCGTAGTAGATCTCTGAGCAGGGACCGCCGGGACCCGGCACGCCCATGCTCCAGTAGTTGTCCTCCAGGCCGCGGCGCTGGATGCGGTCGGCGGGAACGCCGACCTTGTTGTGCCAGATGTCGTAGGCCTCGTCGTCGTCGAGGTAGACCGTCGCCCAGAGCCTGTCCTCGGGGAATCCGAAGCCGCCCTCGGACTCGGGCTTGGTCAGCAGCTCCCAGGCGTAGGGAATCGCCAGTTCCTTGAAGTAATCGCCGAAGGCGAAGTTACCGAGCATCTGGAAGAACGTCGCGTGCCTGGTGGTCTTGCCGACCTCGTCGATGTCAGGCGTGCGCACGCACTTCTGCACGCTTGCCAGCCGGGCCGCCGGAGGCTTGCGCTGCCCCAGGAAGTACGGCTTGAAGGGCACCATGCCCGCAGGCACCAGGAGCAGCGTCGGGTCCTCAGCGATCAGGCTGGCCGAGGGCACGACCTTGTGCCCACGCTCCTCGAAGAAGCGCAGGAAGCGGCGGGCGATCTCTGCCGACTCCATATCAGCGGCCATCCTTTGCGTTAGTTGGTTGTGTCAGGGTTGTCGAGCCCGAAGCGGGATCGCAACTCGATTTCGCGGTCGGCGGCCTCGCCGAGCGCGTCGGAGGTAAAGTCTCTCACCTGCAGCAGCAGCCCGCTTGCGCCGTCGGCGGCTCTGCGCGCCACGTGGTCGGGTTTGAGCGCCTGCAGCTTGCGCATCACCCAGACGGCGCCGAACGCGCCGAGCGCCATGTAGAACAGCCGCCTGATCATCGCCGCCGCCTGCTGCGCGGGTGCTTGCGGGACTCGATGGCCCTGCGCACGCCGTGGCTGAGAGCGGAGACCCTGATCAGCGGGCCGGTGAAGATGGTCTGCGTGACGGCGCTGAGCTTGGCGGCGTGCCCGCTGACCTGCTTGACGTCCCTGGTGATGGCCTCGACGGCGACGAGCTGCCTGTTGGCCTCGTTGACCGTCATGCTCATGTCCTCCAGCAGCGGGACCACTCGCTCGTTGAGGTCGGCGACCAGCTTGGTGGTCTCCCTGAGCAGCCGCGCGAGCTTGACGAGCACCATGGCGAGAAAGCAGACGAGGATCGCCCAGGCCATGGCGACGATCAGCCCGGCCAGTTCTCCTGCGGTCAGCATCAGCGGATCCGTCCCCGTCGGCGTCGTGGAATGGAGAAGACCCTATCGTGCCTGATACCACGCGACGGCCTGCCGGCGGCATGTCGCGCCCTGCGCCGCCTCATCCCGCCGGCGTCCACGCGGTGGCCACCAACTCCACCTCGAAGCCCTGTTCGTTCTCCAGGTAGGCGGCGTAGTGCTCGGGACCGCCCGCGTGCGGGTGCCGGTCGGCGAACATCAGCCGCCAGCCGTGCGCTCCCGCCTCCGCCGCGATCGCGTCGACGTCGTCGGCGTGGAAGGCCAGGTGGTTGAGGCCTGGCCGCATCCTGTCGTACGGCTCCCGCACCCTCGCGGGCGACTCCTCCACGACGATGTAGGTCGCCCCGTGCCGCCACGACCTGCCGCCCTCCCAGTTCTGGAAGGGCTCGTAGCCGAGCCTGGTGAACAGCCAGGTGAAGCCGGGAAGCACCGCGTCGAGCGACTCCACCCACACCTCGACGTGGTGCAGGGTCACGACGAGCCCCTCAGGAAGTCGCGGATCCTCGTCCAGCGCTCGGCGACGCCCGCCTCCGCGCCGTGCCTGGTCGGCTCGTAGTAGCGGCGCTCGCGCACCTCCTCGGGCGCGTAGTCCTGGCGGACCAGGCCGTGCTCGAAGTCGTGGGGGTACTTGTAGCCCTTGCCGTGGCCGAGCTTGGCCGCGCCGGGGTAGTGGGCGTCGCGCAGGTGGCCGGGCACCTGGCCGATCAGGCCGCGGCGCACGTCCTCACCTGCCGCGCCGATGGCCTTCACCACGGCGTTGGACTTGGGCGCCAGCGCGCAGTGGATGACCGCGTGGGCCAGGTTGATGCCCGCCTCCGGCAGCCCGATGAGCTGGACGGCCTGCGCCGCGGCGACCGCGGTCTGCAGGCAGGTGTTGTCGGCCATGCCGACGTCCTCGGAGGCGAAGATGACGATCCTGCGGGCGATGAACCTCGGGTCCTCGCCCGCCTCGATCATGCGCGCGAGGTAGTGGAGCGCGGCGTCGGCGTCGGAGCCTCGCATCGACTTGATGAAGGCGCTGATGACGTCGTAGTGCTGGTCGCCCTGGCGGTCGTAGCGGACGGCCGCCTTGTCGACCGCCTTCTCCACGACCTCGACGGTGATGTCGTCGGCGAGCAGGGCGGCTGCCTCGAGGTAGGTCAGCGAGCGGCGCGCGTCGCCGCCCGCCAGCCGTACCAGGTGCTCCAGCGCCTCGGGGGCGAGCGTGTTGCGGCCTGCGAGGCCGCGCTCGTCGGTGACGGCCCTCTCGAGCACGGCGCGGATGTCGTCGTCGGACAGCGACTCGAGGGTGAGCAGCAGGGAGCGCGACAGCAGCGGCGAGATCACGGAGAAGAAGGGGTTCTCGGTGGTGGCGCCGATGAAGGTGACCCACCGGTTCTCCACGGCGGGCAGCAGGGCGTCCTGCTGGGCCTTGTTGAAGCGGTGCACCTCGTCGACGAACAGCACCGTCTGCCGTCCGGTCATGCCGAGCTCGCGGCGGGCGTTGTCGATGGCCGCCCTGACGTCCTTCACGCCGGCCGACACCGCGGAGATCTCGACGAAGCGGCGCTTGGTGACACCGGCGACGACGTAGGCGAGGGTGGTCTTGCCGGTGCCCGGAGGTCCCCACAGGAACAGCGACATGGGCGCCTCGCTCTCCACGAGCCTGCGGAGCGGCGTGCCCTGGCCGAGCAGGTGGCGCTGGCCGAGCACCTCGTCGAGGGTGCGTGGGCGCATCCGCACCGCCAAGGGCTGGGGGGTGGCCTCCTCAGCGGCCGAATCGAACAGACTCTCCACAAAACGAGCCTACAGGCCCCACACCGCCCTGGCGCCCGAATCCCCTGCTCGGAACACGTAGTAGCCCGCGACCACGGCCAGAACCACCGTCACCGCCGACAAGGCCAACGCGGGCACGCGCCGCTCGGCGCGCGACAGGTAGACCATCAGCAAGGAGGCGACGCCGAGGGAGGCGGTGGTCAGCAGCAGCGGCAGGGCGAAGCTCGCGTGTTCGGAGATGTGCCGGCCGAGTTCCCCCTCCACCTGGGAGAAGCGCGCCTCCTTCAGCGCCTCGCCGCTCTCGCGGGCGGCGAGGACCGCGGCGGGCGCGGCGACGGCGAGCAGCGCGACCGCCCATCCGAGGTGCGGCCGCAGGCGGGGCACGAGAGCGTAGGCCGCGGAGGCGCCGACCAGCAGCGGGGTGAGCACGACCGCGAAGTGGATGATCAGCGGGTGCGCGGGCAGACCAAAGATCTCGTTGAACATTTTACGACTCCGTTCTCATATGACTACGGATCTCACCACGCCGCGGTTCACTGAGAGCGGTTTCTCATGTACTTCTCAGGACATATACCCCATCCGTCCCTCCAGCTTCTTACGTCGAGCACATTCCCAACCCCGATAGCATGCGCGGAGCAGTTTGGTCATGTGTCGGCAAAAGTGGAGGAAATACCGGTGAGCGGCGAAGACCGCCAGAGCGAGCTGGCGCGGGAGCACAAGGAGCGGCAGGCGCAGCGTGCGGCCGAGCAGGCCGCGAAGGCCAAGCGGAACACCTTCATCGGCGCGGGAGTGGCAGTGGCGCTCGTGGCGGGCGGCATCATCGCGGCGACCACGATGCTCGGCACGAGCGACGCCAAGCCCATGGCCGAGGAGTCTCCCTCCGCCTCCCCCACGGCGAGCACCTCGGTGCCCGCGGTGCCGTCGGCCTCCCCCTCCGCCTCGGCGGGGCCGGTCTCGTGCACCTACAAGAAGCAGACCGACGCCGGCGTCCCGACGAAGTTCGTCGGCCTGCCGGGCAGGAAGCCGAACAAGAAGCTCAAGCAGATGACGATCCTCACCAACCGCGGCGAGATCGTCATCGACCTGATGACCGAGCAGGCCCCGTGCGCGGTCAACGCGATGGCCTTCCTCGCCAAGAAGAACTTCTTCGACAACACCAAGTGCCAGCGCCTGGTCACGCCCGACGTGTCCGGCCTGCACCTGCTGCAGTGCGGCGACCCGCTGGCCAAGGCCGACGGCGTCAACCCCACCGACGGGCAGGGCTCGTCCGGCTTCACCTACCCCGACGAGAACATCGGCATGCAGTACAACCAGGGCGTGGTCTTCATCACCCAGCCTTCGGGCGCGGCCGGGCAGAACGGCAGCCAGTTCGCGATCTCGCTGTCCAACGACAACAGCCAGCTGCCCACCGACTACGGCGTGCTCGGGGTGGTCAGCAAGGGCATGGACATGATGCTGGGCCTCGCGAAGGACGGCAAGGACCTCATCGTCAACCCCAACGACATCACCGGTGACGGCGGCACCACCGCGCCGAAGCAGCCGGTCGTCATCAAGGACGTTCGCGTCTCCTAGTGATTCAGGTCACACCAGCGCCTCCGCCCGGCTCGACGGGGGTGGGGGCACGCTGGAGCTGTGACCGACAAACTGCCGTTTGAGTTCTTCTTCTCCCCGGAGTTCAGCGCGGACCCCTACG
Source organism: Nonomuraea sp. NPDC049152 (assembly GCF_040648355.1). Lineage (NCBI taxonomy): Bacteria > Bacillati > Actinomycetota > Actinomycetes > Streptosporangiales > Streptosporangiaceae > Nonomuraea > Nonomuraea sp. NPDC049152. The sequence continues at coordinate 276,272 of NZ_JBEZDO010000009.1, read as the reverse complement.
CGGTCTACTCCGAGCTCCGGGCCAAGGGGCCAGTCCACCCGATCGACTTCCCGCCCGGCGCCACCTCGTTCGTGGTCGTCGACTACGAGTACGCCAGGCCGGCGCTGAACGATCCGCGCCTGTCCAAGAGCCTCGCGAACGGTCCCGAGTGGTTCCGCGACATGATCTCGCAGCAGAACCCGGTGCTGGCCGACAACATGCTGATGTCGGACCCGCCCGACCACACGCGGCTGCGGCGCCTGGTGCAGAAGGCGTTCACCCCGCGCAGGATCGAGGAGCTGCGCCCGCGCGTCCAGCAGATCACCGACGAGCTGATCGACGCGTTCAGCGGCGACAGGATCGAGCTGATCGACGCCTTCGCCTTCCCCCTGCCGATCATCGTGATCTGCGAGCTGCTCGGCATCCCCGACGCCGACAGGGCCGACTTCCGCAGCTGGTCGGGCGCGCTGGTCAACCCGGCCCTCACCGAGGAGCTGTCCAGGCAGCGCGACGAGGCAGGCGCGGCGCTGCGCGCCTACTTCGCCGACCTGATCGCCGAGCGGCGCGCCGCGCCCACCGACGACCTGGTCGGCGCGCTGGTCACCAGCACGGAGCTGAGCGAGCAGGAGCTGGTCTCGACGCTCGCCCTGCTGCTGATCGCCGGGCACGAGACGACCGTCAACCTCATCGGCAACGGCATGCTGGCTCTGCTGCGCAACCGTGACCAGCTCGACTTGCTGCGCGCCAAGCCCGAGCTGCTGCCGAACGCGGTCGAGGAGTTCCTGCGCTTCGACGCCCCCGTCGAGCGCGGCACCTTCCGCATGGCGCTGGAAGACATGGAGATCGCCGGGACGCCCATCCCGAAGGGCAGCTTCGTGCACGTCTCGATCGGCGCGGCAGGCCGCGACCCCAAGGCCTTCGAGCAGGCCGACGCGCTCGACGTCACCCGCTCCGACAACCGCCACGTCGCCTTCGGGCACGGCATCCACTTCTGCCTCGGCGCCCCACTGGCCCGGATGGAGGGCCAGATCGCCTTCGGCTCGCTGCTCGGCCGGCTGCCGGACATCCGGCTCGGCTGCGAGGAGAAGGAGCTCACCTGGCGCTTCAGCGGCTCCATCCTGCGTTCCCTGTCCGCCCTCCCGGTAACGATCTAGGGTGGCTGGCGTGCCGGACAAACTACCCTTCGAGTTCCTGTTCACTCCCGAGTTCAGCAGGAACCCCTACGCCGTCTACACCCCGCTACGGGGTGAGGGACCGGTCTTCCCGATCGACTTCCCGCCAGGCTTCGAGGCGTACCTGATCATCGATCACGAGCACGGCAAGGCCGCGCTGAACGACCCGCGCCTGTCGAAGGACATGCTGCGCTTCAGCGACTACTTCCGGGCGATCGCCACAGAGGACGACATCCTCTTCGACTCCAACATGCTCTCCGTCGACCCCCCCGACCACACGCGGCTGCGCAGGATCGTCTCCAAGGCCTTCACCCCGCGCAGGGTGGAGGAGCTGCGCCCGCGCGTCCAGCAGATCACCGACGAGCTGATCTCCTCCTTCGAGGGCGGCAGGGCCGAACTGCTCGACGAGTTCGCCTTCCCGCTGCCGATCATCGTGATCTGCGAGCTGCTCGGCGTGCCCGCGAACGACCGCGACCTGTTCAGGGAGTGGTCGGCGTTGCTGGTCAACCCGACCTTCGAGCCGGAGGAGTTGGAAAGGCGCAGGGCGGCGGCCCGCGCGACCACCGCCTACTTCCGTGAGCTGAGCCAGGAGCGCAGGGCCGAGCCGCGCGAGGACCTGATCAGCGCGCTGGTCGCCATGGACGAGCTGACGGACAAGGAGCTCATCTCCACGCTCAGCCTGCTGCTCATCGCGGGCCACGAGACGACCGTCAACCTCATCGGCAACGGCGTGCTCGCGCTGCTGCGCAACCCCGGCCAACTCGACCTGCTGCGCGCCAAGCCCGAGCTGCTGCCGAACGCGGTCGAGGAGTTCCTGCGCTACGACGGCCCCGTCGAGCGCTCCACTCCGCGCTTCGCCGCCGAGGACCTGGAGATCGCGGGCACCCACATCCCTCAGGGCTCCATGGTGCACGTCTCGCTGGGCGCGGTGGGCCGAGACCCGTCGGTCTTCGCCGAGCCCGACACGCTCGACATCACCCGCTCGGACAACAGGCACGTCGCCTTCGGGCACGGCATCCACTTCTGCCTCGGCGCCCCGCTGGCCCGCATGGAGGGTCAGATCGCCATCGGCACGCTGCTCGACCGGCTGCCGGACCTGGAGCTGGGGTGCGCGGAGGAGGAGCTGAGTTGGCGGCTGACCGGCTCGGTCGTCCGCGGCCTCGCCAGGCTTCCCGTCCGCTTCTGAACGACGATGAGCCGGTACGGCAGGCCGTACCGGCTCATCGGCCCGTCAGGTTACGCGTCGTCCTTCGGCTTGGCGTCGACGCCCGCCTCCTTGCGCTGCTCGGGCGTGATCGGCGTGGGCGCCGCCGTCAGCGGGTCGAAGCCCGAGGCGGTCTTCGGGAAGGCGATCACGTCGCGGATCGACTCGCCGCCCGCCAGCAGCATGCAGATCCTGTCCCAGCCGTAGGCGATGCCGCCGTGCGGGGGCGGGCCGTACTTGAACGCCTCCAGCAGGAAGCCGAACTTCGACTCGGCCTCCTCCTTGGAGATGCCGAGCACGTCGAAGACGCGCTGCTGCATCTCGGCGCGGTGGATACGGATCGAGCCGCCGCCGATCTCCATGCCGTTGCAGACCATGTCGTAGGCGTAGGCCAGCGCCTCGCCCGGGTGGTCCTGGAAGGTGTCGGCCCACTCGGGCTTCGGCCCGGTGAACGGGTGGTGGACCGCGGTCCAGCCGCCCTCGCCGTCCTCCTCGAACATGGGCGCGTCGATCACCCACAGGAACGACCACTGCGACTCGTCGATCAGGCCGCAGCGGCGGCCGATCTCGAGCCTGGCCGCGCCGAGCAGGTCGCGTGAGCTGTTGCGGGGGCCGGCGGCGAAGAAGATCGCGTCACCCGGCTCGGCGCCCACCTTGTCCGCCAGCCCAGCGGCCTCGGCCGGCGACAGGTTCTTGGCGACGGGGCCGCCGAGCGTGCCGTCCTCCTGAACCAGCACGTAGGCCAGACCGCGGGCGCCGCGGGACTTGGCCCACTCCTGCCAGCCGTCGAGCTCCTTGCGGGTCTGCGAGGCCCCGCCCGGCATGACGACGGCGCCGACGTAGTGGGCCTGGAAGACGCGGAAGGTGGTGTTCGCGAAGTACTCCGTCATGTCGACGAGCTCCTGGCCGAAGCGCAGGTCGGGCTTGTCGGAGCCGTAGCGGGCCATCGCGTCGGCGTAGGTCATGCGCGGCAGCGGCGTGGGGATCTCGTAGCCGAGGATCTCCTTCCAGATCCGCCCGATCAGCGCCTCGCCGACCCCGATCACGTCCTCCTGGTCCACGAAGGACATCTCGACGTCGATCTGGGTGAACTCGGGCTGCCGGTCGGCGCGCAGGTCCTCGTCGCGGTAGCACTTGGCCAGCTGGTAGTAACGCTCGAGGCCGCCCACCTGCAGCAGCTGCTTGAACAGCTGGGGCGACTGCGGCAGCGCGTACCAGTTGCCGGGCTGCAGCCGGACCGGCACCAGGAAGTCGCGGGCGCCCTCGGGGGTCGAGCGGGTCAGCGTCGGCGTCTCGACGTAGACGAAGCCGTGCTCGTTCATCACCTCGTTGGCCAGGTAGGTGGCCTTGGAGCGGATCCGCATCGCGTGGGCGACCTGCTGGCGGCGGATGTCGAGGTAGCGGTAGCGCAGGCGCGCCTCCTCCGACACCCCCGTGCTGCCCTCGATGGGGAACGGCAGCGGCGCGGCCTCGCTCAGCACCTCGACCTTGGTGGCGACGACCTCGATCTCGCCGGTGGGCAGGTCGGCGTTGGCGTTGCCCTCCGGCCTGACCCTGACCTCGCCGATCACCTTCACGCAGTACTCGCTGCGCAGGCCGTGGGCGTCGTCCTCCTCGCGGAAGACCACCTGCGAGGAGCCGGAGGCGTCGCGCAGGTCGATGAAGACCACCCCGCCGTGGTCACGGCGGCGGGCCACCCAGCCCGCCAGCGTCACCTGCTGCCCGGCGTGCTCCTTGCGGAGCTCCCCGGCCTTGTGCGTGCGAATCACTGCAGCTTTCCCTTCAAGACGTCAGCGACCTGGGCCAGCGGCACCTCGGTCTGCTCTGCGGTGGTCAGGTCCTTCACTTGTACGGCTTGCGCCGCCAGGTCACGATCGCCGAGGATCAGCGCGAACCGGGCGCCCGAACGGTCGGCCCCCTTCATCGCGCCCTTCAGCCCCTTGCCGCCGAAGGCCATGTCGGCCGTGACGCCCGCCGTGCGGAGCTCCTCGACGAGCAGGAACATCCGGCGGCGCGCCTCGTCACCCAGCGGGACACCGTACACCTGGACGCGGCTGCCGGCGTCGTCGTCGAGCAGCCCCTCGGCCTCCATCGCCAGAAGCGTCCGGTCGACGCCGAGCGCCCAGCCGACGCTGGGCAGCGAAGGTCCGCCGATCATCTCGCTGAGCCCGTCGTAGCGCCCGCCACCGCCGACGGCCGACTGCGAGCCGAGCCCGTCGTGGACGAACTCGAAGGTCGTGCGGGTGTAGTAGTCGAGGCCGCGCACCAGGCGCGGGTCGTCGGTGAAGGGCACCTCGCAGGCGGTCAGCAGGGCGCGGACCTCCTCGTGGTAGGCCTTGCACGCCTCGCACAGGTGGTCGATCACCAGCGGCGCGCCCTTGAGCTGCTCCTGCACCTCGGGGCGCTTGTCGTCGAGCACGCGCAACGGGTTGATCTCGATCCTGGCCCTGGTCTCCTCGTCGAGGTCGAGGGCGCGCAGGAAGTCCTGCAGCGCGGCCCGGTAGACCGGGCGGCACACCTTGTCGCCGAGGGAGTTGACCAGCAGGGTGACGTTGCGCAGGCCGAGGTCGCGAAAGCCGCGCCAGGCCAGCACGATCAGCTCGGCGTCGAGGGCCGGGTCCTCCGCTCCGAGCGCCTCGGCGCCCACCTGCCAGAAGTGGCGGTAGCGGCCCTTCTGCGCGCGCTCGTAGCGGAACTGGCTGCCCGAGTACCACAGCTTCACCGGCAGCTGGCCCGTGTGCAGGTTGTGCTGCAGGACGGCGCGCACGACGGAGGCGGTGCCCTCGGGGCGCAGGGTCAGCGACCTGCCCGCCTTGTCGGGGAAGGTGTACATCTCCTTGGACACGACGTCGGTGGACTCGCCGACGCCGCGCTTGAACAGCTCGGTGTCCTCGAAGACGGGCGTCTCGATGTAGCCGTAGCCCGCCTGCCGTAGGGGAGAGACGAGAGTCTCGCGCACGGCGAGGACCCGCTCGGAGCGGGGCGGCAGCCAGTCGAAGGTGCCCTTGGGTGCTTGGAAAGTCATCAGATCCCTCGTGTGGGACCGGCGTGCGGCGCAGCTTCCTTGAGATAAGGGTTGGAAGCGCGCTCGCGGCCGATCGTGGTCTGCGGTCCGTGGCCCGGCAGGACGACCGTCTCGTCCGGCAGCGGCAGGCACTTGGCGGCCAGGCTGCGCAGGATCGTCGGATAGTCGCCGCCCGGCAGGTCAGAGCGGCCGATGGAGCCGGCGAACAGCAGGTCGCCCGAGAACATGATCTCCTCTGGGGGCAGCCTGAAACTCACCGACCCCCTGGTATGGCCGGGGGTGTGGTCGACCACGAACTCCATCCCCGCGAGCTCCATGACCGCGCCGTCGGACAGCTCGCGCACGTCGTCGGGCTCGCTCAGCGTGATGCCCCCGAACAGCTGGCTGGAGGTCGGCGACCAGCCCGCGGCGGGATCGCTCAGCAGGTGGCGGTCCTCGGGGTGGATCCAGGCCGGGATGTCGCGCGCGCCGCACACGGGGGCGACCGACCAGACGTGGTCGAGGTGACCGTGGGTGAGAAGGACCGCGACGGGCTTCAGCCGGTGCTCGCGGAGCAGGTCGTCGACGCCGTCGACGGCGTCCTGTCCGGGGTCGACGATCACGCACTCCTCGCCGGCGGCTGGCGCCACGAGGTAGCAGTTGGACTGGAACGCCCCTGCGGGGAAGCCTGCGATGAGCATCTGCCTCGGCTGAGTCTCGTCAAGAAAGCGGATGAGAATGTAACCGAAGCGTACCGGTGCTGGCCGCCGGGCTGCGAACCATTACCCGTTGGCCGATACGATTCGCCCACCTCAGTTGATTTGATAGGGAGGCAAAGCGGTGTCCACGGGCAAGGACCGCCAGCGTCAGCTGGCACGTGAGCACTACGAGCGGCAGATGCAGCGTCGTGTCGAACGCGAAACCAAGGCCAAGCGCACCGCCGTGATCGGATCGACCGTGGGCGTCCTCGTGGTCGTGGGCGGCGTGATCGCTGCGGTCACCCTTCTCGGCGGCGGAGACGACACCTCTGCCTCGGAGGCGACGCCGTCGGCCGCCCCCTCCGCCTCGACGTCGGCCGTGGCGGGCCCCAAGCCATTCGACCCCGCGACGGGCGAGTGCGGCTACCTCGCCGACACCAGCGGCACGGTCAAGGACGTCGGGCTGCCGCCCGCCAAGGCCGAGGCCAAGGACGCGACCATGACGCTCAAGACGAGCCAGGGCGACATCGTCGTCGAGCTCAACGGCGTCAAGGCCCCCTGCACCGTCAACTCGCTCAAGCACCTGGCCGCCAAGAAGTACTACAACGGCAGCAAGTGCCACCGCCTGGGCAGCGCGCAGTTCCCGATGCTGCAGTGCGGCGACCCGACGGCCAAGGCCGACGGCAAGGCGCAGGGCGACGGCCAGGGCGGCCCCGGCTACCGGCTGGCCGAGGAGAACCTGGAGGGCGCCACCTACAAGCGCGGCGTCATGGCGATGGCCAAGACCAGCGAGCCCGGCACCACGGGCAGCCAGTTCTTCCTGGTCTTCGGCGACATCGGGCTGAGCCCCGATTACACGCCTGTCGGTACCATCACCAAGGGTCTCGACATTCTCGACAAGGTCAACAAGGCGGGCGTCATCGCTCCTGGCCAGGACGGCACCGGCGCACCAAAGGAGACTGTCGAAATCAAAGACGTGACAATCTCTGCCAAGAGCTGACGTAATACAACTAGGGGCAGTAGTCCCCGAAGGGTCTGATGAGAGTGCGGGAGGACACGGTGAGCACCGACCCGTGGGGCCGGGTAGACGACGACGGCACCGTCTACGTGCGTACGGCCGAGGGAGAGCGGGCCGTCGGGTCCTGGCAGGCCGGTGAGCCCGAAGAAGCGCTGGCCTACTTCCACCGCAAGTACGACGAGCTGGCGGGCCAGGTCCAGCTGCTCGAGCAGCGGGTCAAGGGCACCGACCTGGCTCCTGCGCAGGCCGAGGCAACCATCGTCAAGCTGCGCGAGGCCGTGGCCGACGCGCACGCCATCGGCGACCTCGGCGCGCTCGTCCAGCGCCTCGACGCGCTGACCGAGCTGGTCGCCAAGCGCCGCGAAGAGGTCAAGGCGGCGCGTGACGTGGCCAGGGCCGAGGCCAAGGCGGTCAAGGAGCGCATCGTCGCCGAGGCCGAGCGGATCGCCGAGGAGACCACCCACTGGAAGTCCGGTGGCGAGCGCCTGCGCCAGCTGGTGGAGGAGTGGAAGGCCGCCGAGCGCATCGACCGCGTCACCGAGGCCACCCTGTGGAAGCGGCTGTCGGCCGCCCGCACGGCCTTCGCCAAGCGGCGCAAGGTCTACTTCGCGGGGCTCGACGAGCAGCGCGAGGGTATCCGCGCCTACAAGGAGCGGATCGTGGTCGAGGCGGAGGCGCTGGCCGACTCCACCGACTGGGGTCAGACGGCCGCCGTCTACCGCGAGCTCATGCAGCAGTGGAAGTCGGCGGGCAGGGCCTCCCGCGAGGCCGAGGACGAGCTGTGGGGCCGTTTCAAGGCCGCGCAGGACCAGTTCTTCCACGCCCGTTCGGCGGTCTTCGCCGAGCGTGACGCCTCGCTGGCGGCCAACGCGGAGGCCAAGGAGGTACTGCTGGCCGAGGCGGAGAAGATCCTGCCCGTGACCGACCCGCGCGCCGCACGCGCCTCGCTGCGCACGATGCTGGAGCGCTGGGAGGCCGTCGGCCCCGTGCCGCGCGAGCAGCGCGACCGTCTGGAGGGCGGCCTGCGCCGCGTCGACGAGGCGGTCCGCAAGGCCGAGGAGGCGGAGTGGAAGCGCTCCAACCCCGAGGCGAGGGCGCGCGCGCAGAGCGCGGTCGACCAGCTGCGCACCTCGATCGAGCAGCTGGAGAAGAAGCTCGGCAAGGCCCAGGCCGCCGGGCGCGCCAAGGACGTCACGGACGCCGAGGAGGCGTTGGCGGCCCGCCGTTCGTGGCTGGAGGAGGCCGAGCGCACGCTCGCCGAGTTCAGCTGATCTCACGGGCTCCGGGCCGACGTCGTCGCCCGGAGCCCGGAAGGCCGTTTTCCCGCCGAATACACTCCGAGAGTCAATCTTTCCCGATTGTCGCGGAAAATCGCGCAAAAATGTGATCACACAGGGTCATTGGGCCTCCCCTTTCTTTCTCTTTTCTTCTTACGATCACAGGACTCTCAGCGATATCGGCGAAAGGGGTCAAGATGACGATCGAGATCAAGCCCGTCGAAGAGGTAGAGACGACCGGTAACAGCAACAGCTGCTGAACCCGTTCGTGTGGGGCCTCGCGAGAGGCCTCACACCACCTCTCACGGAGTCCCGCCCATGCGCGAACGGATTCAGGTGAATCCGGCGTTCCCCTTGTTCATTGACGATTCCCGCGAGCAGGTCAGGCTCGGCGACTTTCCGCCGACGGGCCGCGTGCTCTCATCCGCGGAAAAGCCGCTGCGCGAGTTGTTCAGGCTCTGCGCCAGGCGTCCTCGTGCGCGGGAGGAGCTTTACCGGCTGCTCGACGGCGTCACTCCCGGCGAGATAGACGCGGCCGTCGGCCAGTTGCTCGCCGCGCGTCTCCTGGTCACCGAGAGCGATCTGTCCGCGCTGACCGCCGACGACCGGCTTTCCAGGCAGGCGCTGTTCCTGTCGATGTTCCATCCCGCGGACCGGGCGGTCGCCGCCATGCGTGACCTGGCCGCCCGGCGGATCACCGTGCTCGGCGCGGGTGCCATCGGCGGCGCGGTCGCCGTCCAGCTCGTCACCGCGGGCGTGCGGCGGCTGACGCTCGTCGACGACGACCGGGTCGAGCCGTCCAACCTGCACCGCCAGCACCTCTACACCACCGCCGACCTCGGCAGGCCCAAGGTCGCCGCGGCCGCCGCCAGGCTGCGTGCGCACCGGCCCGACGCGGAGATCGTCGAGGTCGAGCGGCGCGTCGAGGGACCGGACGACGTCCCCGTCGAGGGCGCGGACTTCGTGGTCAACACCGTCGACACCCCGCAGCCGCACATCCTCCGCTGGGTCAACAGGGCCTGCGTCCGGGCGGGCGTGCCGTTCGTGACCGGCGGGTTCAACCAGCACGTCGGCCTGGTCGGCCCGCTCGTGGTGCCGGGAAGGACCGGCTGCCTCGCGTGCAGGGAGCGCACGCTCGCCGAGCGGTACGGCTCGGCCGAACTGCCTGCCGCCGACAACGCCGGCAGGACGATCCCCGCCTTCGGCCCTCTCTGCGCGGCCGTCTCGGGCCTGCTGGCCGCCGAGATCGTCCGCCACCTGACCGGTACGGGCGCGCCCGCCATCGAGGGCAGGACCGTCCACCTGGACCTGCTCGACCTGACCACCACCGCGCACGCCTTCGAGCGCCTCCAGGACTGCGAGGTCTGCGGGTGAGACCCGACCTGACCTTCCTCAGCGTGGTCGAGGACGGTCCCGACGACTACGTGGTGGGCAACGGCGCGACGTTCGTCAACGTGCCTGGCATCGCCGCCAAGGTGCTGGCGCTGCTGGACGGCACCAGGACCGTCGAGGAGGTCAGGAGGGAGGTGCTGGAGCGCCACGGCGCCGACGTGGACGTGGCGGCCTTCGTCGGCGGCCTGGCCGGCGTAGGGCTGCTCAAGGAAGCCGACCTCCCGCCGAGCCCGTGGGACCGGGTCAGGCCTGGACACGTGCGCTGGCTCTTCTCCCCCGTGGCCAACGCCGTCGTCGCGCTGACGACGCTCTGCGCGGTCGCGGCCGTCGTCGCCAGACCACGGATCGTGTCCGGCATGTCGGGCCTGGTATGGGCGAACAGCCTGACCTTCACGCTGGCCTTCGCGGCCGGCTCGTGGGTGCTCGTCTTCGCCCACGAGCTCAGCCACATCCTGGCGGCCCGCTCGCTCGGCGTGCGGGCGGTGCTCTCGCTCGGCACCCGCCTGCAGTTCCTCGTCGTGCAGACCAACGTCACCGGCGTCTGGCGGCTGCCCCGCCGCGCCCGCTACCGCGCCCACCTGGCGGGCATGCGCACCGACCTGTTCCTGCTCGCCGCCGGCGCCTGCGCGCTGTACGTCACGGAGAACGCCATGGCCCGCCTGGTGATGGTCATCTGCGCCTCGCAGATCGTCTGGCAGTTCATGTTCTTCATGCGCACCGACGTCTACTACGCCTTCGCCAACGCCACGGGCAACAAGAACCTCATGGCCGACGCCCAGACCTACCTGCGCCGCCGGGGCGAGGAGGCCCGGCGCGGCGTGCGCGTCTACGCCTGGTTCCTGGTCGGCGGCCGGGTGCTGGGGCTGGCCTTCCTGCTCGGCTACACCGTCCCGATCACGGTCGCGGTGTGCGGGCAGGCCGTAGCCGAACTCGGCACCTCGGTGCAGCCCCTGCTCACGCTGGCGATCGTCGCCTTCGGCTGGGGGCTCTACGTGTGGGTCTTCATCCGCCAGAGGCTCCGCTGACCCGGTAGACGTCGTAGACGCCCTGGATGTTGCGCACCGCCTTGAGCACGTGGCCCAGGTGCTTGGGATCGCCCATCTCGAAGGTGAACTTGCTGACCGCCACCCTGTCGCGCGAGGTGGTCACCGACGCCGACAGGATGTTGACGTGCTGGTCGGACAGCGTGCGCGTGACGTCCGACAGCAGGCGGGGCCGGTCGAGCGCCTCCACCTGGATCGCCACCAGGAACACCGAGTCCTCGTTGGGCGCCCACTTCACCTCGACGAGACGGTCGGGCTGCTCCTTGAGCTGCTCGACGTTGGAGCAGTCGGAGCGGTGCACCGACACGCCGTGGCCGCGGGTGACGAAGCCGACGATGTCATCGCCGGGCACGGGGGTGCAGCAGCGCGAGAGCCGTACCCACACGTCGGAGTCGCCCGCCACGACGACGCCCGCGCCGCCGCCGCCCCTGGGACGGCGGCTGAGCCTGGTCGGCAGCGAGACCTCGGCGAGGTCCTCCTCGGCGCTGTCGACGCCGCCGATGGAGGTCACGAGCTTCTGCACGACCGCCTGCGCGGCGATGTGCCCCTCGCCGACGGCCGCGTAGAGGGCGGAGACGTCCGGGTAGCGCAGGTCGCGGGCGAGGGCGAGCAGAGCCTCGCCCGACATGAGCCGCTGCAGCGGCAGGCCCTGCTTGCGCATGGCCCTGCCGATGGCCTCCTTGCCCGCCTCGATCGCGGTCTCGCGGCGCTCCTTGGAGAACCACTGCCTGATCTTGTTGCGGGCGCGGCCCGACTTGACGAACTTCAGCCAGTCGCGCGAGGGGCCCGCGTCGGGTGACTTGGAAGTGAAGATCTCGACGGTGTCGCCGTTGCCCAGGCGCGACTCCAGCGGCACCAGGCGGCCGTTGACGCGGGCGCCGATGCACCGGTGGCCCACCTCGGTGTGGACGGCGTAGGCGAAGTCGACGGGCGTCGCGCCCTCCGGCAGCGCCACCACCTGGCCGCGCGGGGTGAAGACGTACACCTCCGACACCGACAGGTCGAAGCGCAGCGACTCCAGGAACTCTCCAGGGTCGGAGGTCTCCTTCTGCCAGTCGAGGAGCTGGCGCAGCCAGGCCATGTCGCCGCCCGGCTTGACCTTGCCCGAGGGGCCGGGAGCGCCCGCCTCCTCCTTGTACTTCCAGTGGGCGGCCACGCCGTACTCGGCCCTGTGGTGCATCGCGTGCGTGCGGATCTGCAGCTCGACGGGCTTGCCCTCGGGACCGATCACCGTGGTGTGCAGCGACTGGTACATGTTGAACTTGGGCATCGCGATGTAGTCCTTGAACCGGCCGGGCACCGGGTTCCACCGCGCGTGGATCGTTCCGAGCGCCGCATAGCAGTCGCGGACCGAGTCGACCAGGACCCTGATGCCCACCAGGTCGTAGATGTCGTCGAAGGCCACGTCGCGGGCGATCATCTTCTGGTAGACCGAGTAGTAGTGCTTCGGCCTGCCCTTGACCACCGCGCGGATCTTGGCGTCGCGCAGGTCGGCCGAGACCTTCTCGATGACCTCCTGCAGGAACAGGTCCCTGCGCGGGGCCCGCTCGGAGACCATGCGGGCGATCTCGTCGTAGCGCTTGGGATAGAGCATCGCGAACGCGAGGTCCTCGAGCTCCCACTTGATCGTGTTCATGCCCAGGCGGTGGGCCAGCGGGGCGAAGATCTCCAGCGTCTCGCGGGACTTCTGCTGCCGCTTGTGCTCCGGCAGGTAGCGCATCGTGCGCATGTTGTGGAGGCGGTCGGCGAGCTTGATGACCAGCACCCTGATGTCGCGCGACATCGCCACGACCATCTTGCGCACCGTCTCGGCCTGCGCGGCGTCACCGAACTTGACCTTGTCGAGCTTGGTGACGCCGTCGACCAGCAGCCCGATCTTGTCGCCGAAGTCGCCGCGCAGCTCGTCGAGGCTGTAGGCGGTGTCCTCGACCGTGTCGTGCAACAGGGCCGCGCACAGCGTCTCGTCGTCGGTGCCCAGCTCGGCCAGGATCGTCGCCACGGCCAGCGGGTGGGTGATGTACGGGTCGCCGCTCTTCCGCTTCTGGTCGCGGTGATGGTAGGCGGCCACATCGTAGGCACGCTCGATGAGGCGCAGGTCAGCCTTGGGATGGGTGGCGCGGACCGTCCGGAACAGCGGCTCCAGCACCGGATTCATGGCCCCACCCCCAAACCGTCGTCGACGCACCGCTGGAACGCCGGACCCTCCATCGGAATTTCCGGCGTCGGTTACGTCGGGCACGACTACCTCACGGGGCACACAGACTCCTCACGTTCGAGTCCAGATCCCCTCAGTGTATCCAGGTGCGTCACCCGCGCGTCGGCCGGTAGGCAATCACACGATCACGAGCGCCCGCAGCTCGACGTCCGACAGCCGCTCGCGGCCCTTCAGAAAGGCCAGTTCCATGAGGACGGCGACGCCGACGACCTCGGCCCCCGTCCGCCGGATCAGCTCCACCGTCGCCTCGGCCGTACCGCCCGTGGCCAGCACGTCGTCGACGATGAGAACGCGGTCACCGGGGTCGAAGGCGTCCCTGTGCACCTCGATGGTGGCCGAGCCGTACTCCAGGTCGTAGGAGGCCTCCAGGGTCGCCGAGGGCAGCTTGCCCTTCTTGCGGACCGGCACGAACCCCGCGCCGGCGCGGCAGGCGGCCGGCGCGGCCAGGATGAACCCGCGCGCCTCGATGCCGACGATCTTGTCCACGCCAGGGAAGAGGCCGGCGAGCTCGTCGACGACCGCGCCGAAGGCCTGCGGGTCGGCGAGGAGCGGGGTGATGTCCTTGAACACGACGCCCGGCTTCGGGTAGTCGTTGACGTCCCTGATCCGGTCGAGGATCAGCTGGCTCAGCTCGCTCACGTCGGGTCGTCTCCCTGTTCGTCTGGTGCGTCCGCCTGCCGGACGCATCACCTTCCCACACACCGGCCCCGCCGACGACACCGGGCCCTTCCGGCCGGCGGCAGAGCGACGCCCCCGTCCCCGGTGAGGGAGCGAGGGCGTCGGAGGCGGAGCAGCGGTCAGTTCTTGGCGGTGGCGGGCCGCTTGGCGCCGCCCTTGCCCCCGCCGGTGGAGGCCAGACGCTTGGCGATCGCCTGGTACTTCGGCTCGCGCTCCTTCAGCGTCACCAGCAGCGGCGTGGCCACGCACAGCGAGGAGTACGTGCCGACGAGCATGCCGACGAACAGGGCGAGCGAGAGGTCCTTCAGCGTGCCCGCGCCGAGCACCGTGGTGCCGATGAACAGGATCGCCGCGACCGGGAGGATGGCGACGAGCGAGGTGTTCAGCGACCTGATCAGCGTGTGGTTGAGCGCGTCGTTGGCGGCCATCGTGTAGGTCTTCTTGGAGGTCGTGCCGAGCTTGGCGGTGACCTCCTTGATCATGTCGAACACGACGACCGCGTCGTACAGCGAGTAGCCGAGGATGGTGAGGAAGCCCAGCATGGTCGCGGGGGTGACCTCGAAGCCCGACCACGCGTAGATGCCCGCGGTGATGACCAGGTCGTGGATCAGCGCGACGATCGCCGCCAGGGCCATCTTCGGCTCGAAGGCCATGCTCAGGTACAAGATGATCGCGAGCATGAACACGCCGAGGCCGATCCAGGCCCTGTTCGCCACCTCACCGCCCCACGAGGCGCCGATCGAGGTGACGGAGATCTGATTGGTTTCGACGCCGAGGTCCTTGGAGACCGCCTGCTGCACCCTGCTGAGGTTGGCCTCGTCGAGGGTCTCGGTGGTCACGCGCCAGCCGGCGGTGCCGGCCTGCTGGACGATCGGCTGGTGGACCCCGGCCTCGGTCATGGTCTCGCGGACCTGCTCGATGGTGGCCTTCGGCGCGGTGAAGGAGAACACCGAGCCGCCCTTGAACTCCACGCCCAGGTTGAGCGGGCTGCCGTGGGTGACGGCGCTGAAGACCAGCCCCGCGAGGGAGAAGACGATCAGGAAGGCCGAAAGGCCGTACCACAGCTTCCGGCGGCCGACGAAGTCGACGTCGATCTCGCCTCGGTAGAGGCGACGCCCGAGTCCCATGTCAGGCCTCCTGCGGGGTGGTCGTACGAACAGTCTCCGGCCCCATGCGCTCGGCGTCGAGACCGGAGAGCTTGTGACCCTTGGCGAAGAACTTCAGCCTCGCCAGCATCGCGATGAACGGCTTGGTGAACAGGAACACCACCAGCACGTCGATGAGCGTGGTGAGGCCCATCGCGAAGGCGAAGCCGGCCACACCGCCCACGGCCAGGAAGTAGAGCACGATGGCGGCGATGAACATGACCGCGTCGGCGATCAGGATCGTCCGCCGCGCGCGCACCCACGCCACCTCGACGGCGGCGCGCAGCGTGCGCCTGCCCTCCTTCATCTCGTCTCTTATTCGTTCGAAGTAGACGATGAAGGAGTCGGCCGTGATGCCGATCGAGACCACCAGGCCGATGATGTGCGGCAGCGACAGGCCGAAGCCCGCGTAGGTGCCGAGCAGCACGACCGCCTCGTAGGTGATGATCGAGGCGACCACGAGGCTCAGGACCGCGACCAGGCCGAGGCCCCTGTAGTAGAGCAGCGAGTAGAGGACCACCAGGCCGAGGCCGATGGCGCCGGCGATGAGGCCGCCCATCAGCTGGTCCTGGCCGAGGGTCGAGGAGATCGATTCGATCGAGCTGCGCACGAACTTCAGCGGCAGCGCGCCGTACTTCAGCTGGTCGGCCAGCTGGGTCGCGGTCTGCTGGGTGAAGCCACCGGTGATCTCGGCACGCCCGCCGGGGATCGGCTCGGTGATGTTCGGCGCGGTGATGACGACACCGTCGAGGACCACGGCGACCATGTTGCGCGGCGCCTGGGCCTTGTAGGCCTCGCTCGTCAGGGCCGACCAGGCCGTGGCGCCCTTGGCCTTGAAGTTCAGCTGGACGACCCACTGGCCGGTGGTCTGCTGCACGCCGGCGCTGGCGGTGTCGATGTCGCTGCCGACGACCCGGGCCTTGTCCAGGATGTACTTGGCGCTGCCGTCCTCGTCACAGGCGACGTACGGCTTGCTCGGGTCGTCCTGGACGCCCTGACCCTTGTTCTTGGCGCAGTCGAGCTGGTTGAACTGCTTGACGACCGCGGGGTCGATGCCGGCGAGCGCGGGGTCCTGCGTCGGCTGCCCGCTCGGCTGGGCGCTGGGCTGCGCGCTGGGCGTCGCGGACGGCGTCGCCTTGGCGTTCTTGCCCTTGCCCTGCTGACCCTTGTCCTGCTGGCCCTTGTCGGCCTGGCCCTTGCCCTGCTGGCCCTTCTGCTCGGCGCCTGCCGTGGCCGAAGGCGACGGGTTGGGCGAGGTCAGCGCGGACGACAGGGCCTTGCCTGTCGGCGAGGCGCTGGGCGAAGGGGCCTGAGCCGACGGCTGGGCGCTCGGCTGCGTGGAAGGCTGCCCGCTCGGCTGCGTGGAAGGCTGGCCGCTGCCCGAGGGCGTCGGCGCCTGGGTGGGCATGGTGCTCGGCTGCGGCTGGGCCGCCTCGGCGGCCAGAACCTGACGGAACCGCAGCTCCGCCGTGGTGCCGACCAGCTTGATGACCTCGTCCTTGCCCGCGCCGGGAACCGAGATGACGATGTTGT
Source organism: Nonomuraea sp. NPDC049152 (assembly GCF_040648355.1). Classification (NCBI taxonomy): domain Bacteria; kingdom Bacillati; phylum Actinomycetota; class Actinomycetes; order Streptosporangiales; family Streptosporangiaceae; genus Nonomuraea; species Nonomuraea sp. NPDC049152. Next base: position 259,914 of record NZ_JBEZDO010000009.1, on the reverse strand, counting down.
CGCCGGACTTGGCGACCTCGGCGTCGGAGATTCCCGTGCCGTTCACCCGGTCACGGATGATGTTGACGGCGAGGTTGAGGCTCTCTTCGGAAGGGGGAGAGCCGTTCGGTGTGATCGGCGACAGCGTCGCCGTCGTGCCGCCCGCGAGGTCGAGTCCGAGCCTCGGCGTGAACGCCGGGTGCAGGAACATCGCCCCGCTCATGGCGAGGATGAGCGCCAGGAGCAACAGGAGCGTGCGCCCCGGCTTGCTCTGGCCGCTGGTCGGTCGGGCCACTGGTCGTCTGTTCTTTCAGTTAGAGGTCTGCCGCAAGCCTAGTCAGGACTTCTTGCTGTTCGTGTCCTCATCGTTGTTGCGGTCGACCGGCTCGTCGACTCCGTCGGAGTCCTTCGTCTCAACCGTCTCAGGCGCCGCCGTCTCGGAGACCGCCGTGGCGGCGATCTTGTCGTCGGCGGTCGGGGTGAGGACGCGGCCGATGGCCGCCTTCACCCAGCGGGTCTCGACGCCGGGCGCGACCTCCAGGATGACATCCTCGTTGTCAACCGCGACCACGGTGGCGAACAGACCGGTGGTGGTCATGACCCTGGCGCCGGGCGCCAGGGAGTTCTGCATCTGAGCCGCTTCCTGCTGCCGCTTGCGCTGCGGCCTGATGAGCAGGAAGTAGAACACCACTACCAGCAGGACAAGTGGCAGGATGTTCATGAGCGTTGCTGAATCCACGAGGGCGACCTTCCATCGTCTATCAAAGATGATGACACCGGCTCCGAGCCGGAAATTCCATGCGTTGCGTCGAGGGCCGCGCCGCTCAGCCCATCAGCTTACACAGCCAGCCAAGCCACGGAGTGTAGGCGGTTGTTGCGAAACCCGGCAACGAGGCAGCGATTCGGCGCGCGGGGAAGTTCCCAATTCGCAATGCTTGAAACCGTTCTGTGACCGCGTGCTCCATCCCTCGGGCCAGCGGGCCGGCAGGTGTCCATCTTGACAGGACCGCAGGGGTGTCCGGCGCGCCAGGGTCAGAAGGGCGCCTCCGGCGGCGGGGTGAGCCCCAGGTGAAGCCAGGCGGCGCTGGTGGCGACCCGCCCGCGCGGCGTGCGGGCCAGCAGCCCCTGGCGCACCAGGAACGGCTCGGCCACCACCTCGACCGTCTCCGGCTCCTCCCCCACGGCCACGGCCAGCGTCGACAGCCCGACGGGTCCGCCGCCGAACTTCCTCAGCAGCACGCCGAGCACCGCCCGGTCGAGCCGGTCGAGGCCCTCGGCGTCGACCTCGTAGAGGTTGAGCGCGGCCGAGGCGATGTCGCGGGTGATGATGCCCTCGGAGCGGACGTCGGAGAAGTCGCGCACCCTGCGCAGCAGCCGGTTGGCGATGCGGGGCGTGCCGCGCGAGCGCCTGGCGATCTCGTGGCCCCCCTCGTCGGGCAGCGACACCCCGAGCAGCCTGGAGGAACGGCGCAGCACCTGCTCGAGCTCGGCCACCTCGTAGAAGTCCATGTGGGCGGTGAAGCCGAACCTGTCGCGCAGCGGGGCGGGCAGCAGGCCCGCCCTGGTCGTCGCCCCCACGAGCGTGAAGGGCGCGATCTCCAGCGGGATCGCGGTCGCGCCAGGACCCTTGCCGACGATGATGTCGACCCTGAAGTCCTCCATTGCGAGGTAGAGCATCTCCTCGGCGGGGCGGGCCATCCGGTGGATCTCGTCGATGAACAGCACCTCGCCCTCGGTCAGCGTCGACAGGATCGCCGCCAGGTCGCCCGCCCGCTCCAGCGCGGGGCCCGAGGTGATGCGCAGCGGGGCGCCGAGCTCGGCTGCGACGATCATGGCGAGGGTGGTCTTGCCCAGCCCCGGCGAGCCGCTCATCAGCACGTGGTCGGGCGGCCTGTTGCGTTTGAGCGCGCTCTCCAGCACCAGCGAGAGCTGCTCACGGACCCGCGCCTGGCCGATGAAGTCGGCCAGCCGTTTCGGCCGCAGCGCCGCCTCGATCTGCAGCTCGTCGCCCTCCGCGTCAGGCGACACCAGGTCGCGCTCGATGCTCACCGCTCCTCCCTATCGCCGTTCGTGCGGCCGTGCCAGGCTCCCTGCTGCCTCATCGGACGCTCAGCACTCTCAGCGCCGCCTTGAGCAGCACCGCCACCTGCGGCTGCCTGCCCGCCGCTACCTCGGCGTCGGCCTGCGGCTCCACCAGGGCGATCGCCTCGTCGGCGTCCCTGGTGGAGTACCCGAGCCCGACGAGGCCCGAGTGGACCTGCTCGCGCCACAGCGGGACGGCGGCGTGGCCGTTGAGCGCGGCGTTGACCGCCTCCTCCGGCGTGCCGAGCTTGTCCTTCAGCTCCAGCACGATGCGCTGGGCGCCCTTCTGGCCGATGCCGGGGATCCTGGTCAGCGCCTTGAGGTCGGCCGATGCGACCGCGACGCGCAGCGAGTTGGGGGTGTGGACGGCCAGCATGGCCAGCGCCAGCTTCGGGCCGACGCCGCTGGCCGTCTGGACCAGCTCGAAGACGGTGCGCTCGTCGTCGGTGGCGAAGCCGTACAGGGTGAGCGACTCCTCCCTGACGACGAGTGAGGTGGCCAGCCTGCCGTGCTCGCCGACGCGCAGGGTGGCGAGCGTGCCCGGCGTGCAGTGCACCAGCATGCCCACCCCGCCGACCTCGAGCACGGCCGAGTCGGGCGCGAGGGCCGCCACGACCCCGGAAACCGACGCGATCACAGCGCACGTCCTCTCGATGCCTTGGCCAGCGCCTCGGCCAGTCTGTTCTGGGTGCCGCCCCGCCACACGTGGCAGATGGCCAGGGCGAGCGCGTCGGCGGCGTCGGCGGGCTTGGGCATCTCGGCCAGCCGCAGCAGCCTGGTGACCATGGCGCCGATCTGCTTCTTGTCGGCGGTGCCGCTGCCGGTGATGGCGGCCTTGACCTCCGACGGCGTGTGGAGCGCCACGGGCAGGCCGCGTCTGGCGGCGCAGAGCACGGCGATGCCCGCCGCCTGCGCGGTGCCCATCACGGTGCGGACGTTGTGCTGGGCGAAGACGCGCTCCACGGCGACCGCGTCGGGGCGCACGTCGTCGAGCCACTGTTCGATACCGCGCTCGATGCCGACGAGCCTGGCGCCGAGGTCGTCGTCGGCCGAGGTGCGGACCACGCCGACCGCGACGAGCTTGAGCTGCGCGCCCGGGCGGCCTTCGACGGCCCCGAGGCCGCATCTGGTCAGCCCTGGGTCGACGCCCATCACCCGCACGCCAGCCCTCCGTTCGCTGCCGAACATCTGTTCGGCAGCGAACTCTACCCTGGTTGGGCGGGCGGCGCACGGCGAAACACCCGTCAGGAGGCGAGCATGACGGGGAGGCAGGGGATCAGAAGTAGTCGAGCATGTAAGGGGTGCCGGCGAACGCCGCGTCCAGCGCCTCGTCGAACTCCGCGGAGCCGGACAGCAGGCCGCCGAGCCGTAGTGTCGAGGTCGGGATCCCCGCGTACAGCGCCGACAGGCCGTTGACGGTGAGGCGCGGCCCCTCCCCCTCGGCGGCGCTCGCCGTACCCGAGCCGCCCGAGATCTCCAGTCGCCAGGTGCCGGTGTTGGAGGGACGCTCGGGGTCCTCGACCGTGACCACGGCGTTCGCGGAGATCATCGGGGGGAAGCCGCGCCTGGCGATCGCGTCGGCCACGTCCACGACGCGGAACATCCACCGCGTCCGCTCGACCTCTTCCTTCGACCGCTCGCGCAGCAGCCACAGGACCGGGTCGTCGGGCGCGACCGCCGCCGTGACCTTCGTGGCGATCGAGGAGGAGGTGCCGACCAGCGACCAGAGCGCGCGGGCGGTCGCCTCCGAACCCGCGACCAGGTTGTCGACGGAGATGTCGCCCTTGTCCCAGCTGTAGGTGACGTAGCCGTCGTCGGCCAGGTACAGGAAGTCGTCCTCGTCGTCGAGGAAGCGGCGCCACGAGGCCTCGTCCCAGCAGATGGGGCCGCTGGCGCGGTTGGCGGCATGAACGCTGCCGACGATCGCGATCACCTCGGCGGCGTCATCGGGCCCCATCCTGCGCAGCTTGACCGGCTCGGTGAGGCGGATGGCGCGCAGCGCCTCGGGGGACAGCGTGACGTTGTTCTTCGCGCCTGCGTGCTCCCAGCCGAGCGAGCGGTAGATCGGCGTGGTGGCGGGGTAGAGCGCGGAGACGGCGTCCCCCATCTCGGCGGCCCTGGCGAGGACGGCGCGCATGAGCCGCCTGCCCACGCCGCGCCCGCGGTCCTCGGGGTTGACGACCACGCCCGCGACCCCCGCCATCGGTTGCGGCCTGCCGTGCCACCACTGGGTGAAGCGCGGCAGCCGAGCGGCGCCGGCCAGCCTGGAGCCGTCGAAAGCACCGAGGAAGCGTCCCTGCTCCAGGGTGGCCCGCGCCGTCGCGCGCCAGGCGTCGGCGAGGTCGCCGGGCAGCGGGCCGAAAGAGCGTTTGCGGGTGTCGAGGACGGCGTCGAGGTCGTCAGGCGTCATGTCACGGATGTCCACAGCACGTCAACCTACGCATCGCGGGACACGCCTGGCGAACCGTTTAGGCGTCGAGCTTCTCCATGACGTCGTCGCTGACGTCGAAGTTGGCCCAGACGTTCTGCACGTCGTCGCTGTCCTCCAGCGCGTCGATCAGGCGGAAGACCTTGCGCGCGCCGTCCTCGTCGAGGGGGACGTTCATCGTGGGAAGGAAGCTCGACTCGGCCGAGTCGTAGTCGATGCCCGCCTCCTGCAGCGCCTTGCGCACCGGCACCAGGTCACCGGCCTCGGAGACGACCTCGAACGACTCGCCGAGGTCGTTGACCTCCTCGGCGCCCGCCTCGAGCACCGCGACCAGCACGTCGTCCTCGGACAGCTCGTTCTTGGGCACGATCACGACGCCCTTGCGGTTGAACATGTACGACACCGAGCCCGGGTCGGCCAGCGAGCCGCCGTTGCGGGTCAGCGCGACGCGCACCTCGGAGGCGGCGCGGTTGCGGTTGTCGGTGAGGCACTCGATGAGCACCGCGACGCCGCCGGGCGCGTAGCCCTCGTACATGATGGTCTGCCAGTCGGCGCCGCCGGCCTCGAGGCCGCCGCCGCGCTTGCGGGCCCGCTCGATGTTGTCGTTGGGCACCGAGTTCTTCTTCGCCTTGAAGATGGCGTCGAAGAGGGTGGGGTTGGCATCCGGGTCAGGGCCACCGGTCCTGGCCGCCACCTCGATGTTCTTGATGAGCTTCGCGAACAGCTTGCCGCGCTTGGCGTCGAGTGCGGCCTTCTTGTGCTTCGTCGTCGCCCATTTGGAGTGGCCGGACATTACCTAGAGCTCCCTCACCATGTTTACGAAATATTCGTGCACGCGAGTGTCCCCGGTCAGCTCCGGGTGGAACGATGTCGCGAGCAACGGTCCCTGGCGGACCGCGACGATCCTATCCCCAGGGGGCGCGGTCGCCAGCACCTCGACGTCAGAACCCACCGATTCCACCCATGGGGCGCGGATGAAGACGGCGTGCACGGGGGTGCCGGCGAAGGACAGGTCCGACTCGAAGGAGTCGACCTGGCGGCCGAAGGCGTTGCGCCTGACGACCATGTCGATGCCGCCGATCGTCTGCTGCCCGTCGATCCCGTCCTGGATCCGGTCGGCCAGCATGATCATTCCGGCGCACGAGCCGTAGGCGGGCATGCCCTCCTTGACGCGCAGCCGCAGCGGCTCGAGCATTTCGAAAATCTCGGCGAGCTTCCACATCGCGGTGGACTCCCCGCCGGGGATGACCAGCCCGTCGACGGCCTCGAGCTCGGCGGGCCTGCGCACGGCCATCGCCTTGGCGCCCGCCTCCTCCAGCATCTGGACGTGCTCGCGCACGTCTCCCTGGAGTGCGAGTACACCGATCTTGGGCACGGTCGTCCTTCCTTCGTGGTCCGGGTTCCCCTGATTCAACACCAGGGTGGCCCGTGCTCTTCCTACAGGGCCACCCTGACGGCCATCGGCAGATGGTCGGAACCCCTGGCCTTCCGGTCGACCCAGCACCGCAGCACCCGGCCCTTCGGCACGAAGAGATAGTCGATCTTGCGCTTCTTCACGTAGGTCCACCGCATGCGCGGATCGCACTCGTCGTAGGAGCCGTAGGCGGCGACCCTGCCGGGCGTGAGGTTCAGATCACCGCCGAAGACGCTGGTGTGGCCCGCCTTGGGCGCGGCCGCCATCAGCTGCCTGACCTGCCTGTGCCGGTACGGCGCGCCGCGCTGCGCGTCGTCGTTGGCCATACCGGACGACAGGTGGGTGCCGCAGGCTCGCACCTTGACGGCGGGAATCGTCGCGCACAGGGCGGCGCGCCCGGCGAACCAGGGCGGGGAGGTCAGCGGCACGGTCTCGAAGTCGGCCGCGTGGTCGGCGACCGCCACCGTGACGCTCTGCGCGCCGCGCGGACGGCCGCTCCTGTCGGGATGGCACGCGTACGGCCTGCCCTCCGCGGTCGTCAGGCCCCATGACCTGACGGTCCAGCTCCTGCCCGTCCGCCATTCGAGCCACTGCTCGAGCGTGCCCGTGGCGCCGGTGCAGAACTCCTGCAGGAAGATCACGTCCGGGTCGCCGAGGAGGTGGTCGCCGATGTGCCACGCCAGCTCCTGGGCGCTTCTGCGGTACAGCTCGCAGGCCGCGTTGGTGCCCGTGCACACGTTCCACGTCATCACCGTGATGATGGCTTGATCCAGCATGAACAGTTATGCAACCACTTCCTGGAAGGTGTGGTCCACGTCCACGCGAGCCAGGGAGCGCAGGTGGTGCCGCCTGCCGTACAGGATGGCGATGCCGGCCAGGCAGCAGATCGCGCCCACCGTGTACGGCACGGCCACGCCGGCCTCCTCGCCGAGCTTGGTGGCGATGAACGGCGCGAGCGCCCCGCCCATCCAGCGGACGAAGTTGTAGCCGGCGGAGGCGACGGGCCTCGGCGCGTCGGAGACCTCCATAGCGGCCTCGGTGAAGACGGTGTTGCTGATGCCGATCGGGATGCCCGACAGGACCGTGAAAACGATGATCCCCACGTGGCCCGACAGCGCGATGCCGATCTGGAGGACGGCGAGCAGGGCCAGCACCGGAGGAGATTCTGGGGCGCGGAGCCGAAGAACCCCGGCCACGGGTCGCTTCCCTGTGGCCGGGGTTCTCCTCGCCGGAAAGTTCGCGCTACGGGCGCTCGGTCTCCAGGCGGACCGTGTCCTCGACGGTCATCTCGGGCACCGCCATGATCGACGGGTCGACCGGGCGCAGGTACGTCTGCTGCACCCCGGGCACCCGGTCCTCCACCACGAACGTCGCCCTGGTGTGCACGCCGGACCCGGGAGCCTGCACCTGCGGCACGACCCTGAAGTCGGCGGCCATCTGCTCCCGCTCGATCTTCGTCAGCACGTAGCCGCGCTGGTTGTTGTAGAACTTCAGATGCGGGTTGATCTTCAGGAACGGGTGCGTGGCCGGGTCGGAGTCCGCCCCGTCGCCGCCGGTGCTGATCGACGTGGCCACCAGCTCGGCGCCCACGGAGGGCCCGGTCGGGTCGTCGTAGTTGAGCTTCAGGTCGCTGGCCCAGTGCGCGTGCACGTCGCCGGTCAGCACGACGGGGTTGCGCACCTTCGCGTCGACCCAGCCCTGGGTGATTCGCTGGCGGGAGGCCACGTAGCCGTCCCACGCGTCCATGCTGGTGACCTTCACGGGCCCCGCGTTGTTGTCGCGCTGGGCGAAGAAGACCTGCTGCCCGATGATGTCCCACTGCGCCCGCGAGTGGTGGAAGCCGTCGATCAGCCACTGCTCCTGCGCCGCGCCGGTGATCGAGCGCGCGGGGTCCACCGCGGCGGGGCAGTCCCTGTAGCCGTCGCCACAGCCCTGGTCGTCTCGGTACTGCCGGGTGTCCAGCATGTGGAAGGTGGCCATGCGCCCCCAGCGAATCCGCCGGTAGAGCTGCATGTCGATACCCCTGGGGATGGAGGTACGACGCAGCGGCATGTTCTCGTAGTACGCGCGGAAGGCGGCCTCGCGGCGCTGCAGGAAGTTCGGCTGCGGCACCTCCGGCTTCTCCGGGATCTCGTCGGCCCAGTTGTTGTCGACCTCGTGGTCGTCCCACACGACCAGCCACGGCGCGGCGGCGTGGGCGGCCTGCAGGTCGGCGTCGGCCTTGTACTGGGCGTGGCGCTGCCGGTAGTTGGCGAGGGTCTCGGTCTCGGGGCCCTCGTGGTCGCGGACGTTGCCGCCGGGGATGGTGTAGGTGTCCTTGGTGTACTCGTACTGGTAGTCGCCCAGGTGCAGGACGAGGTCCGGGTGCTCCTCGGCCAGGCGGCGGTAGCTGGTGAAGTACCCGTGCTCGTACTGCGCGCAGGAGACGAACGCCATGGACAGCGCCCCGCCGTACGCCAGGGGGTGCGGAGCGGTGAGGGCGCGGCCGACGGGCGAGACGTAGGGGCCGACCCGGAAGCGGTACCAGTACTCCCTGCCGGAAGGCAGGTGGTCCACCTCCACGTGGACGCTGTGACCCCATTCGGGGACGGCCGTCGCGACACCGGCGCGGACGACGCGGCGGCATTGCTCGTCGGCGTAGACCTGCCACAGGACGAGGAAGGGACGCGACGGCATCCCGCCCATGCCGTCCTCGGCGAGCGGCTGCTGGGCCAGGCGGGTCCAGATGACGAACCCGCTGTGGTCCGGGTCGCCAGAGGCGACGCCCAGCGTGAACGGGTCGGTTCTGAGGCCGCGCGAGGCGAGGGTCGCGGCGCTCTCCGCGGCGGGGTCGGCGGCGGGGCCCGGGTCGGCGGAGGCGGTGGCGGGGAGCGCGGCGGTGGCGCCTGCGGCTAACCCGGTGACGAGGAAGGAGCGGCGGTTGAGCTTGGACACGGGTGCTCCCAAGGCGATCAGGTGCGGGACGCCCGTAGCCTTGCTGAAGATCATGACCCGGTGGTTAACATCGCCTGTCACACAAATGGCGCTTTTTACCAGCAGCCGCTCTATTCACGGAAATTTCCTCCGCGAGCCGCTTCGGGCCGGTCCTGCGCGGAAAAACGCCCAACCTCCCCTCGGCCGCTCTCAGCGGGGCTCCCCGGAGGCTCGGGGTCGAGGTCCTGTGTGGAGCGTGCTCACGGAGAAGCGAAAGGGCGCGCACGGGAGACGCGGGAAGGCAGACGACGCGCTGGCCACGAGCCGGAAGACGGGACGTCGGCAGCGTGCGTGTTGGCCGAAAGGCCGGACATCGTCAGGCGGAGGCCGAGTGGACGCGGGACCCGGACGAGGGACCCGAACGAGGGGCCTGGAGGCGGGGGGCAGGAGCACGAGAGGCCCCGAGGCGGGGGGCGGGAGGCGGGGTCGGCGGGTGACGGGGGGCCGGGAGGTCGGGAGGTCGGGGTGACGGGGTGACGGGGTGACGGGGCGAAGAGGGTGGGTGCGGGCATGAGAAAGCGGCACCCCCTAGGGGATGCCGCTGTCTCGGGAGAAGACCTACCAGCCGCGCTCGGCCAGGCGGTGCGGCTGCGGGATCTCGTCGACGTTGATGCCGACCATCGCCTCGCCCAGGCCGCGCGACACCTTGGCGATCACGTCGGGGTCGTCGTGGAAGGTGGTGGCCTTCACGATCGCCGCCGCCCGCTTGGCCGGGTCGCCCGACTTGAAGATGCCGGAGCCGACGAACACGCCCTCGGCGCCGAGCTGCATCATCATCGCCGCGTCCGCCGGGGTCGCGATGCCGCCGGCGGTGAACAGCACCACGGGCAGCTTGCCGGTCTTGGCGACCTCGGCGACCAGCTCGTACGGCGCCTGCAGCTCCTTGGCCGCGACGTACAGCTCGTCCTCGGGCAGCGAGGTGAGGCGCTTGAGCTCGCCCCTGATGGTCCGCATGTGGGTGACGGCGTTGGAGACGTCGCCCGTGCCCGCCTCACCCTTGGAGCGGATCATGGCGGCGCCCTCGGTGATGCGGCGCAGCGCCTCGCCCAGGTTCGTCGCGCCGCACACGAACGGCACGGTGAACTGGAACTTGTCGATGTGGTTGGCGTAGTCGGCCGGGGTCAGGACCTCCGACTCGTCGATGTAGTCGACGCCCAGCGACTGCAGGACCCGCGCCTCGACGAAGTGCCCGATGCGGGCCTTGGCCATGACGGGGATGGAGACGGCGTTGATGATGCCGTCGATCATGTCGGGGTCGCTCATCCTGGAGACGCCGCCCTGCGCGCGGATGTCGGCGGGCACGCGCTCCAGGGCCATGACGGCGACCGCCCCGGCGTCCTCGGCGATCTTCGCCTGCTCGGCGGTGACGACGTCCATGATGACGCCGCCCTTGAGCATCTCGGCCATGCCGCGCTTGACGCGCGCGGTTCCGGTGACGGGGCTGGTAGACACGGTCTTCCTCACAACGGCAGGTCGGTAAGTTCTCAAGCCCATCGTAGGTCCTTAACACCCCACGCCCGGACACACCACCATGTCAGGGTCGTGGGCGGATTTTGTACGTTAAGGAATGACTGGCTTGCGGCTGGCGAGAGCGACCCACACCTGACCAGGCGTGAAGTTCATCGGCTCGCCACTCTCAGTGGTGAACGTCGTGCCTTCTTTCTCCGATTCCCTCGACCACTTGGCCTTGTAGGCCTTGCCGTCCCGCAGCACGATCGCCGTGCCCTTGCCGACGGAGTGGACCAGCGGGGTGTAGCTCTGGTTCTTGTCGTGGAACTGCGAGCGCTCGGTCTTGGTGTACTGGATGACGATCGTGGGCGCGCCGAGCTGGCCGCCCTCCGCCGCCATGTCCTTCTTGCCGTCCTGCGCGATCAGCCACTGCTTCTTCTCCTCCGACCAGGAGAAGGTGAAGCGGGCGGCGGGCCACTTGACGGTCCACGACTTCTTCGGCACGCCGCCGTCAGCGGGGGCGTCGCCGAAGGTGAAGCCGATGTCCTTCGCCTCGGTCGCCTTGGGCGCCTTGGACAGCAGCTGCTTGGTGTTGGCGAACAGGTTGTAGGGGGCGAAGCGTCCCGGCTGGCGGAAGAACGCGCCAGGGTTGCGGGTGTCGCCGACGTCGAACAGCGACGCCTCCGCCATGAACGGCAGCATCTTGGATTGCACGCCGGAGTAGGCGAAGGCGGGCTTGCCGAACTGCGGGGTGATGTGCAGGTCGGAGATGCGCGCGCTGCGGACCGGGCCCACCTTGGCGGGCACCTTCGAGGAGAAGACGGCCATCAGGCGGGTCAGTCCAGCCTCGACCTGCTCGATGTAGACGATGTCCGCGCTCTTGAGCCCGAGCTGCGGCTTGCCCGCCGCGGTGTTCTCGATCTTCACGGCGAGGACGGGCTTGAGCTCCTCGTACGGCAGGCCCGTGAACGGATGCCCCTTCGCCTCGGGCGTCGGGGAGGAACTCACCGGGGCCGCCTGGGGCGCCTTCGACGGCGAAGCCGCGCCGCCTCCGCTCGAGCAGGCCGCGACTGGAGCGAGCACCGCCAGCGTCACCGCGATCGTTCGGGCTACCCGCACCAGCTCAACTCCTCCGCTTGGCCACGAAAACGGAAGGAAGCTTACCGGGCTCTCCCAAATTGGGTCATTCGGTTGCCATAGTCTCCGGCGGATTGTCATCGATCTCAAAGAATTCGGGAAACTCGGTGCGCCCGGCCAGACGAAGCGTGCGGGCGAGCCAGCGGTGCTGGGCGGTGCGGGTGACGCCGACCGCGTTGTTGAAGAAGCGGCGGGCGTAGACGACCTTGGCGACGGCGGCGTCGAGCTCCTCCAGCAGCGCGCGGCCGCCGAGCGACTCGCTGAGCCGTTCCCTGAACCTGTCCTGGTCGATGGCCGCGCGCAGCGCCCTGGACAGGTCGCTCTCGGCGTGCTCACGCTCGTCGGGGCCGGCCGTACGGGCCTCGTGGGCGGCCGCGGCGAGGACCAGGGAGGTGGCGGGGTCGAGCAGGCGGGACCCGGCCAGTTCGAGGACGACGGCGGCCCGCCGTACCAGGGCGACGTCGAGGGCCTCGCGAGCCAGCTCGAGCCTGATGTGCAGCCGGTCGAGACGGCCGGCCCGCCAGGAGACGTAGACGGCGGCGAGCACCATGACGATGCCCACGATCAGGACGATGATGGTGGTGCTCATGCGAGCGTGTCCTCCTCGACCTGTCCTGCGGCGGCCGTGACGGTCTCGTAGACGCGCACGACGTCGCGGGCGACCGTGGACCAGTCGTACTTGCGCACCGCGACGAGCGCCTCGTCGGCGAGCTTGGCCCTGCGTGCGGGGTCGTCGAGGAGGGCGCGGGCCTCGCGGGCCAGCGCGGCGGCGTCGCCGTTGGGGAACAGCGCGCCCGCCTGCCCGTCGCCGAGCACCCTGCGAAAGGCGGGGATGTCGCTGGCCAGCACGGTGGCTCCGGCGGACATGGCCTCGGCCAGCACGATGCCGAAGCTCTCGCCGCCGGTGTTGGGCGCGACGAAGACGTCGACGGAGTGGTAGGCGCGGATCTTGTCCTGCTCGCTGACCATGCCGAGCAGCATGACGCGGTCGCGGATGGACTTGGGGATCTTCACCTCGCCGGGGCCCGCGACGAGCAGCTTGGCGTCGGGCACCTGCTCCAGCGCCTCGAGGAGGACGGGCAGGCCCTTGCGCGGCTCGTCCATCCTGCCGAGGAAGCCGAGCGTGCGCCCGTCGGGGCCCCAGCCGGGAAGCGGCTCCGCCTCGGTGTAGCGGCTGACGGTCACCCCGTTGGGGATCAGCACGCTGTCGCCGCCGAACTGCTCGACCAGGCTCTTGCGGGCCGCGTCGGAGACGGCGATGCGTCCGCTGAGCTTCTCCAGCGCGCTGCGCAGCATCGGCTCGGCGATCGCGATGGCGCGCGAGCGGTTGAAGGAGGCGTGGAAGGTGGCCACGATCGGGCCCTTGGCCGCCCAGCAGGCCAGCACGCCCAGGCTCGGCACCAGTGGCTCGTGGATGTGGAGCACGTCGAAGCCGCCCTCGCGGATCCACCGCCGCACCCTGGCCGCGGACAGGAAGCCGAACGACATCCGCGCCACCGACCCGTTGTACGGCACGGGCAGCGCCCTGCCGGTCCCGGTCACGTACGGCGGCAGCTCGGCGTCCTCCTCGGCGGGCGCGATCACCGACACCCTGTGCCCCTGGGCCATCAGCGCCTGCGCCAGGTCGTCGATGTGCTGCTTGACGCCGCCCGGCACGTCCCAGGAGTAGGGACAGACGATGCCGACGTTCACGTCAGGTCCTCGAGCCAGAGGCGCTGGAGCATGTGCCAGTCTTCGGGGTGCTCGGCGATGCCCTTCTCGAAGACCGTCACCAGGCTCTGCGCCACCGCGGCCGTGCGCTCCTGGATGGTGCCGTGGGCGGGCACCTTGACCTCCTCGTGGATGCGCAGGCCCCAGTCGGCGCCCTCGAACCACAGCGTGGCGGGCAGCAGCGCGGCGCCCGTCTTGACGGCCAGCAGCGCGGGCCCCACGGGCACCTGGGTGGTGGCGCCGAAGAACTCCACCTTGACGCCGTTCTTGGTCAGGTCGCGCTCGGCGGGCAGGCAGACGATGCCGCCCTTGCGCACGCGCTGGGCCAGCGTGCCGAAGTTGTGCCCGTCGCCGCCGGTGAGCGGCAGCACCTCCATGCCCAGCCCCTCGCGGAAGGCGACGTAGCGGCGGAACAGCGACTCGGGCTTGAGCCGCTCGGCCACGGTGGTGAAGCGGTGCCCGCTGCCGATCAGCCAGGCGCCCGCCTGGTCCCAGTTGCCCATGTGGGGCAGTGCGAGGACGACGCCGCGCCCCTCCCCCACGGTGTTCCAGATGTGCTCGTCGCCCGTGACGTGGGTGCGCCGCACGACGTCCTCGCTGCGCATCGTGGGCAGCCTGAAGACCTCGTGGAAGTAGCGCAGGTAGGAACGCATGCCCGCGCGGCTGAGCGCGCGCAGCTCGGCGCCGTCCTCGGCCAGCCCCGTCACCCTGGCCAGGTTGTGCTCCAGGCGGCGCACGCTCTTGCCCCTCCTGCGCCACGCCCTGTCGGCCACGAGGGTGAAGGCGGCCGCGGTCAGCCGCTCCGGCAGGTGCGGCAGCAGCGTCCAGCCCGCCGTGAACGCCGCGGCCACGGCGCGTTCCTGAAGGGAGGTCATCGCGCTCCAATCTGGCGATGGACGTGGACGACCCGCTGCACGACGGTGATCGCGCTGGCCGCCGCCAGCAGCCACAGGCCGAAGGGCAGGATGTACGGCACGCCGAGGCCGGAGAAGCCCGCGGCCACGAGACCCACGACCAGCCGCTCGGGCCGCTCGGCGAGGCCGACGTCGCAGCTGGCGCCGAGCCCCTCGGCCCTGGCCTTGACGTAGGACACCAGAGTGCCCGCCACCAGGCAGAACAGCGCGACCCCCGCCAACAGCAGGTCTCGTTCGACGAAGAAGTGGACGATCAGGCCGGAGAAGATTGCCGCGTCGGCCACCCTGTCGAGCGTGGAGTCGAGGAAGGCGCCCCACGTGCTGCCGCCGCCCCCGCCCATCCTGGCCACGACGCCGTCGAGCAGGTCGAACAGCACGAACACGGTGATCGCCACCGAGCCCCACCACAGCTGGCCCATGGGGAAGAACACCAGGGCGCACACGACGGTGCCGGCCGTGCCGATCGCGGTGACGGCGTTCGGGCCTATCCCGCGGCGGACGAGTGCCCTGCCCAGCGGGGTGAGTATCCGGGTCATAGCCGGGCGCAGGAGTTTGAGCATCGCGCTCTGATCGTAGGCCATCGAGGCCGCCACCAGTTCTTTGCCTCGCCCCCCTTGTGATATTCGCCACACGGGTATTTGGTGAACTAACCGCGTCCTTGCGGTGACTCCGCTGGGCGTGGCGCTGAACCGAACGACGATTTGGGCGGCGCGCGCCGTACCTGCGAGCTCCGTCCCACGGAAGCGGAGGCGATGTGGCTGAGAAGCACCACGGCGCGACCATAGGAGCCGCGGGCAGGGCACCAGCGGCCGACAGGGCGGACGCGATACGCAACGTCGTACTGGTCGGCCACTCGGGAGCGGGCAAGACCACCCTGGTCGAGCAGTTGCTCGCGGCCACGGGCGCCATCCAGCGCACGGGACGTGTGGAGGACGGCAGCACGGTCAGCGACTTCGACGAGGTGGAGGTGCGCCAGCAGCGCTCGGTGAACCTGTCGGTCGCACCCATGGTCCACAACGGAATCAAGATCAATCTTCTGGACACCCCAGGCTACGCCGACTTCGTCGGCGACCTGCGGGCGGGGCTGCGCGCCGCCGACGCCGCGCTGTTCGTGGTCGCGGCGACGGACGGCATCGACGGGCTGACCCAGATGCTGTGGGAGGAGTGCGCGCAGGTCGGCATGCCCCGCGCCGTGGTGATCACCAAGATCGACCACCAGCGGGCGGATTTCGACCAGGTCCTGGCGGAGTGCCAGGAGGTCTTCGGCGACGGCGTCGCGCCGCTCTATCTCCCGGTGGTGACCAACGGTCACGTGGCCGGGCTGATCGGACTCCTGTCGCAGAAGTTCTACAACTACGCGACGGGTGACCGTACGGAGAAGGAGCCCGGCGCGGAGTACGAGTCGCGGATCGAGGAGTACCGCGGCAGCCTGATCGAGGGCATCATCCAGGAGAGCGAAGACGAGTCGCTCATGGACAGGTACCTGTCCGGGGAGGCGATCGACGCCAAGGTGCTCGTCGACGACCTGGAGAAGGCGGTCGCGCGCGGCAACTTCTACCCCGTGCTCGCCAGCGGCGTCGGCGTGGGCGCGCAGGAGCTGCTCGAGGTCATCACCCAGGGCTTCCCCTCGCCGCTCGAGCACCCGCTGCCCGAGATCACCACCCCCGACGGCCAGCCCGTGCGGGTCAAGGCGTGCGACCCTGACGGACCGCTGGTGGCCGAGGTGGTCAAGACGACCAGCGACCCCTACGTGGGCCGCATCAGCCTGGTCCGCGTCTTCGCGGGGACGCTGCGCCCCGACATGACCGTGCACGTCTCGGGACACGGCCTGTCCGACCGCGGGCACGAGGACCACGACGTCGACGAGCGCATCGGCACGTTGACCAGCCCGCTGGGCAAGCAGCAGCGCACCATCGCCAAGGGCATGGCGGGCGACATCGTCGCGGTGGCCAAGCTGTCGAGGGCCGAGACGGGCGACACGCTGTCGGATCCCGAGCAGCCGCTGCTCATGACCGCGTGGAGCATGCCCGAGCCGCTGCTGCCCGTGGCGATCAGGGCCAAGTCGAAGGCCGACGAGGACAAACTGTCGCAGGGCCTCGCCCGGCTGGTGGCCGAGGACCCGACGCTGCGTCTGGAGAACAACGCCGAGACGCGGCAGCTGGTGCTGTGGTGCATGGGCGAGGCGCACACCGACGTCCTGCTCGACCGGCTGGCCAAGCGCCACGGCGTCGAGGTCGAACGGGTCAACCTGCGGGTGCCGCTGCGCGAGACCTTCGGCGGCAGGTGCCAGGCCATGGGCCGCAACGTCAAGCAGACCGGCGGCCACGGCCAGTACGCGATCTGCCACCTCGAGGTCGAGCCCCTGCCTTCCGGCGGGGGTTTCGAGTTCGTCGACAAGATCGTCGGCGGCGTGGTGCCCAGGCAGTTCATCCCGTCGGTGGAGAAGGGCGTGCGCACCCAGATGGAGCGGGGTGTGCTGGCCGGGTACCCGATGGTCGACGTGCGGGTCACGCTCTACGACGGCAAGGCCCACTCGGTCGACTCCTCCGACATGGCCTTCCAGATCGCCGGCTCGCTGGCGCTGAAGGAGGCGGCGTCGAAGGTGTCGACGCTGCTGCTCGAACCGGTCGACGAGATCGCGGTGCTGGTGGCCGACGACTACGTCGGCTCGGTCATGTCCGACCTGTCCTCGCGCAGGGGCCGCGTGCTCGGCACCGAGCCGGTGGGCACGGGGCGGACGCTGGTGAAGGCGGAGGTGCCGCAACTGGAGATCACCCGCTACGCGATCGACCTGCGGTCCATGTCGCACGGGACGGGGACGTTCCAGCGCACGTTCCTGCGCTACGAACCTCTCCCCTCGCACCTGACCGACAAGGTGACAGCCGAGGACTGACGCCCCTCGTTGGGGGGAGGGTAACGTCCTCCCCCCGAGTCACACTAGGATCACAAATCCATTTCGTTTTTTGGTCGAAGCACCCCGGTGGCGATGTCACACTGAGGGACTATGCGTACAGGACGACCTCTTCTTGCCGCCGCCGCTGTCGCCATCGCCGCCACTGCCGCCGCCTACTCCTTCGGAGGCCCGGGTGCAGAGGCCGCGGCTCCGAGGACGAAGGCCAAGACCGCAGCCAAGCCGGCTGAGAAGTGCGTCGCCGACGCCAGATACCCCAAGCGCCAGCTGCGCGGCGTCTGGATCGCCACGGTCAAGAACATCGACTGGCCCTCGGCGACGGGCATCAGCCCCGCCAAGCAGCGGGCCGAGTACGTCAGGATTCTCGACAACGCGGTCAGGCGCAATCTCAACGCGGTGTTCGTGCAGGTGCGGCCGGCCTCCGACGCGCTGTACAAGTCGCCGTACGAGCCGTGGTCGCAGTACCTCACCGGCACTCCTGGCAAGGACCCCGGCTGGGACCCGCTGCCGTTCCTGACCGCCGAGGCGCACAAGCGCGGCCTCGAGTTCCACGCCTGGTTCAACCCGTACAGGGCCGCCTACGACGCCAACCTGGGCAGGCTGCCCGCCGGCCACCCCGCCAGGCAGCACCCCGACTGGCTGGTGAGGTACGGCGACCTGGTCTACTACAACCCCGGCCTCCCCCAGGTGCGCGACCACGTGGTGAAGGTCGTCACCGACGTCGTCAAGCGCTACGACGTCGACGGCGTCCACTTCGACGACTACTTCTACCCCTACCCGGGGCCCGGGGGCACGTTCGACGACGCCGCCGCGTTCAGGAAGTACGGCGACGGCGCCAAGCTCGCCGACTGGCGCCGCGGCAACGTCAACAAGCTCGTCGCCCAGGTGCACAAGGCCGTCCACGACACCAAGAAGGACGTGAAGTTCGGCATCAGCCCGTTCGGCATCTGGCGCAACAAGGCCCAGGACCCGACCGGCTCGGCGACCTCCGGCATGTCCGCCTACGACGCGATCTACGCCGACGCCAGGGCGTGGATCAAGGCGGGGACCGTCGACTACCTGATCCCGCAGCTCTACTGGCCGCGCGGCTTCCAGGCGGCCGACTACAAGGTGCTGGCGCCGTGGTGGGCCAACGAGGTCAAGGGCACGGACGTGCGCCTGTACATCGGGCAGGGCCTCTACCGGGTCGGCGCGAGGGACGTGCCCACCTGGACCAAGCCCGGCGAGGTGCCCGCGCACCTGACGCTCAACCGCAGGTTCGAGGAGATCGACGGCGACGTCTACTTCAGCGCCAAGAACCTGGAGGCCAACCCGCTCAAGGTCATGGACCGCCTGGTCAAGGACCACTACTCGCGGCCCGCCCTGCTGCCGCTGCCCGACGGCGGCAGCGCACCGGCCAAGCCGTCGGGGCTGAAGGTCTCAGGCTCGGTGCTGAGGTGGACGGCGGTGCCCGGCGCCCGCTCCTACGCCGTCTACAAGGTGCCGGCCTCGGGCCAGAGCTGCCAGGCGACCGACGCGCGCAACCTGATCGCGATCGTCACCGGCTCCTCCTACACCGCCCAGGCTCCTGGCACGTACCTGGTCACGGCCCTGGACCCGCTCACGCGGGAGAGCAAGCCCGCCGACGTGACCGTCGTCCCCACCTGATCCCTTTACGGCACGCCGGGCCACGCGCCTCCGGTCACCGCGAGCCATCCCTTCAAGGGGACGCTCCCCGGGCGCGCGTGGCGGGCCGCCGCCACGGCGACCCCGATCGCGCTCCGGCCTCGCGCGGCTTCGCCCCCGCGAGGGGGCGGCACCCTGGTGGCCGTGCGCGCCAGCATAGGCTGACGTGTGTGAACGTCGAGAGTGTCGCATGGGACGACCCCGCCGCCGAGGGGCTGCGCGCGGCGATGTCCGAGGAGATGAGCGAGCGCTACTCGGACATGAGGGCCTTCGACTTCCCCGAGGGGTTCTCCGTCTCGCCGGAGAGCGTCGTCTACACCGGCGTGGCGCTCACCGCCGACGGCGTCCCCGTCGGACACGTGGCCCTGCGCAGGCTCGGCGCCGACCTGGAGATCAAACGCATGTACGTCGCCCCTGGCCATCGCGGCAACGGGTGGCCGTGGCCCTGCTGGAGGCCGCGGAAGCCGCCGCGGCACGGCTGGGTGCCGAACGGGTGGTGCTGCAGACGGGCGACAGGCAGCCCGACGCGGTGCGGGTGTACGAGCGCGAGGGGTACACGCCCATCCCCGTCTACCCGCCCTACCACCTGGTCCCGAACTCGCGCTGCTACATGAAGCGCGTCACCTGACGGCGACGACCCGGTGTAGCGTGCCTCCGACGATGTCAAGACTTGGGAGGTCGTGCGTGAGGCGGACCCTGCTGGTGCTGGCCGTACTGGTCAGCCAGATGCTGCTGGGCTGGGCCCCCGCGCACGCGTCGGAGAAGGAGCGGGTCGCCCTCATCGGTGTCTCCGGCCTGCACTGGACCGACCTGTCCCAGGCCGACACCCCCAACCTCTGGGAACTGGCGGGCGGCAGCGCCATCGGCTCGATGTCGGTCCGCACGGTCGGCAACATCACCTGCCCCTACGACGGCTGGCTGACGGTCTCGGCGGGCATCCGCTCGGCCTCCGGCTACCGGTGCGGCGCGCCGCCGATGCCGGAGCAGCGGGGGCGCGGCGCGGTCATCCCCGACTACGACTACCTGCACGAGGTGGCCGAGCAGCGCTACGCGGGCCTGCTGGGCGATACGCTGGCCAAGGCCGGGCAGTGCGCGATCGCCATCGGTCCCGGCGCGGCCCTCGGGCTGGCCGACAGCAAGGGCGCGGTCGCCACCTACCACACCTCGCCCATCCAGGTGAAGGCGGAGGAGCTGGAGCGCTGCCGCCTCGTCGCCATGGACGTCGACGACCTCATCAGGCCCTATATCTCCGACGACGGCAAGCTCCCCCGCGTCGCGGAGAAGCTGTCGGTCCAGGACAGGCGGGCGGCGCTGCGCCTGGCCGACGCCAAGGCGGGCGCGCTGCTGGCCGTCCTGCCACAGGACACCACCGTCCTGCTGACGGGCATGTCCGACCACGGCTCGGTGCCGCACCTGCGGGTGGCCGCGCTGCGGCAGCAGGGGGCGCAGGGGCACGAGCTCGGCGCGGCCTCGACCCGCCGCGACGACATCTCGATCCTGCCGGACGTGACCACGACCGTGCTGACCAGGCTGGGCCTCGCCGTACCCGACAGCGTCGTCGGGCAGGTCATGCAGGTCAACGGGCCTGGCGCGACGTTCGAGCGGATGGCGGAGGCCGACCAGACCGCCCAGACCATGCGCTCGGTGAAGGGCTACTACTTCATCGCCCTCGCCGTGCTGCAGGTGCTGTTCTACATCGTCGCGTTCCTGATGCTGCGCCGCCGCAAGGGCCTTTCCTGGGTACGGCTGGCGGCGGTGACGCTGGCGGCGATCCCCATCACCTCGATCCTGGTCAACCTGTTGCCGTGGTCGACGCACCTGGAGCTGTTCGGCGGCATGCTGGCCTGGCTGGTCGTCCTCACCGTCGCCGCGTTCGCGGGACCGTGGCGGCGCAGCCCGCTCGGCCCGCTGGCGGTGGTCGCGGGCGTCACGGCGCTCACGCTCGCAGGAGACCTGCTGACCGGCACCACCCTGCAGCTCAACAGCTTCATGGGCTTCAGCGCCGAGCAGGGCGCCCGCTACTACGGCCTGGGCAACATCCCGTTCGCCCTGCTCGCCACCGGCACGCTGCTGAGCTCCACGGTGATCGCGCACCGGCTGTCGCGGCCGTGGGGCGCGGCGGTCGTGGCAGTGCTCGGCACGTTCGCGATGGTGCTGGGCGGCTCGGGCATGGGCAGCGACTTCGGTGGGGTGATCGCGTTCGTCCCCGGCATCGCGGTGACCGCGCTGCTGATCCTTGGCAAGCGGATCTCGCTGTGGAAGCTGGGCGCGTTCTGCGTGGCGGGCGGCGTCGTCGTGATGGGCTTCGCGATCGCCAACTACCTGCGGCCCGCGGCCGAGCAGTCGCACCTGGGCAGGTTCGTCGGCCAGGTGATCAGCGGCGAGGCGATCGACGTGATCGTCCGCAAGCTGGTGGCGATGCTCAGCACGCTGCTCAGCCCCACGCTGATGCCCGTGGTGATCGCCGCCGTCGCGTTCCTCGTCTACGCGATCATGCGCCCAGGCCAGGCGACGGCGGGCGTGCTGCCCGCCGCCTTCGAGTACTCCCCCGCGCTGAAGGCGGGCCTCATCGGCACGCTCGTCAGCGGCGTGGTCGGCACCCTGGTCAACGACTCGGGCGCCGCGGTCCTGTCCATGGCCCTGGCCCTGGCGATCCCCCTGGTGCTGTCGGCGGGCATCGCCGCCCTGCCGGGAGAGACCACCACCGAGGAACGCCCCCTGGCCAAGGTGTGACCGCGAGGGCACTCCCCTGACCGGGCGGCGTCAGGTGGCCGGCCAGGCGTCGGCCAGCATCTTCCTGGTGTCGCGCAACAGCTGGGGCAGGACCTTGGTCCTGGCCACGACGGGCATGAAGTTCGTGTCGCCGCCCCACCTGGGCACGACGTGCTGGTGCAGGTGAGCGGCGATGCCGGCGCCCGCGACGTGGCCAAGGTTCATGCCGACGTTGAAGCCCTGGGCGCCGCCGGCCTGGCGCAGCGCCCGCAGCGCCCGCCTGGTGAAGTCGCCGAGCTCGGTCATCTCCTCGTCCTTCAGCTCGTCGTAGTCGGAGACGTGCCTGTAGGGGCAGACCATCAGGTGACCCGAGTTGTAGGGGTAGAGGTTGAGCACCGCGAACACGGTCTCGCCCCTGGCGACGATCAGGCCTTCCTCGTCACTCATCTTCGGGATCTCGCAGAACGGGCAGCCGTCGCCCGCTCCTTCCCCGGTCGGCTTGTTCTCCCCCTTGATGTAAGCCATCCGGTGCGGCGTCCACAGCCGCTGGAAGTTGTCCGGCGATCCCGCCCCGCCCTGCTCCATCGGTTCGCTCTCCTGCATGTCCTGCAGCATATGACCATGGCTCACCGGGCAGACGGGCAGTCCTTCCCGAGCGCCCTCACCGCGATGTGGATCGTTACGCTGGCCGTACCCGATGGCGAACCTGGAGGAACCGATGACCGAGCAGCTCGATCCCATGCCCGAGGACTGGCGGCGCGCCCTGGCGATCGTCGCCCATCCCGACGACCTGGAGTACGGCTGCGCCTCCGCCGTCGCCAAGTGGACCGCGGAGGGCCGCGAGGTGGCCTACCTTCTCGTGACGCGCGGCGAGGCGGGCATCGACACCGTCGAACCGGCCAAGGCGGGGCCGCTGCGCGAGCGGGAGCAGCGCGCGTCGGCGGCCGTGGTCGGCGTGAGCGAGGTGGAGTTCCTCGACCATGAGGACGGGGTCATCGAGTACGGCGTCAGGCTGCGGCGTGACCTGGCAGCGGCGATCCGCCGGCACCGTCCCGAGCTGCTGATCACCCTGCACTTCGGTGACACGTGGGGCGGGAGGTACTGGAACACCCCTGACCACCAGGCGGTCGGCAGGGCGGTGCTCGACGCCGCCGCCGACGCGGGCAACCAGTGGATCTTCCGTGGCGACGGTCCCGGGCCGTGGAACGGGGTGCGCTGGGTGGCCGTGGCGGGGGCCGACGACCCCACCCACGCGGTGGACGTCACCGGCACGCTGGAGCACGGCGTGCGCTCGCTCCTGGAGCACCGCGCCTACATCGAGGCGCTGACCGACGAGGATCCCGAGGCGTACTGCAGGAGTTTCCTCGAAGGGGTGGCCACGCAGGCCGCCGACCGGTTCGGCGGACGTCCCGCGGTCACCTTCCGGCTGTACGAGCGCTGAAAGCCGTACGTGCGCCGAAAGGGCGATGCCCCCTGCCGCGCGGCGGCAGGGGGCATGCGTGGATGCGTCAGTCGCACGGGATGTAGACCAGCGCGGTCGCGTTGTCCTCGTCGTCCTCGAGGTTGACCTTGTCGCCGTCCTCGACGGAGACGATCTCCTCAGCGAGCGTGTTCGGTCCCCCGTTGGCGTGGAACACCGTGAACAGCGTCACGGTCGTTCCCGTCCTGTTCCTGACCGAGCTGGCCTTGCCCAGGAAGCCCGTTCCGAGGCCGTGGATGCCGCACTCGTCCTCCTGCCAGAACTGCGTCGCCCCGTTGGGCTTGTCGTACAGGCAGACGCTCCCGTTCGAGCACTTCCACTTCGATGCCGCCGTGCTCGAAGCCTGCGCGGCACCGGTCACCGCGGTGAGGACGGCGAGGCCGAGGCCGCCGGCCACCAGTAAGCGAGTGAGTCGCATGGATGTTTCCTCCCCTGGAATCGCTTCCCGAGGAGGATCTCCCGGCGGGGGCGCACCCGCATGAGTAGGTCCCTACTCAGACCTGGACGCGGCGCTCCACGGCGTTGACGATCTCGGCGACGGCCTCCTCGACGGGCACGCCGTTCTTCTGCTCGCCGTTGCGGTAGCGGAACGACACCGCGCCGTTGGCGATGTCGTCGTCACCGGCCAGCAGCATGAAGGGCACCTTCGACTTCTGCGCGTTGCGGATCTTCTTCTGCATGCGGTCGTCTGCGGTGTCGACCTCGACCCTGATGCCGCGTTCGCGCAGCTTCTTGGCGACGTCGAGCAGGTACGGCGCGTGCGCGTCGGCGATCGGGATGCCGACGACCTGCACCGGGGCCAGCCACGGAGGGAAGGCGCCCGCGTAGTGCTCGACCAGGACGCCGAAGAAACGCTCGATGGACCCGAACAGCGCCCGGTGGATCATGACGGGCCGCTGACGGGAGCCGTCGGCCGCCTGGTACTCCAGCTCGAAGAGCTCAGGCAGGTTGAAGTCGAGCTGAATGGTCGACATCTGCCACGAACGGCCGATCGCGTCACGGGTCTGCACGGAGATCTTCGGGCCGTAGAAGGCGGCGCCACCCGGGTCGAGGACCAGCTCGAGGTTCTCGGCCTCGGCCACCTCGCGCAGCGTGCGGGTGGCCTCCTCCCACGCCTCGTCGGCGCCGACGTACTTGTCCGGGTCCTTGGTGGACAGCTCGAGGTAGAAGTCCTCGAGGCCGTAGTCGCGCAGCAGGCTGAGCGTGAAGCGCAGCGCGCCCGCCAGCTCGTCCTTCATCTGCTCGTGGGTGCAGTAGATGTGGGCGTCGTCCTGGGTGAGGCCGCGGACCCTGGTCAGGCCGTGGACCACGCCCGACTTCTCGTAGCGGTAGACGGTGCCGAACTCGAACAGCCGCAGCGGCAGCTCGCGGTAGGACCTGCCGCGAGCCCCGAAGATCAGGTTGTGCATCGGGCAGTTCATCGGCTTGAGGTAGTAGTCGGCGCCCTCGACCTCCATCGGAGGGAACATGCCGTCCTTGTACCAGTCGAGGTGGCCGGAGATCTCGTACAGGTGCCCCTTGGTGATGTGGGGCGTGTTGACGAAGGAGTAGCCGGCGTCCTCGTGCCTGCGCCTGGAGTAGTTCTCCATTTCCCTGCGGATGATGCCGCCCTTGGGGTGGAAGACCGGCAGGCCAGAGCCGAGCTCGTCGGGGAAGGAGAACAGGTCGAGCTCGGCGCCCAGCTTGCGGTGGTCGCGCTTCTCGGCCTCCTCCAGCAGGTGGAGGTACTCCTCCTGCTTCTCGCGGCTCTCCCACGCGGTGCCGTAGATGCGCTGCAGCTGCGGGTTCTTCTCGCTGCCGCGCCAGTAGGCGCCGCCGGTGCGCATGAGCTTGAAGGCCGGAATGACCCTGGTCGAGGGCAGGTGCGGGCCCCTGCACAGGTCCTTCCAGCACAGCTCGCCGCTCTTGGGGTCGAGGTTGTCGTAGATGGTCAGCTGGCCCTCGCCGACCTCGACATTGGCGCCGTCCTCGGCGGCCGAGGCGGCGCCGCCCTTGAGGCCGATCAGCTCCAGCTTGTACGGCTCGGCCGCCAGCTCGGCGCGCGCGTCGTCGTCGGACACCTCGCGGCGCGCGAACGTCTGCCCCTGCTTGACGATCTCGCGCATCCGCTTCTCGATGCGCTTGATGTCGTCGGGGTGGAAGGCCTGCTCGACGTCGAAGTCGTAGTAGAAGCCGTTGTCGACGGGCGGGCCGATGCCCAGCTTGGCCTCGGGGAACAGCTCCTGCACGGCCTGGGCCATGACGTGGGCGGTGGAGTGGCGCAGGATCGCACGGCCATCCTCGCTGCTGATCTGGACGGGCTCGACCACGTCGCCTTCGCGGACGGGGGAGGCCAGGTCGCGAAGCTCGCCGCCGACGCGGGCGGCGATGACGGTGCGGCCGTCGGCCTCGAGCGCCTCGCCGTACGTCGTGCCGGCCGCGACCACACGCTCGGCTCCGGCGAGGGTGATATGCAGCTCGGCTGACACGGTGACTCCTTGGATAGCACGGTTTCGATGATGAACACCGATGCTATCGCGGGTCGTAGCCCAGCCTGGTCAGGTCCTCCCTGCTGCCGTGGAAGACGTTGCGGTCGAGAGGGCTGTTGGCGTACTGGTGGATGGTCCAGTCGCGCCATGGCCTGGGCACGACGGGGCTGCCCTTGGCCTTGCCTGGCGAGGCGATCCAGAGCGGGTACTCACCGAGTCCCGCGCAGTTGCCCTCGTTGGCGAACCACTGGAAGGTGTAGATGAAGGGCCGCATGCCCGTGTGCTTCTCGATGTGCCTGCACCAGCGCCGCGCGAACCTGGCCACCTGGTCGGGCGGCAGCCCGTCGTCCGACTCCAGGTCGAGCGCCACCAGGTCGCCCCTGCGCAGCCCGCCCGCGTTCCTGACGGTGCGCAGGAAGTGCCGGGCCTGCTCGCCAGGGTCGCCCTTGGGCTTGGCGAAGTGGTAGGCGCCGCACACCATCCAGTGCTCGCGCATGAGCTGCCAGTTGCGGTCGAACCACTTGTCGACCCACGCAACGCCCTCTGACGCCTTGGCGAAGCCGAAGGCGACTCCGCTGTCGGCGTGACCTCCCCAGTCGACCGTTCCCTGCCAGTTGGACACGTCTATGCCGTGTAGCACGCGCTTCACCTTGCCGGAGTCTAGGAAGGGGACTTTCGGTCGGCCCCTCACCGCGCCGTCTGCAGGTCATTGAACAGTTCGAGCCACATCGGGGCAACCACCCCTGTCGAATAGGCCCGCACGGTCCGTACGGCCTGCGCCCCGAGCCGCCTGCGCCGCGGCTCGTCGTCGATCAGCCCGGCGATCGCCTCGGCCAGCGCCTCGACGTCCTGCGGCGGCACCAGCACGCCGTCGACGTCGTGCGTGATGACCTCTCCCGGCCCTGTCGGACAGTCGAAGGCGACGACGGGCAGCCCGTGGGCCATGGCCTCGATCATGACCATGGGCAGGCCCTCGAACCTGGAGCTGAGCACGTAGAGGGAGGAGGCGGCCAGCTCGCGGTGGAAGACGTCGGTGCGGCCCATCAGCGCGACCCTGGACGGGGCGAGCTCGGCCAGCCCTGCTAGTTCGGCCCGCTTGGGGCCGGTGCCGTAGAGGCGCAGCCGCCAGTCCTGGCGGTCGTGGGTGGCTTTCACGAAGGCGGGGATGAGCAGGTCGAAACCCTTCTGAGGGACCAGCCTGCCCGCCGCGATCACGCTGGTGGCGGCGTGGTCGGCGGGCTCGCGCTCCATGGGGTGGACGGCGTTGGGGATGCGGATGATCCTCGCGTCGGGCATGACCCTCGTGTAGTGGGACCTGTCGGTCTCGGTGAGCACGGTGACCGCGTCGAACCTGCCGTAGCCGCGTCTGATGGCCTTCTGCACGGCGGGCCGGTGGGTGGCGAGGTTCATGTGCTCCTGGGCGATCATGCGCACCCGGCCCGAGGCGTGCCGTACGGCCAGCAGGTTGAGGGCGGGCCTGGTGGTGACGAGGATCCCGCCGTCCAGTCCGCGCAGCCACGCGGCGACGGCCGCCTCCACCTCGGGGGTGAAGTAGCCGGCCGCGGGCTCGCCGCGCGGCACGACGTGTCCGCGGAGCCTGCGCAGGGCCCTGGCGTGCAGTTGCGGAGGTCGCACGCCGGCACGCTGGTCGACCAGGGTGCGCACCTTCACGCCCTCGGGGAAGGTGAAGCCGGGGCTGGTGCGCCGCCTGACGGCGGTGACCACCTCGACCTCGTGGCCGGCCGCCGCCATCCATTCCGCCTGGGTGAGGACAGTGCGGATGGTGCCGCCCGTGCCGTAGGCGTGGAGGAGGAGGTAGCGGATCTTCATGGGTAGCCCCAGCGGCCGGTGAGCTCCCTCAGCGGGGCGGGCACCTCCTCCGCCGCGGGCAGGGGGCGGCCC
This sequence comes from Nonomuraea sp. NPDC049152, assembly GCF_040648355.1. NCBI lineage: Bacteria > Bacillati > Actinomycetota > Actinomycetes > Streptosporangiales > Streptosporangiaceae > Nonomuraea > Nonomuraea sp. NPDC049152. Next base: position 232,690 of record NZ_JBEZDO010000009.1, on the reverse strand, counting down.
CGCTGGACCGTGCCCGTGCGGATCTTGTCCCTCCAGTCGCCGAGGCCCTTGACCCATGGGGCGTCGCCGTACTCCAGCATGCGCGGCTCGAAGTCGACGCCCAGGAAGGAGCAGATCTCGCCGGCCTTTCCCGCCGGGTCGGCGGTGAAGTCCTCGTAGCGCACGGTCAGCCCGGGCAGCGCCTTTCTCGCGCGGTCGACGGCCTTCATATAGCGCAGCGAGTCGGTGACCGCGTCGTCGGCGGAGCGGCCAGTGCTCTCCTGCCAGGAGCGGGCGATGGAGGCGGGGTGACGCAGCAGGAACACGTAGCGGGCGTCGGGCCAGCAGGTGGCGATGCGCCGGAAGACGAACGCGTTGGACGGCGTCTTGTCGACGATGATCTGCTTGCCGCTTCTGTCGAGCTCCCTGTGCAGGACGCGGTCCCACAGCAGGTGCTCCAGGTCGGCCCTGTTGTGGCCGAGGGCGTCCATGGCCCGCTCGGCCAGCGGCGTGCCGTAGCCGACGGTCAGCCTGCGCACATGCAGCTCGTGCGGGGCGTGGATCTTGGAGTGGGCGTTGAGCACGGCGCGCAGCAACGTGGAGCCCGACCTGACGGGGCACAGGAGGAAGACCGGTTCGCGCAGCAACCTGTCGGCCGCCGGGTCGGCGGGCGGCCTGACGTCCGCCTCGGTCTCGGGGGCGGCGACGGGCAGCCTGGTGAGCTGGAAACCCGTCATCTTGCCGAAGGTCGTGTTCACCCTCCGTATCCAGTTCATGCGGTGGGACGTTAACAAGCCCTCCTGAGGATTGCCTGGGCTTCCGCTCAACGGAAGGACACAGTGGCGTTGTCGGTGTCGGCTGGAACGGTGAGCGCTATGAAGGTCGGGAAGGTGGTCGGGTCGGCGGCGGAGGCGGTCGCCGGCATCAGCGAGGGGTCGTCGCTGGCCGTGGGCGGTTTCGGGCTGTGCGGCGTGCCGTCCGTGCTGATCGCGGCGCTGCACGAGCAGGGCGCCGGCGGGCTCCACGTGGTGTCGAACAACTGCGGCCTCGACGGGCGGGGGCTCGGGCTGTTGCTGGTGGCGGGCAGGATCGTGCGGGCGACGGGCTCCTACATCGGCGAGAACAAGGAGCTGGCCAGGCGTTACCTGAGCGGCGAGATCGAGGTCGAGCTGGTGCCGCAGGGGACGCTGGCCGAGCGGCTCAGGGCGGGCGGCAGCGGGATCCCCGCCTTCTACACGCCCGCAGGCGTCGGGACGATGGTGGCCGAGGGCGGGCTGCCCTGGCGCTACGCCGCCGACGGGAGCGTGGCCGTGGCCTCGCCTGCCAAGGAGGTGCGGGAGTTCGGTGGCGTGCCGTACGTGCTGGAGGAATCGATCACGACGGACTTCGCGCTGGTCAGGGCGGCCAAGGGCGACGCATACGGCAACCTGGCCTTCGACAGGAGCGCGCGCAACTTCAACCCCCTGGCGGCGATGGCGGGCAGGGTGACGATCGCGGAGGTCGAGGAGCTGTGCGAGCTCGATCCCGACGAGGTGCATCTGCCCGGTGTGTTCGTGCAGAAGGTGGTCGCGCTGACACCTGAGCAGGCGGCCGACAAGCACGTGGAGAAGAGGACGGTGCGCGCCTGATGGCCTGGTCCAGGGAGCAGATCGCGGCCAGGGCGGCGGCCGAGCTCGCCGACGGCACCTACGTCAACCTCGGCATCGGACTGCCGACGCTGATCCCCGCCTTCATCCCGCCCGGCGTGGACGTCGTCGTCCATTCCGAGAACGGCGTGCTGGGCGTGGGCCCCTACCCGCTCGAGGACGAGGTCGACCCCGATCTGATCAACGCGGGCAAAGAGACGGTCACCGTCCTGCCGGGGGCCTCGTTCTTCGACTCCGCCCTGTCGTTCGGGATGATCCGCGGCGGCCACATCGACGTCGCGATCCTCGGCGGGATGCAGGTCTCGGCCCGCGGCGACCTGGCCAACTGGTCGGTGCCCGGCAAGATGATCAAGGGCATGGGCGGCGCGATGGACCTCGTCCACGGCGCACGCAGAGTGATCGTCGTCATGGAGCACCTCGCCCGCGACGGCTCCCCCAAGATCGTCAAGGAGTGCTCGCTCCCGCTGACGGGGGCGGCGTGCGTGCACCGGATCATCACCGATCTGGCCGTGCTGGACGTGACCCCCGACGGGCTCAGGCTGGTGGAGACCGCGCCCGGCGTGAGCGTGGAGCAGGTGCGCGCGGCCACGGAGCCCGAGGTGCTGACCGAGGGTTAATATCCGGACATGCCGCCTGTTAGCGTCGCAGGAAAAGTGATGGCGATCCTGGACGCCTTCTCCCAGGGCGAGGTACGGCTGACGCTGACCGAGATCTGCCGCAGGGCGGAGCTGCCCCTGGCCACCGGGCACCGGCTGGTGGGAGAGCTGGCCAGGGGCGGCTTCGTCGAGCGGTTGCCCGACGGCGCCTACCGGGTCGGCATCAGGCTGTGGCGGATCGGCACGCAGGCGGCTGCCGCGGCGGATCTGCGCGAGCTGGCGCTGCCGTACATGGAGGACCTGTACGAGGTCACGCGCGCCAACGTGCAGCTGGCCGTGCGGCGCGGGCTGAAGGCGCTCTATCTCGAACGGCTGCGCGGGCCCGCCTCGGTGCCCATCGTCAGCAGGGTCGGCGGCGAGCTGCCGCTGCACGCCACGGGGGTCGGCAGGGTGCTGCTGGCCTTCGCGCCCGAGCAGGTGACGGACGCGGTCGTCTCGGCCGGTCTGCCCGCGCTGACCAAGCACACGGTGACCGACCCCGACCGGCTGCGCGCCGCCCTCGCCGAGGTGCGCAGGACGGGCGTGGCGGTGACGCGCGAGGAGATGACGCTGGGCACCTGCTCGGTGGCGGCCCCGGTCCGCGGCGCGGGCGGGGAGGTGGTCGCCGCGCTGTCGATCGTGACCAGGCCGCGTGCCGACCTCAGGTCGGTCGTGCCCACCCTGGTCACGAGCGCGAGGGCGCTTTCGCGCGACGTCAGCGGCCACTACTGATGAAATGGTTCCGCTGACCGGAAGACCGGCGGCCGAGCCCGAGGGGCCGACCATGAGGATCAGGGCATGCGAACCCAGGTAGCGATCATCGGCGCGGGACCCGCGGGGCTCCTGCTCTCCCACCTTCTCGGACGGCGCGGCATCGACGCGGTGGTGCTGGAGGCGCGCGACCGCGCCTACTGCGAGCGCCGGCAGCGGGCGGGGATGCTGGAGCAGGGCACGGTGGACGTGCTGCGGGCCTCGGGCGCGGGCGAGCGGCTCGACCGCGAGGGGCTCACCCATCACGGGCTGGAGCTGCGCTTCGGCGGTGCGGGCCACCGGATCCCGCTGAGCGAGCTGACCGGCGGCAGGACGGTCACGATCTACGCCCAGACCGAGATCGTGAAGGACCTCATCGCGCTGTCGCCCGAGGGCAGGATCAGGTTCGGGGCCGAGGTGGTCGAGGTCGACCCGGCCTCGCCGCGCGTCACCTACCGCGAGAACGGCGTGCTGAAGACCCTCGACTGCGATCTGGTCGCCGGCTGCGACGGCTTCCACGGGGTCTCGCGCGCCGCCGTGCCGCGGGCGAAGGTGTTCGAGCGCGAGTACCCGTTCGCGTGGCTCGGCGTCCTGGCCGACGTGCCGCCCTCGACCGAGGAGCTCATCTACTGCCATCACGACCGCGGCTTCGCCCTGCACAGCCTGCGCTCACCCCAGGTCAGCCGCCTCTACCTCCAGGTCTCCCCCGACGACGAGCCGGCCGCGTGGCCCGACGAGCGCGTCTGGAGCGAGCTGCGCACCAGGTTCGCCACCCGCGACGGGTGGACGCTGAAGGAGGGCCCGATCAGGGAGAAGGCGATCACTCCCATGCGCAGCTTCGTCACCGAGCCGATGCGGCACGACAACCTCTTCCTGGCCGGTGACGCCGCGCACATCGTGCCGCCGACCGGCGCCAAGGGCCTCAACCTGGCGGTGTCCGACGTGACGGCGCTGGCCTCCGCCATCGCCGCGCGCTACGAGGAGGGCTCCTCCACGCTGCTCGACGGCTACTCCGCCGCCAGGCTCAGGCGAGTGTGGCGGGCCGAGCACTTCTCCTACTGGATGACCACACTCCTGCACACCGACCACTCCGCCGACGCCTTCGCCAGACGGCTGCAGCTGTCGCACCTGGAGTACGTGGTCTCGTCGAGGGCGGCGGCCACCACGCTGGCGGAGAACTACGTAGGCTTCGCCCATGACGGCCCCTGACCTGCTGCCTCACCTGCGGCGCGCCCGCGACCTGGCCGACCGCCACTACGCCGAGCCGCTCGACCTCGAGGCGTTGGCCGGCGCCGCGGGCTGCTCGCGCTTCCACTTCGCCCGCTCCTTCAAGCGGGTGTACGGCGAGACGCCCGCGCGCTACCTGACCTCGCGCCGCATAGGACGAGGCGAAGACGTTCTACACCGAGAAGCTGGGGTTCGAGGTGCGCGAGGACGTCAGCCTCGGCGACTACCGCTGGCTGACGGTGGGGCCGAAGGGCCACGCGGACGTGACGATCATCCTGTCGGCCATCGGCGCGCCGCACTTCGACGAGGAGACGGCCGCGCAGCTGCGGTCCGTGATCGCCAAGGGGGCGCTGGGTCCTGGGGTCATGGCCACCGACGACTGCCACAAGAGCTTCGAGGAGCTGTCGGCCAGGGGCGTGGAGTTCGTCCAGGAGCCGGCCGACCGCCCCTACGGGATCGAGGCGGTCTTCCGCGACAACTCCGGCAACTGGTTCAGCCTGACCCAGCGCAAGGGCTGACCCCCCTGTCAGAGGAGGGTCTTGAGGAAGTCCCTGGTGCGCTCGCGTGAGGAGAACTCGGCCGCGACGAAGTCGGTGACCCCGATCCCGCCCAGCGCCTCGATCTGGGCGCGCACCGTGGCCTCGTCGCCGACGATCGCCACGTCGCCGGGGCCGGCGGCGCCCTCCCTGTCGAGCATCGCCCGGTAGGAGGGCAGCTGGCCGTACACCGAGAAGACCTCGGCGGCGCGTGCCCTGGCCCCTTCGGGGTCGTCGGTGACGCAGACCGGCAGCGCGCACACCACGCGGGGCGCGGGTCTGCCCGCCTGCTCGGCGGCCCGCGTGATGGCGGGCACGACGTGCTCCTCGACGGTCCTGGGCCCGGTCATCCAGAGCACCGTGCCGTCGGTCATCGAGCCCGCCAGTTCGAGCATGCGGGGTGCGAGGGCGGCGACCAGCACCGGCAGGCCCGTGCCTGGGATGTTCAGCCTGATGTCGGCCCGCAGGGTCTCGCCCTTGACGTCGGCCTTCTCGCCGCGCGTGAGCGGAAGCAGGATGTCCAGGTACTCCTTCATGTGCCTGGCAGGCCGTTCGAAGCTGTAGCCGAACATCTGCTCGATGACGACCTTGTGCGACAGGCCGATGCCGAGCGCGAGCCTGCCGCCGAGGGCGAGGTTGGCGGTCAGCGCCTGCTGGGCCAGCGCCGCGGGATGGCGCGGGTAGGTCGGCACGACCGCGGTGCCGAGCTCGATGCCGGGCGCCTGCCCGCCCGCCACGGCCAGCGCGGTGATCGCGTCGAGGCCGAAGATGTTGGACAGCCAGGCGGAGGCGAACCCGTCGCCGGCGGCCCGGGCGATCGACTCCCGCAGCTCGGCGATGGGGTCAGTGCCCCGGGGCTCGTTGAGCAACAGTCCGACTCGCATCGCAACCGAACTCCATTCTAATCGGGATGCGGCGAGTCTAACCCCGCCAGATCTTGATCACCGCGTCCGCCACGGCGATCTTCCGGTCGATCAGGCCGGCGGCTTGGAGCAGGTGTCCGGCGGCGAGAAGGGGAGCCGTGCTCCCGGTCTGCGGCAGGCCGGGTCTGTAGTCTGGATCTCATGACGCATGAGCGCGCCGGACAGCCCGCGCAGCCGGCCGACCTGATCGACGTGGCCCGCCTCGTGACCGCGTACTACGCGCTTCACCCGGACCCCTCCGAGGTGTCGCAGCGGGTGGCGTTCGGCACCTCGGGGCACCGTGGCTCGGCCTTCGACACCGCCTTCAACGAAGACCACATCCTCGCCACGAGCCAGGCCATCGTGGAGTACCGCGCCGCTCAGGGGATCGACGGGCCGCTGTTCCTCGGCGCCGACACGCACGCGCTGTCCGAGCCCGCGAAGGTGTCGGCGCTGGAGGTCTTCGCCGCCAACGACGTGACCGTGCTCGTCGACAGCCGCGACGGCTACACGCCCACCCCCGCGGTCTCCCACGCGATCCTGACGCACCCGGGCTCCGACGGCGTCGTGGTCACCCCTTCGCACAACCCGCCGCGCGACGGCGGCTTCAAGTACAACCCGCCCAACGGCGGGCCCGCCGACACCGACGCCACCTCGTGGATCCAGGACCGCGCCAACGCGCTCATCGCGGGCGGCCTGAAGGAGGTGCGGCGGGTGCCGTACATCTCCTCGCTCGGTGAGCGCTACGACTTCCTCGGCAACTACGTCGACGACCTGCCCAGCGTGATCGACCTCGACGCGATCAGGTCGGCGGGCGTGCGCGTCGGCGCCGATCCGCTCGGCGGGGCCAGCGTGGCCTACTGGGGCGAGATCGCCACCAGGCACGACCTCGACCTCACCGTCGTCAACCCGCTCGTCGACCCGACCTGGCGCTTCATGACGCTCGACTGGGACGGCAAGATCCGCATGGACTGCTCGTCGCCGTACGCCATGGCGTCCCTGATCGCCAACCGGTCGACGTACGACATCGCCACAGGCAACGACGCCGACGCCGACAGGCACGGCATCGTCACCCCCGACGGCGGGCTGATGAACCCCAACCACTACCTGTCGGTGGCCATCTCCTACCTGTACGGTCACCGTCCCTCGTGGCCGGCCGCGGCGGGCGTCGGCAAGACGCTCGTCAGCAGCAGCATGATCGACAGGGTGGCGGCGTCCATCGGGCGGGAGCTGTACGAGGTGCCCGTCGGGTTCAAGTGGTTCGTCTCGGGACTGCTGGACGGGTCGCTCGGGTTCGGCGGCGAGGAGAGCGCGGGCGCCTCGTTCCTGCGGCGCGACGGGTCGCCGTGGACCACGGACAAGGACGGGATCATCCTGGCGCTGCTGGCCTCGGAGATCCTGGCGGTGACGGGATCCTCACCCAGCGAGCACTACGCGTCGCTGACGTCGCGGTTCGGTTCGCCCGCCTACGCCCGGGTGGACGCTCCGGCGAGCCGGGAGGAGAAGGCGGTGCTGGCGAAACTGTCGGCTTCGCAGATCAGCGCGGACACGTTGGCGGGCGAGCCGATCACCGGGGTGCTGACCAGCGCGCCGGGCAACGGGGCGTCGCTGGGCGGGGTGAAGGTGTCGACGGAGAACGCGTGGTTCGCGGCCAGGCCCTCGGGGACGGAGGACGTCTACAAGATCTACGCGGAGTCCTTCAACGGGCCCGACCACCTGGCCCAGGTCCAGAAGGAGGCCCGAGCGGTCGTCTCGGCCGCCCTCGGCTGACCGCCGGCCAGGAGGGTAGCGGGAGCGCCCCTGGCCTTCCCCGCGAACGGGCGTCAGCGGTCCAGCGCGGCGCCCGTGTCGGGCCGGACGGCGGTGCGGGCCAGGTCGGCGCGACGCCCGGCGGCCACCCCGTCGCGGTAGCCCGTGCCGCTCATCCGCGGCACGCTGCGTCTGATCCGCGGGTACACCTCCGCCACCGCCCGCTCCACCTCGACCTTCCGATCGGCCAGCACCAGCTCGGTGCCCGGCGCCCCCGCCGACGCCGCCCGCGACTCGGCCGCCACCAGCAGCCGGTAGACCTCGTCGGTGAACCCCAGCATCCATGAGCGCCGATAGGCCCGCACCCGGTCGGCGGGCACCGGCACCCTGGCGACCCCCGACGCCATCTGCAGCAGCAGCGACGTCGCCAGCAGATCCGCGCGCTCCAGGTCCGACGCGAACCCGAACACGTGCACCCGCTGCCCGCCGTCCCCCTTGCCGATCAGCACGGGACGGCAGCGCACCGCCTCCGACACCAGGTACACCAGCCTGGCCTTCTCCCTGGCCCACGGGTCGCCGAGCACGACGACCCTGTTGGCGGGCGTGCTGCGGGCCGCCGAGGGCGCGGCCCGCTCGATGCCGTACTTGGCCATCAGCGCCGTCGCCGCCGCCATGAACGTCTCGCGCTCGTGCTCGTTGTCGGTGCCCTCGGCCTTGGCCAGCAGCTTCCGCACCCGATCGAGGGTGCGGCTCATCCCTGGGTCGGTCACCCGGTGAGGATACGGTCCCCGTCCGCGATGATGGGGAACGTGCCGGTGTCCACGATGCCGTGTTCCTGGTAGAGGGCCTCGATGAGGGCGTGCGCCTGCGGTTCGAGCTTCCACAGCGCCCGGTACTCCCGGGCGGTCGACAGCGAGATGCCGATCTCCTGTGCGATGTCGACCGTGCGGGGCACGATCCGCTTGGCGATCTGCCTGTCCCAGTACTCCCTGGCGGCCCGCATCAGCGCGGCGCGCTGGGCGGTGTCCATGACCTGAGGCGTGGTGTCGAGGACCTGGATGTCCTCGTCCTCGTCCTCCACCAGGCGGGCCAGCGCCGGCGGCAGCGCGGGCCTGGCCGGCACCGGCTGGTGGTCGGTCTCGGCGGCCCACGGCACGCGGGGGTCGGCGTCGATGAGCTTGGCCGTGTTGTAGAGGGCGGCGATCTGCTGCAGCAGCGCCTCCTGGCGCGCGGGGTCGACGGCCAGCCCGGTGTGCTCGACCGCCTGGTCCATCGCCCTGTCGAGGCGGGCCATCGCGACGCGCAGCTTGCGCTCTGAGACGCCCTGCTCGCGCAGGGAGCGGGCCTTCTTGGCCGCCAGCGCCACGCGGGTGAGCCTGCGGTGCGCGTCGACCTCGCTCGCCGTACGGTCGGACACCTCGGCCAGGCCCATCCGCACCAGCACCCGCTCGGGCGTGAAGCGCCAGTTGATGCGGCCGGTGCCGCGGATGCGGTGTCGTTCGATGGCCATGCCGCGCTCCCACAGCCACGCGGCCACCAGCGGCGCGGCCAGACGGAAGACGGCCTCGGCCAGGCTGCGCGCGTCCATGCTGGACAGGACCGCCGTCAGGCAGGTCAGCGCCCAAACGGCGATGCCGTCGATGCCGGCGGAGAAGTTCTCCCGCATGTTGCGCCGCGCGCGGACGGCCGAGGTGACGATCGCGACCTCGATGAACGCGAACAGCAGCAGCCTGAGCGGCCCGTCGAGGCCGAGCACGTCGCCGGAGAAGCGCCACATGCCCTGCGCGGACACGCCCGTGGCGATCGAGGCGGCGACGACGGTGAGGATGTCCTCGATCGGGCGGGGGGCTATCACCTGTAGGTAGAAGCGCGTGCCTGCGCGGATGGCGACGCGGAGGGCCAGGATGGCGAGCGCCAGGGCGATCAGGGCCAGCAGGCAGATGAAGGCCGCGCTGACCGGGTGCTCCGACGCGAAAGTGGCGGCTTGCTCGAGGAGAGGCATCAGTCACTTTCCGTCAGTCTCGATGTCCGACTGTATATCGACGAGATCATCGCAGAATGTCGGCTTCCTGTATGCCAAATCGCGGTGTTGGAGGCCGGAGGCTGACCATATCGCGACCGGTCTCAGGACGAACCGGACTTCCGCTCCTCGCGTCCGGAGTCCGTCCGCGGGCAGGGACCTTCCACCCTCGGAATGAGGCACGTTTCATCCCAGGGGCTCACAGAACCGGCGGCATGCGCCCCTACGCTGTGAGTCGTGTCTGATAATGAGTTCCCGCTCGTGCAGTTCATGCGCGAGGGTTTCGACCCGGTCGCCGAGCTTGCCCGTATCCGTACGGAGCAGCCGGTCTTCCCCATGCAGATCCCCGGCGGTCAGACCGTGTGGCTGGTCACCCGCTACGAGGACGTGAGGGCTGTCCTGGGGGACGCGGGACGGTTCAGCAACGACTTCGGCAACGTGATCGGGCTGGGGGCCACGCAGGAGGACCCCGGCGGTCTCGGCTTCCGCGACCCGCCCGAGCACACCAGGCTGCGGCGCTACCTCACGCCCGAGTTCACGATGCGGCGGCTGCGCAGGCTGGAGCCGCGCATCGAGGCGATCGTCGACGACTGCCTGGACACCATGGAGCGCAAGGGCTCGCCGGTCGACCTGGTGGAGGAGTTCGCGCTGCCGATCCCCTCGCTGGTGGTGTGCGAGCTCCTCGGCGTGCCGTACGAGGAGCGATCCGACTTCCTCCGCCTGAGCACCGACAGGTTCGACTTCTCCGCGGGTCCTGAGGCGTCGCTGGCGGCGGTCAACGAGTCGATGGCCTTCCTCACCGAGCTGGCGGCCAGGGAGCGTAAGAATCCAGGTGAGGGCCTGCTGGGCCAGCTGGTGCGCGACCACGGAGACGAGATCTCCGACAAGGAGCTCGCGGGGTTCGCCGACGGGCTGCTGACCGGCGGCCACGACACCAGCACCAGCATGCTCGCGCTGGGCACCCTGTGGCTGCTGGAGAACCCCGAGGAGCTGGCGAGGGTCCGCGAGGGCGGCGAGCACGTCACCAGGGTGGTGGAGGAACTGCTGCGGTACATGACCGTGGTGCAGGTGGCCTTCCCCCGCTTCGCACGCGAGGACATGGAGCTGGCAGGGCAGCCGATCGCCAAGGGCGAGATGGTGCTGTGCTCGCTGGCCGCGGCCAACCGCGACTCCGCGCTGGGCGTGGACATGGACACCGTCAGGCCGATGCGGGAGGCGCCCTCCCACCTGGCCTTCGGGCACGGCATCCACCGCTGCATCGGCGCTCCCCTGGCGCAGATGGAGATGCGCATCGCCTACCCCGCGCTGCTGCGGCGCTTCCCCGAGCTGCGGCTCGCGGTGCCGTACGAGGAGGTTCCGTTCAGGGAACTGGCCATCGTGTACGGCCTCAAGCGGCTGCCCGTCGCGTTCTAGCCCGCCAGAACAGGATCAGCAGCGCGACGACGGCGGCGGCGACCACGCCGAGCGTCATCACCCCGACCGTGGCCAGCAGCACTCGCACGTTCAAGACATGGCTCTCCCCCTGAAACGTGTCAAGGCGTAGCGTCGCAGACGTGGCAGCGATCGATCTGACCGGGATCAGGGCCGTGGTGTTCGACACCGATGGTGTGGTCACCGACACGGCCAGGGTGCACGCCGCGGCGTGGAAGAGCGTCTTCGACCCCTACCTGCGGGGGCGCTCGGAGCCGTTCGACGTGCGCGAGGACTACCTGTGCCACGTCGACGGCCGCACGCGCCTGGACGGGGTCCGCACCTTCCTCGGCTCGCGCGGGCTCTCCCCCTCCGAGGAGGACGTGGCCGCTCTCGGCGCGGCCAAGGACCGGATCTTCGTGGAGCAGATCGAGCGGTACGGCGTCGCCGCCTTCCCCTCGGCCGTCGGGCTGCTGCACGAGCTGCGCCGCCGCGGCAGCCGTACGGGGGCGGTCTCGGCGAGCGCCCACTGCCGCAAGGTGGTGGCGGCGGCGGCGCTGATGCACCTGTTCGACGTGGTCATCGACGGGCGGCACGACCAGCCGGGCCCGGCCTCGTTCGACGAGGCGGCCAGGCTCCTGGACGTCCGGCCCGAGGAGATCGCCGTGGTCGGCGACACGCTGCCGGGGATCGAGGCGGCGGGGCGCGGCGGGTTCGGGCTGATCGTCGCGATCGACAGGGCCGGGCTTCCGTTCAAGGAGCTCGGCGCCCACCTGGTGATCGCGGATCTCGCGGAGCTGGACGTCACAGGTCGCGTTCGCCTATAACGTGCGGACTATGACGGACAACCTCGACCTGGCCGCCCGAGCTCAGGAACTCGCCGACAGCGCACCCGTCGGGTCGCTCAGCCGTACCGCCGCCCACTCCGTCGCGATCACGCTCGCGACCACCAGGGACGCCGAGCACGCCAGGAGCGTGCTCGACGGTCTCGATCCCGCCGACGTACGGCAGGCGGCCCTGGAGCTCCTCGGCGAGCTCACGGTGGACGACCGGGAGGCCATGGCCTGACTGCGCCCTCCGACCGGCCGGCGGGGTCGGCCGGAAGCCGCATTTCGGACAGGGTGGGGGAAGGCACCGACGGGCAGGCGGCATATCCTGAACGTGCCCTAGTCCGCCGACCCAAACGGTGATCTGAATGTTCGAGGTCTTCTCGGCCCTCGCGCCGCCCGCGATCGTGGCCACGGTCTTCCTGCTGGGCGTGCGCGCGCTGCTCAAGCACGAGAAGGCCGCCAAGGCGCAGGAACGCCGCGAGGCGCTGGCCGAGAGGCAGGCCGCCGCGGGCGGCCAGCCGTAGACGCCCGCGAGCGGTCACGAGTGGCTCAGGCGGCCTCCTCCAGCGGTTCGAGGCCCGCCAGGAGGCTGAAGGCCCTTGTCATGAGGTTGAGCGTGACCAGGCCGACGAGGTCCGCGATCACGCGGTCGCTCCATCCGTAGTGGCGCAGCTCGGCCACGTCCGCGTCGGAGATCGACGCGGGCTCGGCCAGCAGCCGCACCGCCACCGCGATCAGCGCTCCTTCGCGCGGGTCGGTGGAGGCGCCCTGACGGGCCAGCGTGACGTCCAGCTCGCTGAGGCCCGCCGCGCGCGCCGCGCCGGCGTGCGCCTGTCGGCACAGGTCACAACCGATCCACTCCTGTACGGCCAGCGACACCTTCTCGCTGAGCGTGCGCGGGAGCCCGACGCGCTTCATCGCCCTGGTGAGCTCCAGGTAGCCCTGCAGCAGCGCGGGCGAGTGGGCCATAGTCGAGATCATTTCTCCCGCCCCGCCGTGGCGCTGCACGATGGCGTCGAGCAGTTCCTTCGACTTCTCCGGCGCCTGTTCGGGTGCCAGACGGGTCAAGACGTCTCAGGTCTCCTCCTTCTGAACCCCGCCTCCAACCCTGCCCACCTGCGGATCATTCCCCCTGGTGGGCGACCCGCCTCCCCCGCGCGAGGGAGGTCAGGCGGGTGCGCCGCCGGAAGAGTCGATGGTGTGAGAAGTGCATACGCGGCTATCGCGTGGACCGGTCTGTACGTGGCGTCCAAGGTCCACTTCGCGCTCGAAGGACGGCTCGGAGTCACCGGCGGGCCGCGGGTCTCCCCGCAGAGCTACCAGCCGTTCGGGCCGGGCGAGGTCGCGTTGGCGCAGTGGGCCAACGCGGCCTGCGGGCTGGTCGTCGTCGTCATCCTGCTGGCCGGGCGCCTTCCCCTACGCGGGCGGTGGCCGCGCGTGGTGCTGTCGGCGTCGCACTGGGTGTGCACGGCGGCAGCGCTGGTGGGCGCGGTGGGCATGCTCGGCGGTGCCCTGCTCACCGACCGGGGCGGCGCGGTCTTCGGCGGCTACTGCGCGGTCTGGGCCGCCCTCCTCTTCCTGGCCACCCGCGACCTCCGCCGCCGCGCTCCGCGACCGTCGGGCCGCGACCTGCCGTCCAGCTCGCCACAGCCGTCCCGCCGCGTGCCTCGCCCGGTGGAACGCCGGCCCCGCTGACGGCCGCGTCCGGCCCCCGCGGACCGGCAGGGCAGGGAGCACTGGCGGCCGGGAGCGGGTCCTCGATCGAGACCGCGACCCGAGGTGGGCCGGCCGTCCGCGCCGCAGCCGACCCTTCGTGGAGACGTTGCCCCGAGCCGTGGGATCGCCGATGATCTCCACATGAGCCAGAGGGAACGGATGCCCCGGCCCGTCGACATCGCCTGCCTGCTCGTGACGATCCAGGCGGCGCTGGCGGCGGTCGGCGCGGTGTTCATGGGGGTGCTGAGCGTTGCGGGGCCCGGCACTCCCTGGGTGGCGTGGGTGCTGATCGTCCTGGTGCTGGCGGCCGGGGTCTCCGGCTGGAGACTGGCCGACAAGGTGCCCTCCCGCAGGCGACGCGTCCTCGTTCTGATCGTCGCGCTGGAGGCGGCGGTGTTCGCCGCGGGGATGGCGGCGGCGGTCTCGGAAAGTGACTTCGGAGTGTTCTCGCTGGTCAACCCCCAGCTGGCCGTGCCCGTCGTGGTGGTGGGCCTCCTGCTTGCCCCGCCGTCCGCCAGGGCCTGGTTCGACCGCTGACGCGGTCGCGGCGGCGCTGGACAGGCGCGCCTCGGCGCGCGCCGCCCGCCCGCTTCCCCGCTCAGCCCGCGGCGATGTCGGCCGAGGCGAGGATGGCGCGGATGTTCGACCAGATCAGCTCGAGCTGATCTTCGAGCGTGGCGCCAGGCACTCCCTCACGGATCGAGGCCCATCGCCCCCGCGACGAAGAGCAACCGCTGCGCGCCACGGACCTTCATGGCGTGCACGTAGTCGTCGGTGGCCGGGTAGACACCCAGGGGTCGCGGGTGGTCGCGCGTCTTCGGCGGGGTGATCAACCAGAGCAGCCCACAAATCCTGACTTATCCCGCTAAGGTGCATGGGGTTGATCTCGTCCGCCTCAGGAGTCACCCCTCATGCCGCACGTCGCGCCACTGCGTCAAGGTGACCCTGCCGCGATAGGCGCCTACCTGGTCATCGGCCGGTTGGGTGAGGGCGGCCAGGGCGTCGTCTACCTCGGCAGGGCTCCCGACGGCAGGCCCGTGGCCATCAAGGTCCTGCGCGAGGGCGTCGCCCCCGACGACCGCTTCGCCAAGGAGATCGCCGCGGCCCGCAGGGTGGAGCCGTTCTGCGTCGCCCAGGTCCTCGACGCGTCGCTGAGCGGCCGGCCGTACATCGTGACCGAGTACATCGACGGCCCCACCCTGCAGCAGGCGGGCCGCCACGGCGGCGCGGAGCTCCAGCGGCTCGCCATCGCCACGGCGACCGCGCTGGCGGCGATCCACCAGGCGGGGGTCGTTCACCGCGACTTCAAACCGGCGAACGTGCTGCTGGGCCCCGGCGGGCCGCGCGTCATCGACTTCGGGATCGCCCGCGCCGCCGACGCCGGTGCCACCGTGACGAGCGGCATCGTGGGCACGCCCGCCTACATGGCTCCCGAACAGCTCGCGGGGGCGCACGTCGGGCCTCCGGCGGACGTGTTCGCCTGGGCGTCGGTGATGGTGTGGGCGGGCACGGGCGCTCCGCCGTTCGGCGACGACACCCTTCCCGCGATCATCAACCGCATCCTGAACAACGAGCCGCAGCTGGGCGACCTGCAGCAGCCGCTGCGCTCGATCGTCTACGCCTGCCTGGCCAAGGATCCCGCGCACCGGCCGACGATGCGGGACGTGCTCCTGCGGCTCCTCGGCGGCGCCGGGCCGGACGAGCCGACCGCGCCTGCGCGCCGCGCCGCCCGCGGGAACCGCGGTCGCGTCGTCATCTCCGTGGTCGCGGGCACCACCGTCGTGGTGTCCGCGGCCCTGGTGGCCGCCGTCGTCTCGCGCCTGCCCGCGGCGGACGGGCAGCAGGGCTCCCCCGCGCTCGCCGCCGTCACCACGACCACCGGCACGGCGGTCGTGGGCTCGGCGACGCCGTCCAAGCGGGTCACGCCTGGGGCGAAGAAGACCCGGAAGTCCACGCCGTCGCCGAAGGCCACCCCTTCGGCGAAGGCCACCCCTTCGCCCAAAACCACTCCCACGGCCAATCCGACGACCGCACGGCCGACGGCGACCGCCAAGCCGTCGCCCACGGCCACGCGGAAGCCCGCCGCGAGCGCGAGGTTCAGCGTCCTCCCCATCGAGCTGTCCGCTGGACCGGGGCAGAGCGAGGCGGACGGCTGCTACATGCCGCCGGTGCACTTCCAGAGCAAGGTGGAGTCGAGCAAGAAGGAGCTGTGGTTCACCTATCGGTGGACCGTGGACGGGAAGAGCGTCGCCAGCGGCAAGAGCTGGATCCCCGAAGACGACTACACCTCGTTCGTGACCTCCGGGCAGTACATGCTGAAGGCAGGCAGCCACACGGTCGCCCTGCGGGTCACCTCACCGGGTACGGCCAGCAGGAGCATCTCGATCGACGTCTGCTCGGTGGACTACTGATGACGTCGTTCTCGATCGGCCCCTACCGGGTCGTCAGGCAGCTCGGCGAGGGCGGCCAGGGCGTGGTCTACCTCGCCACCGCGCCCGACGGTCGTCCTGTCGCGATCAAGACGCTGCGCGAGGGGTTCGCCGGCGACGACCGCTTCGCCAAGGAGATCGCCGCCGCGCGCAGGGTGGAGCCGTTCTGCATCGCGCAGGTTCTCGACGCGTCGCTGGGCGGCCGGCCGTACATCGTGACCGAGTACGTGGAAGGGCCCTCGCTGCACGAGGCGGGCCGTCACCTCGGCGCCGACCTGCAGCGGCTGGCCATCAGCACCGCCACGGCGCTGGCCGCCATCCACCGGGCGGGCGTCGTGCACAGGGACTTCAAGCCCGCCAACGTGCTGCTCGGCCGGGACGGCCCGCGCGTCATCGACTTCGGCATCGCCCGCGCGGCGGGCTCCGCCCTCACGGTCACCAGCAGCATCGTCGGCACCCCCTCTTACATGGCTCCCGAGCAGCTGGCAGGCGCGGAGGTAGGCCCGCCGGCGGACGTGTTCGCCTGGGCGGGCGTGATGGTGTTCGCCGCGACGGGCATGCCGCCCTTCGGCAGGGGGTCGCTGCCCGAGCTGATCAGGAGGATCCAGTACGGCGAGCCCGAGCTGGCGGGCGTCCCCGACGCGCTGCGCCCGATCGTGGCCGCCTGCCTCGACAAGGACCCGGCCCGCCGCCCGGCCATGCAGGACGTGCTCTTCCAGCTGATCGGCGGCCATGCGCCTCCCCGAAGCGAACCCGCCCGCCGCCACCGCCCCGCGCTCGTGGCGGGCGCGGCGGCGCTCGCCGTCGCCTGCGTCGCCGCCGCCGCCTGGGGAGCCGTCTCGTTCCTGCCTGGCATCGCCGGCACCGTCGCCGCCCTCCCCACGAACACCCCAGACCCTGCCGCCACGGAGCCCGTGCACCCCTCGAGCACGACACCCCAGGCCAAGCCCACCAAGGGCAAGGCCCGAGCCCGTCACACCCCCACCGCGGGCCCGACGACCAAGCCCACCGCGGGCCGGACAGCCGAGCCCACCGCGGATCGCAGCTCGCGGCCCACCGCGACCACCACCAAGCCCGTCACGCGAGCCAGCTCCACGCCCACCGCCTCGCCCACCAGGCGCACGGCCGAACCGACCGCCCCCAGCGGTGGCGTGACCTCGGTGAGCCTGCGCTACGAGGGCTTCAAGCTTGGAGACTGCTGGCGTTCCGACACCAACATCTTCGCCGACGTGAAGGCGACAGGGACGATCAGCTACCGGTGGGTGGTCAACGGCCAGAGTATGGGCAGACTCGACAGCAGCCCTTCGGACAAGATCTTTCTGGGCTCCCCCACGTGGAAGCAGCCGGGCACGTACCGGGTCGTCTTCCAGGTGATCGCGCCTTCGAGCCTCCGGCGGAGCCTCACGGTGAACATCTGCGACTTCGAGAAGGGCTGGTAGCCGGCGGGTCCGTTGCCGCGTTCCCCATGATTCGACCTGCCGGCCTCCTGGCTGGCCATACCGGGGCAACTCGCCATAGCGGTGGAGACGTGGCCTCCACCGAGCGATCCTGACTGACATGGACGACCACGCGAAACTGCCGGGCACTACCCGTCACGAGCGGGAGGAGCTCACCACTGAGGAGCGACTGGCCATGCTGCCGGTCGACGAGCCCGCCCCGATGTGCCGGAGCGGGCGCTGGAGGCGTTCGGGGAGTGGCGTCGCCGCGGCCCTGCCTGACCCCTGCGCCGCCTGGAAGGCGGCTTGGCGACTGGACCGGCACGGATTCCTTCGTGACGACGACCGGGTGATGATTGATCGAAATCGCGGACGTCATCGCGCGGTCCTCCGCGGTGGCCGTGCGCGCAGATGAGCCTTGCGTGCGGCGCCCCGGCGGCGCCCCTCCTCGCCGATGGCGGAAGGGCGTATCCGATCATCGGCGAGGTGCCGGGCCAGGCTCCGGACTGTGGGGAACCGGAACAGGTCCACCACGGGGATTTCCCGTCCGAGCCGTTCCATCAGCCGGGCCTGCACCCGAAGTATGAGCAGCGAGTGCCCGCCGACCTCGAAGAAGTTGTCCTCGGCGCCCACCTGATCGACCGCGAGGACCTCGGTCCAGACGGCGGCGACGAGGCGTTCCATCTCGCTCGTGAGCGGGGTCCGCGCAGGTCTGTCTGCTGCGCCGTCAGGAGCTGGTAGCGCGCGCCGCTCGATCTTGCCGTGTTCGCCGCGCGGCAGCCCCTCCATGAGGACGAACGAGGCGGGGACCATGTAGTCGGGCAGTTTCCGTTCGAGATGCTCGCGCAGCTCGCCGACCGTGGCGATCCCGGAGAGCGCGGCATAGCCGGCCAGTACGGGTCTACCGGGAACGTCCTCGCGCAGGACCACCGCCGCTTCCCTGACCTGCGGGTGTGCGTTCAGGGCTGCTTCGATCTCGCCGAGCTCGATACGGAAGCCGCGGAGCTTGACCTGGTCGTCGTCGCGGCCGAGGAACTCGAGCGTCCCGTCGGCGTCCGAGCGGACCCGGTCGCCCGTGGCGTACATGCGCTCGCCCGGCGGCCCCCAAGGGTCGGGGAGGAAGGACTCGGCCGTCCGCCCCGGGTCTCCGAGGTAGCCCTGGGACACGCCGGGGCCGGCGAGGTACAGGTCTCCGTGGACGCCTGGGGGAACCGGCCGGAGCAGTTCGTCCAGCACGTAGGCGCGGACGCCTGGGAGCGGCCTGCCGATCGGGACGGTCGCCCTGCACCCCGTCTTTCGGACCGGCTCGTGAACGGTGGCCGTGATGGTGGTCTCGGTGGGGCCGTAGGCGTTCAGCAAGCGGACCCGCTGGGGGACGGCGGCCCGCCAC
This sequence comes from Nonomuraea sp. NPDC049152, assembly GCF_040648355.1. Lineage (NCBI taxonomy): Bacteria > Bacillati > Actinomycetota > Actinomycetes > Streptosporangiales > Streptosporangiaceae > Nonomuraea > Nonomuraea sp. NPDC049152. The sequence goes on along the minus strand of NZ_JBEZDO010000009.1, from coordinate 214,035 downwards.
TCCGCGAGCCGTCCCGCGTCGACCCGCTCGCTTCCCACGACCACCAGCCGGAGGGCGCGGCAGTCGGCCGCCGGGTACTGATCCAGCACGGCCACCCATTCGTGCCAGTACGACGCGGGAAGGTTGAGGACGCTCAGCCGATCCAGCCGGACCAGCGCGGTCAGCTCCGCGATACCCGGCACGGGTCCCGCGGGGAGCAGGACGACGTTCCCCCCTCGAATCAAGGTGGCGAACAGCTCTTCGGCCGCCACGTCGAAGGCGGGGGAGGCGAACTGGAGCACCCGGTCGTCCGCGCGCAGGGCGTAGCGATCGGCGACGGCCTCGAGCGTATGGGCGAGATTGGCCTGGCTGACGCACACTCCCTTGGGGATGCCGGTCGTCCCGGAGGTGTAGAGCACATAAGCCGTCGCCGCTGGGGGAACGACGTCGGACACGAAGTCCGCGGTCGGTCCGCCCTCATGGAGCGCCTCCTCGACGGCGGCGAAGGGAACATCGCCGGTGGCGGGCCGGCCGGTCGCTGCGGAGCCCAGTACGACGACCGCCTGCGAGTCGGCGAGCACCCGGTCGAGCCTGCTCTGCGGGGCGGCGGTGTCGACCGGGACATAGGCGGCGCCGGCCTTCATGACGCCGATGAGGGCGGCGGGCCACTCGAGGCCGCGTTCCAGACGCACCACGACCGAGGTGCCCGCCCCGACGCCACGGGCACGCAGGTAGGCGCAGATCCGGTCCGAGTTCGCGGCCAGGTCGGCGTAGCTCAGTGATCGGCCGCTCTGGGTGAGGGCGGTCCGCTCGCCCCAGCGCTCGGCTGCCTCGGCCAGGAGGCCCAGCAGCGTGGTCGGGGCCGCGGCGGCCGTCGTGGGCCGGCCGCCCACGAGTGACTCCAACTCGGCGTCGCCGAGCATCGACAGCTCGCAGAGCCGTGCTTCGGGCGAGGCGAGCGCGGACTCCAGGAGGGCCACGAGATGGCCCGCGAGGCGCTCCACGGTCGCCCGGTCGAAGAGGTCGACGTCGTACTCGATCGCGCCGCGCAGAGCCCCGGGTTCCAGTGGGGACTCGTCCCAGACCAGGGTGAGGTCGAACTTCGCCACCTGGCCGGCCGGCTCGCGCACCGCAACGGACAGGCCTGGCGAGATGCGCACTTCCTCGGGCATGTTCTGCATCGACATCATCACCTGGAACAAGGGCGTCCGGCTCGGGTCGCGGGGCGGCCGTACGGCCTCCACCACCTGATCGAACGGGATGTCCTGGTGCTCGAAGGCGCCCAGCGCTCCCTCCCTCACCACCGCGAGGAACTCGGCGAATGTCTGCCGCTCGTCCCAACGCGAGCGCAGCACCAGCGTGTTCACGAAGAAGCCGATCATGTCTTCGAGTTCCGGACGGACCCGGCCCGACACCGGTGTGCCGACGCTGACGTCGCGGACCCCCGCGTACCGGCCGAGCAGCAGGGCGAAGACCGCGAGCAGGGTCATGAAGCGGGTCGTGCCGAGGCTGTGACTGACCTCGTCCAGCCGGGCCGTCAGCCCGGCCGGCAGACGCACCGGAACGGTGTCGCCGACATGTCGAGGGGAGGACGGGCGCGGGCGATCGGCGGGCAGGTCGAGGACGGGCCGCGCCCCGGCCAGGCAGTCGAGCCAGTAGGCGAGCTGCTCGTCCCGGAGGGGACCGGCGAGGAGTGCGCGCTGCCAGGCGGCGTAGTCCGGGTACTGGACCTGGAGCGGTGGCAGCGGCTCGGTCACGCCGCCGAGCGCCGAGCGGTACAACACGCCGAGGTCGCGGATGAGCACGCCGACCGACCATGCGTCGGAGACGATGTGGTGCGTCGTCACCAGCAGGACGGACCGCCGCTCGTCGAGTCGCAGCAGGCGGAGGCGGACGAGGGGGCCCGCGGAGAGGTCGAACGGCCGCTCGGACTCCTCCCGCGCACGGTCGGCCGAGGTCCGGGTCCCCTCGGCCTCGGGCAGGTGGCGGAGGTCCTCCACTTCCAGTTCGAGGTCGGCGGCCTCGTCGACCATCTGAAGCGGCTCCCCGCCTTCGGCGTCCACGAGTCGGGTACGCAAGGAGGCATGACGTCGGACCAGGTCATGGAGGGCTGTCCGAAGAGCCGTCAGGTCGAGGACGCCTTCGAGCGTCAGCGCCAGGGGGACGTTGTACAGCGGGCTGCCAGGGACGAGCCGGTCGAGGAACCAGAGGCGACGCTGGGAGAAGGAGAGGGGCTGGTGTTGCGTGCCCATGGCAACGATCGGCGAGCAGACCCGCGCGGTGCGCGCCGCCGCGGCCCGTCGCGCGAACGCCGACACCGTGGACGCGTCGAACATGTCACGGATGCCGAGGTCGGCCCCGAGCGCCCCTGCGATCCGGATGACGGCCTGTGCCGCCAGCAGCGAGTTCCCGCCGAGCAGGAAGAAGTCGTCGTCCGCGGAGATCTCCGCCAGCCGCAGCATCTCCGCCCAGACCCTCGCGACCAGCTTCTCGATCGCACCCCGTGGCGGGATACCGGTCCCGGACCGGACGGCGTCCTGTCCGGACGGCTCGGGGAGCGCCTTGAGGTCCGCCTTGCCGTTCGGTGTCACCGGGAGCTCATCGAGGGTGACGTACCAGGTGGGCACCATCGCCGAGGGAAGCCGGTCCGCCAGGAACGATCGCAGCGTGTGCGGCTCGGCCTGCGCCCGGTCCGCCATGACGACGTAGGCGGCCAAGGCCCTCCGGTCGTCCTCCCCCTTGAGGACGACGACCGACTCCCGCACGCCAGGGCAGGTGCGCAGCACGCTCGCGATCTCGTCCGGCTCGACGCGGACGCCACGGATCTTCACCTGGGCGTCGGCGCGGCCCAGGTACTCGAGTTCACCGTCCTCCCGCCAGCGGGCGATGTCCCCGGTGCGGTAGAGGCGCTCACCGGTCCCGAACGGGCTCGGTACGAAGCGCTCGGCGGTCAGGCTGGGGCGTCCGATGTATCCGCGGGCAAGGCCGGCCCCGCCCATGTGGAGCTCTCCCGGGACCCCGATGCCCGCATGCCTGCCTTGGCGGTCGAGCACGTACAGGATGGTGCCGGCGATCGGCCGGCCGATCGGGACCCGGGCGTCCGGCGCGAGGGCGCCTATCTCGTGGGTGCTCGCGATGGTGGTGCCCTCGGTCGGGCCGTAGGCGTTCACCAGCCGAATCGCGGGAGCCGCGTTCCGCACCGCGGCCACCCTCCGGGCGTCTGCGGCCTCTCCTCCGAAGAAGAGGGTGCGCAGCGGCGCGAACATGCCCGGGTCAGCGTCAGCGCACTTGTGGAACAGGGCGGTGGTGAGCAGCATCGACGTGATGCCGTCGGCTTCGATACGCCCGCGGAGCGCTGCCGGCACAAGGACGTCGTGCTTGGGGACGCCGACCAGCCGGGCGCCGTTCAGCAGCGCCCCCCAGATCTCGAAGGTGGCCGCGTCGAACGAGGTGTTGGCGACCTGGCCGACCACGTCGGAGGGGCCCCAGTCAAGGTAGTCGGTGTCGCAGACCAGGCGCACGATCCCGCGGTGGGTGATCGCGACGCCCTTCGGCCGCCCCGCCGAGCCCGACGTGTAGAGCACGCAGGCCCGCTGCTCGGGGTGGGCCGGCCTGAGCTCCGCCGATCCGATGGCGTGCGTCCGCAGTTCGTCGAACCGGACGACGGGGACATCGCTCCCGAGGGAGAGATCGCGGTCCGCGATCACCAGGCACGCCCCGCTGTCCTCCACCATGGAGGCCAGCCGTGCGTCCGGGTGGCCCGCGTCGAGCGGCAGGTACGCCGCCCCGGCCGACAGCACCGCGAGCATGGCGACGACCATGGACGAGGACTGCTCCACTGCAAGGCCGACGACGCTCTCCTCGCGCACACCGTGCCGCGGAAGCACACCCGCCATGTGCTCCGCGCGAGCGCGGAGCTCTCCGTAGGTCAGCGTTCCATCCTCGAACACCGTCGCCACGGCGTCCGGCATGGTCCGGGAACGGTCAAGGAATGCCTCGACCACGCCGGCGGCGGCTGTCCGCCCGGGGGCCGTGCCCCAGGAGACGAGCTGCGCCCGCTCCCGCGCGGTCGTGTGCACGAGGTCGAGCAGACCCGATTCGGGCGAGGCGAGGGCGGACTCCAGAAGGGCCACGAAATGGCAGGCGAAGCGCTCCACGCTCGCCCGGTCGAAAAGGCCGGCGTCGTACTCGATCGCGCCGCGCAGAGTGCCGTCCGCGGACGGCTCGTCCCAGAGCAGGGTGAGGTCCAGGGGCAGGGGTGGATGTGCGTCCCGCATCGCCATCATCACCTGGAACAGCGGCGTCCGGACCCGGTCGCGGGCCGGCTGAACGGCTTCCACGATCTGTTCGAACAGCACATCCGCATGCTCGAAGGCCTCCCGCATGCCGTCCCGCACCATCGAGAGGAACTCCGAGAAGGTCTGCTCCTCGTGCCAGCGCGAGCGCAGGACCAACGGGTTGTCCGGGTTCGCCGGCGCCGGGGTGCCGACGCTGATGTCGGTCGTTCCCGTGCAGCGGCCGAGGAGCAACGTGAACGCCGCCATCAGCGTCGTGAATCGAGTGGCACCGTGGGCCCTGGCGACCTGGTCGAGACGCTGCGTGATCGAGCCGCTGAGCGTGACTGCCACGGAGCCGCTGGGATCACGGCGCGTCGTCGGTCGCGGACGGTTGGTGGGAAGTCCGAGCGCCGAGGGCGCGCCTTCGAGCCGGTCCCGCCAGTATGCGAGGTCTGCCACGTCGGATCTCTCCTTTGCGGAGGCAGGATGTCTTAGCGGGTGCCTACGGGGTTCGGCTCCGCCGGTTCGTCGGGTTGCTGCTCCAGGTGGCGCATGGCGCGCACCGGGGACAGCAGCAGGAACAGCGAGGGCACGAACAGGCCGGCCGCCGAGAGCACGACCGTCTCTCGCAGGCCCAGGGCGCTGGCCAGGGCTCCGCCCATCAGGGAGCCCAGGGCCAGAGTGCCCCACGAGAGCGAGCGCACGGTCGCGTTGACCCGGCCCTGCAGGTGCTCGGGGGTGATCGACTGCCGGAAGCTGATGACGGTCACGTCGAACACGGGGATGCCGAAGAATCCGATGAACGTGGCGACGCCTGCGAGAACGGCGGCGCCGAGCGAGCCCCCGTCCACGGCGGACAGGAGGAGGAAGCCGATGCCGGGCAGGGCCAGAGCGGCCACCAGGGTCGGGCCGGTGCCCAGCCAGGTGTTGAGCCGTTCGGACAACAGGGCGCCGACGAGCCCGCCGCCGCTGCCGACCGCGACAATCAGGCCGACCGCCGCCGAACCGATTCCGGCCTCGCGGATGAGGAAGAGGAAGTAGACGGCCATCACCGAACTGAAGAACAGGCTGAGGAAGAAGACCGCGCCGGTACACCAGCGCAGCAGGGTGTTGTGGCGGACGACGGCGAATCCTTCGCGCAGGGAGGCGAGGACCGACAGCTTTCCCTCGGTGTCGGTGTCGTTCTGAGGAGCGCTATCCGCGGGCATCCCGACCAGTGCGAGAGCCGAGACCAGGTAGCTCACGGCGTCGATGGCGATCACCACGGGAGCGCTGATCACGCTGATGAGCCCACCGGCGATGCCGGGGCCCGCGACCTCGGCGGCCGAGGAGGAGGCCTGCAGCTTCCCGTTGGCCTCCATCAGCCGGTCACGGCCGACGAATCCCGGCAGGTAGGACATGTAGGCGATCTCAAAGAAGACCGTCATGACGCCCACCAGGAAGGTCACGGCGAGGAGCTGTGTGATCGTCAGGATGCCGAGCGCGTACGCAAGGGGAATCCAGGCGAGCGCGGCGAACCTGACCAGGTTCGCCATGATCAGGATCGGGCGCCTTGCCCGTCGGTCGACCAGAACGCCGACGAAGAGCCCGAACAGCAGGAACGGGAGGGATTCGAGCGCGTTCAGCAGGCCGGCCTCCATCGGTGTCGCGCTGAGGACGACGACTGCGGTGAGGGGCAGCGCCACGTAGGTGATCTGCGTGCCCAGGAACGAGACCGACTGGCTCGACCAGAACAGGGCGAACGCCCTGTTGCGAAAGAGGGATGCAGGCTTGTCGGTTACCCCCATGGGGATCCTCCTGATTCGGTGAGAGAGATGACCGAACTCCGCCGCGCGACGAGGCCATGCGGCCGCATGTCGGTCCAGTGCTCCTCGACGAACGCGAGGCATTGGGAGCGCTTGGCGGGTCCGTGCACCGCCTTCCATCCGGGAGGCGGTGTCGTCGTGTCGGGCCAGAGCGAGTGCTGGCCCTCCTCGTTCACCACCACGAGGAATCGACCTTCGGGGTCGTCGAACAGACGGGACATGTTCGTCCTTCCATCAGAAGCTTCGCGGGCTGGTGTGCCGGTCCGGAACGGCGCCGGCCGTGCAGCGGTCGAGGTCCTTGCGCAGGGCCTCGAACCACAGGTCCTCGTCGTCGGAACCGGTCAGGAAGTGGGCGGCTTCGAGGCTTCTCCACGCGAAGTGATCGGTCTCGTCGCGCCACGCGTGCGTCGAGGACGCCGGGATCGCGGCGTCCTCGACGCCGTGGTAGAGGAAGATCGGGCACCGCAACATGTCGTAGGAGGCGGGCCTGAGGTAGGTCTCGCTCGCGTGGAGCTCGGCCCGGATGACGGGTATGAACAGTTCGAGGAACTCCTCGTCCCGCCCCAGGTCCGGGCTCAGCCCGCCGATCTGGACCAGCTCGGCGAGCAGCTGCTCGTCGTCCATGAGGCGCCAGTTGATCTGTGGCAAGGGCGTGCTGGGCGCCCGCTGACTGGCGGCGAACACGGCCTCGATCCGCTTGCCCGACGCTTCCAGGCGCGCGGCCATGTCGAAGGCCACGAGCGCTCCGTAGCTGATCCCGGCGACGGCCAGTCGGTCGCTCCGCGCGATCCGCCCCGACAGCGACCGGATCGCGCGCTCGCTCACCGACGCGACATCGGGGAGAGGCTCGTCGAAGAGCCGGCCCTCCCGGCCGGGCAGGTCGGGCAGCACCAGCTCGACACCGTCCGGCAGCTCGTCCCGCCACTTCCGGTAACGGCCCAGCCCACCGCCGGCGTGGGGAAAGCACACCAAGGTCAAGGACTGCGTGCTCGACATGTGACACACCTCTGTTGATCGACTCGGAAACCACCGTGGCGGGCGCGCCTCTTCAGCGCGCGCCGGCCGCGACCGGACCCATCCAGGTGAGCAGTTCCTCCAGTGCCTGGTAGAAGCGCTCGATCTCCGAGACCTCGTTGTAGAGGTACGCCGAGACGCGCAGGATCTCACCGCCGGCCAGCTCGGTGGCCAGGGGCTGCGAGCACATGTGGCCACTGCGCACCATGAAGCCGTAGGAGTCGCTCAGCAGGCGGGCGACCTCGCCGGTCGGGACGCCCTTGTCCAGGCGCAGGCTCGCGAGCGCGATCCGGTCGTTCTGGTCCGGCGGGCCGATCAGCCTCACGCCGGGGCTCGCGAGCGCCCCGGCGACCAGGGCCGCGCAGAGGTCCTGCTCGTGCTGGTGGAGTTCCCCGGCGTCCAGCGCCTCCAGGTACCGGATGGCCGCGGCGCAGCCGATGACGGAGGCGATGGCCGGGGTACCCGTTTCGAACTTGTACGGGGTGCGCCGGTCGACACTGCCGTCGAGGTCGACCCAGTCGACCATGCCCCCGCCGACCGCCAGGGGGCGCAGCGCCGCGAGACGCTCGCTGCGGCCGTAGAGGCAGCCGACCCCAGTGGGGCCCAGCATCTTGTGCATCGAGAACGCGAGGAAGTCGAGGTCCAGCTCTCGTACGCTGATGCGCTGGTGGGGCAGGGACTGCGCGGCGTCGAGGACGATCGTCGCGTCGCAGGCTGAACGGATCTCGGCGATCAGTTCCTTTACCGGGTGGACGACACCGGTGACGTTGGAGCAGTGCGTGAGCGCGACCGCCTTGGGCCGGCCGCGCAGAAGCTCCCGGAAGTGATCGCGGTCGAGCCGGCCGTGCGCGTCCACACGCGTCAGTTCGAGGCGTCCGGTCCTCCGCCACGGCAGCAACTGGGAGTGGTGCGCGTCCAGGGCGCCCACGATGTACGCGTCCGGGTCCAGGTCCAGGCCGCTCGCGACCAGGTTCAGCGCCTCGCTCGTGTTCCGGGTCAGGACCACCTCGTTCGCCGCGGCACCGATGTGCCCGGCGATCAGCACACGAGATGCCTCGTACGCGTCGGAGGCCTCCTCGGACAGCCAGTGCTTGCCGCGGTGGATATTCGCACCGTTGGACTCGTAGTACTCGCTGATCGCCCGGATGACGGAGCGCGGCTTCAGGGTCGTGGCCGCGTTGTCCAGATAGCAGATCGTCTGCCCGTCGATCTCCCGTCGCAAGGCCGGGAAGTCGTCCCGGCTGGTGTTCCGGACGGTCATCGCGCACCGTCCGCGGAGCGATGGGAGACGCACGGCTGGAACTTCCCACTGCGCTCGCCGGCGAGGTAGTCCACCGCCTCGATGCGAAGGGGGTTGGGTGCCAGGGCCCGCGTCAGCCGGAGTCCGAGCGCGGCGGCGTCCTCGGCCCGTGCCTCGCTGCCGGCGACATACCGGAAAGCGCACGCACCGGTCCTGTCCTGCTCCAGCTTGTAGAGATCGATGCCGGGAGCGTCTCCGACCACGGCGTCGACGGCGCCCGGCGTGACGACGCGACCGTCCGCCAGCCGGATCATGTGGGCGTCCCGCCCCTCGACCCGCACCACCGGCAGGTCGCTGGCGCAACCGCAGGTGCTCCCCAGAGGGGTGAAGTAGTCCCCCGTGGCGTAGCGGATGCGCGGGACCAGCTCGTCGTCCATCGTGGTGACGTACAGCTCGCCCATCTCACCGGCCTCGACGGGCCTGCCGTCCCGGATGAACTCCACGTAGAAGTCCTGGTTGTTGATGTGCCGGCTCCCGTGGTGGCACTCGAATCCCAGGTAGCCGAGCTCGGACATGCCGATCATGTCGCCGATCGGCAGGTCGGGACCCATGAAGTCCTCGATCTGGCGCCGCGCCACCCGGGTCATGAGGGTGTACCCGCACACCATGTGCAAGGTGCGCGGTGACGTGATCGTGCGTCCAAGCCGCCGCGCCCACCGTGTCAGGAAGGCGAAGTGGGTCGGGTCCACCACCAGCAGGTCGGGCTGGTAGAGCTCGATCTCGTCGAGGGCCTTGACGACCTGCCACTCCGGCGTCGCCAGGAGGTCATGGGCGACGGTGAGCACCAGGGTGCCGTCCGGAAGTGTCCTGTCCTCCATGGTCGAGAATCCCGTCGCGCATTCCACGTCCGAGCAGTTCGGCGGTGCGAACCTGCAGACCCTGGGCCGGCTGCCGGGACGCCAGAGGTCGTCGAAGCGGTGATTGACGCCGAGCGCGGTCGCCTGTCGCCGCGCCAGGTCGTACGCGAGGATGGCGCTGTTGAGACGGTCGCCGGACGTTCCGGAGCTCTGGAAACGCGTGACGTGCGGCGAGTTGAGGGTGTGCCCCTTGGCGAGGACGCCCGCCGGAAAGTTCCGCCGGTAGTGCGGCTTCGAGGTCGGCGGAAGCCGCAGGAAGTCCTCCGGGCTCTTGATGTCCTCCGGCCGCAGACCGCTGTCCTCCATGTGCTTGCGGAAGAAGACGGTGTTCTCGAACGCGTATGCGATCTCGTTCCGTACGGCTTCGAAGACGGTTGAGTCGGTCATGCCATGGCCACCAGGACTGAACGGGCCCCGGAATAGGGCTTCCTGCCATGGGCGAACTGCTCGTTGTCGACGATCATGATGTCGCCCGCCTGCCAGGGGAGCGAGACCTCCTCCGCCGCGTAGGCCGCCCGGATCTGGGCCAGGTCGTCCGGATCCAGCGGGGTACCGTCGCCGTACATGGCATTGCGGGGGAGCTCTTCCTCGGAGAAGCTCTCGCGCAGTTCACGTTCGATGTCCTCGGGAAGCGAACTCACGTGGAACAGGTGCGCCTGGTTGAACCAGACCCTCTCCCCCGACGCCTGCGACTCCAGGGTGGCCTGCACCACGTGCCGGGTGCGCAACCTCTCTCCGCCCAGCCACTCCGCCTGGATGCCGTGCCGCTCGCAGTAGGCGTCGACCTTGACCCGGTCCCGGGTCTGGAAGACCTCCTGCCAGCTCAGGTCCATTCCGTGGCCGAAGTTCCGCACGTACATCACACCGTGCCGCTCGAAGCGCTCACGCGTGGCGGCAGGCACCCTGGCATGGACGCGAGCGCTGTCGGCGATGGGCGTCTCGCCGCCCTGGGCCGCCGGGACCATACAGGCGAGAAACAGCGTGGCCGGCCACGAGTCGGTGTACGACATCTCGTTGTGCTGGGGAATGGTCTGGTCGGGCGGGTACTCCGTCGAGGTGTAGACCCGGCCGTTGACCCGCTGCCGCGGGGTGGAGCGGTTGTCGTATTCGCGCAGCCCTCCCGAGACAGCCGTTGCGAGTTCGGCCAGCCCCTCGGCGTCGAGCGGGGCGAAACCACGGAGCAGGACGGCCCCGTGCTCGTCGCGCAGCCGCGCCGGGGCGTTGTCCGAGCTGGACAGCCACTCCCGCGCATCGAGCCCGCTCACGGTCGGTATGCACGACACCGCCCGGGTTCCATCGAGCAGCGGGGCCACCCGGACCAGCGACTCGCTGCTGACCGAGACGGACTTCCGAGATCTGCCGAAGCGGCCGTTCGCGCTCTCCCGGGTTCCCTGGGTCACCATGCCTCTTCCGCCTTCTTCTCGAGGAGCCCGTCAATGAATTCGGCGAGCTCCGACACCACGGGGAACTCGAAGAGGTTGCGCAGCTTGACGTTCACCTTGAACGCCTCGCGCAGTTTCGCGACCAGTTGGGTCGCCAGCAGTGAATGTCCGCCGATCTCGAAGAAGTCGTCGTCGGCTCCCGCCCGGTTCAGCAGCAGGAGATCGGCCATGATGCCGGCGATCTTCTTCTCGGTGGGGGTCCGGGGCTCGACATACGATGTGGAGCCCCGGTTGTAGAAGCCGGGTTCGGGAAGCATCGAGGCGTCGATCTTCCCTGCGCTCGTCAGCGGGAAGGCCTCCAGCGCCACCAGATGGGCGGGCATCATGAAGTCCGGGAGCCGTTCGACCAGGAACTCACGGAGCCATTCCGCCGATCCACGGCTGCCCTCGGCGTCGATCAGGTATCCCACGATGTGTGCGGCCGTGCTCTCACCGGCCTCGACGGCGACGCTGCCCGTCACCCGCGGGTGCTGGCGCATGACGGCCTCGATCTCACCCAGCTCCACCCGGAAGCCGCGCACCTTGATCTGACGGTCGATGCGACCGAGGAACTCGATGGTGCGGTCGGGAAGGAAGCGCACCTTGTCGCCGGTGCGATACATCCGCGCCGACGGGTCAGGGCTGAAGGGGTCGGCGGTGAATCGCTTCCGCTGCTCCTCCGTTCCGTGCAGGTAGCCCTGGGACACCGTGTTTCCGCCGATCCACAGCTCGCCCGGGAGGCCGAAGGGCAGCGGCCGGCGCTGGGGGTCGAGGACGTAGGCGCGCGCGTGCCGCAGGGGTGTGCCGAGCGGGACGCTGGAGGCCAGGGCCGCCAGGGCGCCGGAGGCCTGCCCGCAGAGCACGCCGACGGTTGTCTCGGTCGGGCCGTAGTGGTTGAAGAGCCCGCAGTCGCCGAGATAGCCCCGGAACAGGTTGTACCAGCCCCAGCCGAACGCCTCGCCGCCCACGACCAGGGCCTTGCGGGGCATCAGCCGCTCCGGCGCCTCGGCCACGGTGAAGACGGCCTCCAGGTGCGACGGCGTGATCTTGAGGAGGTCGTAGCTCTCCCGGGACAACAGCTCCGCGAGCGCCTGCGCGTCCGCGGCGACATCCTGGGCGACCACCAGGAGCTCGCCCCCGCTGATGAGCGGAGGGAACAGCGCCGTGTTGCCCAGGTCGGTGCCCAGGCTGCTCAGGACGACGGAGTCGATCTCGCCGGTGAGCCGCAGCCGGTCGAGTGCGCCGTCCAGATAGGCCGCGAGTTGTCCGTGGCCGATCAGCACCCCCTTCGGCGTACCGGTGGAGCCCGAGGTGAAGAGCACGTAGGCGGGGTCGTCGTCGGCCGTCACCACGTCGGGGCGCAGGCTGCTGCGCCCGCTGCACACGGTCAGGTCCGCGTCCAGGAGGATGACGTCGCACTCCGACGGGAGATCCGCGGCCGTCTGCGCGGTCGCCACCAGGTGGGAGAAGCCGGCTCCGGCGATGATGGTGGACCGGCGCTTGGCGGGCAGGCTCGGATCGACCGGCACGTAGCCGGCGCCCGCCTTGGCGATCGCCAGCATCGCGACGATGGCGATGTCGGAGCGTTCGAGGCAGAGACCGACGAGCGTGCCTGCGGCCACGCCGCGTTCGACCAGCTCGTTGGCGAGGCGGTTGGCTGCCTCGTCGAACTCCCGGTAGCTCCAGGTGCGGGTGTCCGCCCTGAGGGCCGTGGCGTCGGGCGTCTGCCGAGCGGTCCGCTCGACCTGCTGGTGCCAGTGCGCCGCGGGACTCTCCGGCAATTCGGCGGGGTTCGTGGCCGCCACGAGCTCCCGCACGGCCTCCTCGTCCAGCATGGCGAGCGCGTGCACGGGGACCGCGGGGTCGTGGCCCAGCGCCGACAGGGCGGCCCGCAGGCAGACGAGCAGCGCCTCGGCGCCGCCCTCGGCCATTCCCAGTGCCTGGTGGCGCAGCGTGAGGCGGATCTCTCCGTCCAGGCCCTGGACTGAGAGGGTGACCTTGCGGGCGTCGTCGGCCGGTTCGATCCACAGGTCGCAGAAGGCCAGCGCCCCCTGCGAGGTGAACTCCGCGACGTCGCTGAACCTGAAGCCAGGGATGCCGCGGGTGTCCTGCCTGGCCGGCTCCATGGAGCTTTCGGCCGCCTGCTCGCAGGAGTCGAGCTCCAGGTCCACCGAGCGCAGCAGTTCGGTCAGCGTCGTCTCGTCGGATATCGCGGCGAAGAGCGGCATCGGGGTCTCGAAGAGGCCGATCGACGTGAGCATCTCCTCGAACGGCCGACGCGTGAGCATCGTGTTGACCGCGAGGTGTTCCGGCCGTCCTGCGGCATGCCAGAGGGCGACGAACCATCCTGTCAGCAGGACGCTGCGCAGACCGCCGTCGAGCTCGCCGCCGAGGCTCCGCAGCTGCTGTGCCAGGGGCGCGGGGACCGTCCACTCCAGGTCGTCACGAGCCGTGTCGTCGGAGTGGAGCTCCAGCGGCAGGTTCAGCGGAGGAAGTGCCGCCAGCCGCGCCTCGCGGTCGGCCGCGAGCTCCTTCTGACGCCCGCTCGGAGCGCCCTCCTCGACCTGCCACTGGGCGTAGTCGGCGTACTGGACGACATCGTCGCGGCTCCACTCGGTGCCGCTCAGCCGCGAGGCGTACGCGCGCTGCAGATCCCGGAAGAAGATCTCGGCCGAGGCCCCGTCCATGCTCATCCGCGGCGCCGACAGCACGAGCGACTGCCGCCCGTCGGCGTGGGTGAAGAGGATCAGGCGCAGCGTGTCCTGGTCGTCCTCGGCGGGGTTCGCGTGCTGTTCCTCGCGGACGATCGCGGCCAGGGCGGTGTCGTCGCCGGAGGTCTCCGGCACGCGGACCCCTGGTTCGTCCTCGATCACCATCAGCACGGTGCTGTTCTCACCGAGGACCTTGCGGTAGGCGGTGCGGAGGCTCTCGTGCACCCACGCCACATCGTGAACCGCACGCTCCAGCACCTCACGGTCGCAGGGGGCCGCGAGGATCACCCCGGCGACGCTCCGGATCGCCTGTCCGCCGGCCGCGAGACCGAGCACGTGCTCCTGCTGCTTGGACAGGCGGAAACCTTCCCAGGTCTGGGCAATCAGTTCTGTTCCGGATCGATCCACAGCTGCCCCTTCGTGTACTTGTTCCATGTATTGACTGCGTCGAGGCCGAGGTATTCGGCGGCGATCTGCCAGAATCCCGCGTACTCGGCCGGCAGGTTGAGATGGGAGTGACCGACTTGTTGCGGCATGTGCGCCAGCACGTCGCCCAATTTCATGCGCAGGAGATCCTCGAACGCCTCCCGGTCCAGCGGAATGTCCTCGCCGGTCCGCCGGTCCTTCATCTCCGGCTTTCCGTTCTGGCGCATCATGTGACGGAAACTCTTGCCCAGGGACGCGTAATTCATGACGGAGAAGTTGTAGATCATCTGCTCCACCCGCGGCCCGACGATTGCTCGGACCTCCGTGCGTTTCTCCTCGGGGACGGACTCGACGTTGTCGTTGTGCAGCCCCTCTGTTCCGTAGACGCCGTGGAACAGCCCCGCGAGGCAGACGTGATCTGCCGCTTTCATGTCCTGGAGGATGCCGCATGCCCGGAACATGTGATCCAGCAGAGTCTCGTCCTGATGGGCGACCTTGTGCAGCCCCAACCGCACAAGGTCGCTTCGGTATTGTTCAGCGTCACGCATCGGTGATTCCTCGGTCTTTCGTTTCGCCGATCGTTCTCATCGCTCCGGCACCCGCTGCGATCGAATATCCTTCCATGACCGCTTCTTCTGCATTTCCTCCTTGCCTTCCCACAGGTTCTCCAGCAGGTGATTGATGAGGCTGATCCTCGTGTCCGGTTTCGTGGACAGGAGCCCCACCAACTCACTCAGGCAATGCGTCAGGCGTCGGACGGTGGATTCGGAGAAAAGGGCGGCGCGGTAATCGATGCCGCCTTCCATTCCCCCGTCGGGCGCGGCCACAAGCGTGAGCTTTATGTCGTGCACCGAGAGGAGGATTTCGGCGTCGAGCTCCTCTGCGCTCACCTCGGGGATGTCCCACTCGGGCAGCGGGACGTCCTCCAGCAGAAACCAGGTGCGGAAGACCGGTGCCGATTCGCCCGCACGGCGTTCCGGCCTGATGGCCTGAACCACGTGGTCGAAGGGGACGTCCTGGTTCGCGTACGCCTCGAGCGCCGTTTCGCGGACCTCCTTCAGCACGTCGGTGAAGGCGGGGTCGCCCTTGAACCGCGTCCGGATGGCCAGGCTGTTGACGAGGAAGCCGATGGTGCTTTCGAGCTGAGGGTGGGCGCGATGGCCGGCCGGCACCCCGACGACGATGTCCCGCTGCCTGCACCACCACTGGAGCAGGACCTGCCACGCGGCGAGATACCCCATGAACGTGGTCGCACGTTCGGCCGTGCAGACACCCTTGAAGCGGGCGGCCACGGCGGGGTCGACCGCGAAGGGCGCCCTGGCTCCCTCGATCACGTCGGAGTCCTCGGTCTCGCCCTCGGTGGGGAGGTCGAGAACGGGCAGCGGAGAGGCCAGCCGGCGGCGCCAGAAGTCGATCTGGCGCCTGAACTCGTCCGAGTCGGTCTGTTCGGCTTCCCACAGCGCGACGTCGGCATAGCTCACACCGGGCGCGGGAAGGACGGACCGGTCCCGGCTCCGGTAGAGCGCACTGATCTCGCGGACCATGATCGAGGTCGACCAGGCGTCCCAGACGATGTGATGAACGGCCACGACCAGGACGTGCTCGCGCGGGCCGACCCGAAGGAGTCTCACGCGGAAATGGGGCCCGCTCGCGAGGTCGAAGGGGGTGTGCGCCTCCTCGGCGATCACGCGCTCGGGCGACAGTCTCCCCGGGTCGTCGCGCACGTCGACGATCTGGAAAGCCAGCGACGTGCCGCCGCCGGGGATCTGGTGGTGAGTGTCCCCGGTGGCCTCGATGGACAGTGTCAGGACGTCATGCCGGTCGACGAAGGCCTCGAAGGCGCTGCGCAGGGCTGCCACGTCGAGCGGTCCGGAGAGGCGGAACGGCTGGACGAGGTTGTAGGTGGTGCTGCCCGGGACGAGTTGGTCGTGGAACCACAGGCGTGCCTGGGCGGCCGTCAGCGGGACCGGGCCCTCCCGGTGGCCCCTGGCGGTCGGTCCGGACACGGTGCGGGACTCGCCCCTGTTTCGTATGTCCTCGATGACGCTCGCGATGCCCTTGAGCGTCGGGCTGTCGAAGATCACGCGGATGGGGATCTCGACATCGAGCGCCTTGCGCAGGTGGACGACGGTGCGCATGGCGGTCAGGGAGTCGCCGCCGAGCTCGAAGAAGTGGTCGTGCCGCCCCACCCGTTCGACCTGCAGCATGCCTGCCCAGACCTCGGCGATAAGCTTCTCGATCTCCGTGGCCGGCGCCTCGTACGAGGTCGGCTCGGCCGGCTCGGCCGGCACCACGAGCGCCTGCCTGTCGACCTTGCCGTTGGCGGTGAGCGGCAGCTCATCGATCCCGACGACGGTCTCGGGCACCATGTAGCCCGGCAGCTTCGTACCGAGGAACTCCCTCAGGTCTCCCGGCACCCTCTCGCCCTCCTGGGGGAGCACGAAGGCGACCAGCCGCTTGGCTCCCTGGCGTCGGCCGTGGACGACGGCCACCGCGCCGCGCACGGCAGGATGCTGGAGCAGCGCCACCTCGACCTCGCCCAGTTCGATGCGGTGCCCCTGGATCTTGACCTGGAAGTCCTCACGCCCGAGGAACTCGATCTCGCCGCTGGGCAGGAACCGCCCCAGGTCCCCCGTCCGGTACAGGCGCTCGCCCGTCTCGGGGTGGTGGACGAAGCTCGCGGCGGTCTTCTTCTCGTCGCGCAGGTAGCCCTCCGCCAGGCCCGTCCCGCCGATGTGGAGCTGTCCGGGGACGCCGGTCGGACGCGGCCGGAACGCCTCGTCGAGGACGTGGAACGTCTGGTTGCGCATGGGCGAGCCGTACGGGATGGACGGCCAGTCCGCGGGCACCTCCCCCACCGGGTAGAGGATGGACCAGATGGACGCCTCGGTCGCGCCGCCGAGGCTCACGATCTCCGGGGTTCCGAGCACCTGCCGGATGCGCTCCGGCAGAGTCACGGGGAACCAGTCGCCACTGAGCATCACCAGCCGCAGCGCGTCGCTGGTCGCGCCCTGCACCGTCATGTGCTCGACCAGCAGTTCCATCAGAGCCGGCACAGTGTTCCACACGGTGACGCCGGCCTGTTCGGCCAGGCCGAGCCAGGCGGCAGGGTCGCGGTGCGAGGCCGTCTCGGGGACGACGACGGCGCCGCCGACGGACAGGGGGCCGAAGATGTCGTAGACCGACAGGTCGAAGCCGAGCGACGACAACGCCAGGGTCCGGTCCCGCTCCCCGACCGCGAAGCGGTCGTTCACGTCGACGACCGTGTTGAGAGCACCGCGGTGGCTGATCATCACCCCCTTGGGCACGCCGGTCGAGCCCGAGGTGAAGATCACGTAGGCGAGGTCGCCGGGCTCGGCGGTCTGCTGACCCTTCGGAAAGGCGACCGGATCGGCGGCCATGGCGTCCACGCGGAACACCGTGCCGTCCGTGACGAGCGGGTCTTCCATCCGCTCGGCGACACGCGACTGGGTCAGAACTGCCCGGACCCGTGCCTGGTCGAGCAGGAAACGGATCCGCTCCTCGGGCAGATCCGCGTCCACCGGAAGGTATGCGGCACCCGAGGCAAGGATTCCGAGGACCGCGGCGCACTGCTCCCAGCCCTTCTCCATGACCACGGCGACCACGTCGTTCGGCCGGACGTCCAGAGCCGTGAGGCGGGCGGCGATCACCCGGGCACGGGCAGCCAGCTCACCGTAGCTCAGCGTCCGGGTCCGCGTGATCACGGCCGGCCGGTCCGGAGTCCGCGCCGCCATGGCGAAGAACGGCTCGTGGAGCAGCCCCGACGGCAGGTGGCCGGCGGTCCGGTTGTAGGCCTCGCGCAGTTCCAGTTCCGCGGCCGGCAGCAGGGACGGCAGCGGCAGGCTCCACCGCGCGTCGTCTTCGGCGAGCCACCGCAGCAGTTCCATGGTGGCTCCATGGATCGCGGCGACCATCCCGTCGGGGAAGAGCTCGTCGACCGCGTCGATGTCCAGGACCAGGCAGCCGTCCGACTCGAAGACCTGGGCGTCGATCCACACCTGCGGGGTCTGGGAGATGCTGAACACCTCCTCGCCCATCCCCGTGTCCTGGCCGTGGTCGAGGAAGAGGCTGGTGAACACCGCCGGCATGGCCGCCTCGGGGCGCGCCTTCTTCAGCTCGCGCAGGACGCGGACCCCGCTGAAGAGCCGGTGGTCGATGTCGGTCAGCAGCTGGTCCCGCACCGCGCGGGCGCGCTCGGCGAACGTGTCCGTGCCGACGGCGTCGACCTCCAGCAGCGTCACCGAGGTGAAGTCGCCGACGACGGCGTCCACGCCCGGGTGGAGTGGGAGTCTGTTGGCCATCGGGAGGTTGAGCGTGAACCTGCGGTTCCTCGACCAGGTCGCCACGGCCTCGCTGTAGGCCGCGATGAGGAGCGCGGTGGGGGTGATGCTGTGGCGGGCGGACGCCGCCTTGACTCGGTCCCAGTACTCCTTGCCCAGCGTTCCGCTCACCCGGCTGAAGCGGGGCTCGTCGATGGTGCGCGGGTCGCGGGCCAGCGGCAGCTCGGGGGCCGGGGCGAAGGTCGGCACCCGCTCGCGCCAGTACGCCTCCGCACGCCGGTACAGCTCGGTCTGCTCAAGGCTCTGCTCGGCCAGGACGTAGTCGCGGAAGGAGAGCTCGGGCTCAGGCAGGTCGAGGTCCGGGTCGTGGTACAGGCCGGCCAGCTCGCGGAGCAGGAGGTTCGAGCTGCGGGCGTCGCTGATCAGGCCGTCGATGCTGTAGTGCAGGCGGGTCCGGCCACCGTCCATGACGGTGGCGCGCAACTCGAACAGGGGCCATCGCTCGGGGTCGAAGACCTGGTGGGACATGGCAGCGCGAGTGGCCGCGAGGGCCTCACGCACCTCCTCGTCCGGCAGCCCGCGGACGTCCTGGGTGGCGATGACGTAGTCAGCGACCTCGGCGAGGATCTGCTGTTCGCCGCGCGGCAGCACGATGGCGCGGAGCATGCCGTGGCGCTGGATGAGGCGCCGGAACGCGCGCTCCAGGCGGGGCAGATCGAGGTCGGTGGACTCGAACTCCTCGTAGCCGTGCATGCCGACGTTGCCGATGTCGAAGGCTCCCGTGCGGCCGATCCAGTAAGCCTGCTGCACGTCGGTCAGCGGGAAGGGCTCGGCCGCCGCGACCGTGTCAGGCACGATGACCGGCAGTGCCTCCGGCGAGACGTCGCTCGCCTCGCCGCGGGCGTTGTCGACCGCGCGCGCCAGGCCGCGGACCGTCGGCCGTTCGATGAAGGTGCGCAGCGGGATCTCGACGCCGAGGAGCCCGCGTAGCCGGGAGAGGAGCTGGATGGCGAGCAGCGAGTGCCCGCCGAGCTCGAAGAACCCGTCTTCCGAGCCGAAGACGGAGATGCCGAGGAGGTCCGCGAAGATCGCGCCGATCTCCCGCTCGGTCGGGTCCTCGTAGGCCGGCGCCCCGGCCGCCTGCGACTCCGCCACGACAGACTCTGCGGCCGTGGGTTCGGGTGCCGCGGCATCCCCGGCCCGGCAGCCGCAGGCGTCGGCGGCGACGCGAGGCGGATCGACCCAGCACCTCTCGCGCTCGAATGGGTAGGTCGGCAGGACCGTGCGATGCGGACGGGCTCCGCCGGCCATCGCCTCCCAGTCGATCGCGACGCCTTGGCACCACAGCTCGCCGACGGCCGACAGCAGACCCGGCTCACCCTTATCGGCCGCGGCGGGCAGGCACGCCACCGCGTCGGCCCCGGCAGCGCGGGCCAGCCTCGCCAGCACCTGCCCGGGGCCGACCTCGACCAGCACGGCTCCCGTGTCGCGTACCGCGCGCAAGGCGTCGTCGAAGCGCACCGTGGCGCGGATCTGCCGCGCCCAGTACGCCGGGCTGGTGGCCTCCTCGTCGGTGATCCAGTCGCCCGTGACGTTCGATACGAACGGGACGCGCGGCGGCGACAGGTTGATCCGCGCCACCTCCTCCTCGAAGGCGGCCGCGGCGGCGTCCATCAGGCGCGAGTGGAAGGCGTGGGAGGTACGCAGTCGCTTGGAGACGACATCGCGCTCGGCGAGCCGGGCCTCGAAGGCCGTGATCGCGTCGGCGGGGCCCGAGACCGCGCATTCGCGTGCCCCGTTGACGGCCGCGAGGTCCACGTCGTCCAGCAGCGGCACCACCTCGCTCTCGGGCAGCGGGACGGCCGTCATCACGCCGGTCGGCGCGGACTGCATGAGCCGGCCGCGCGCGGCGACGAGGCTCAGGGCCTCCTCGAGGGACATCACTCCAGAGGCGCATGCGGCCACCAGCTCGCCGAGGCTGTGCCCGATCATGGCCGCCGGGCGGACTCCCCAGGACTCCCAGAGCCGGGCCAGCGCGTACTCCAGGACGAAGAGCGCCGGCTGCGCGACCGAGGTCTGGTCGATCGACCCCTCATGGTCTGGCACCGGCTCGCCGAGACCGAGCACCGGCCGGACGTCCATGCCGGTCAGCGACCGCAGAAGGGACGCGACCCGGTCGGCCTCCTTCCGGAACACCGGCTCCTGCGCGTAGGCCGCCCGGCCCATGCCGGCACGCTGGGCGCCCTGCCCGGGGAAGGCGAAGGCGACGTCGCGGTCGCCGGACGTCGCCGCCGTGGCCCTGCGCACCGCGACGCAGGAGCCCAGCGCCTCGACGGCCTCGGCGACGCTCTCGGCGACGACGAAGCCGCGGTGCGGAAGCTCCCGCCGGCCGCGCTGCAGGGTGTAGGCGACGTCCTCGATGCGCTCGTGCGGGTTCGCCCCGAGGTGGCCGGCGAGGTTGTCGACGGTCTTCTTGAGCGCGGTGGGCGTCGCGGCGGAGATCGGGACAACGTGTCCGGTACGGCCCGGAGCGGCAGGAGTGCGCGCGGGAGCCTCTTCGAGGACGACGTGGGCGTTGGTGCCGCCGATGCCGAACGAGCTGACGCCCGCGCGCAGACGCCCGCCCGGCCACGGCGACAGGGCCGTGTTGACGTAGAACGGGCTGTCCGCCAGGCCGAGTCGGGGGTTCGGCTCGGAGAAGTGCAGCGAGGGCGGAAGCTGCCTCGCCTTGAGTGCGAGGACCGTCTTGATGAGACCGGCCGCGCCGGCGGCCGTGTCCAGGTGCCCGATGTTCGTCTTCACCGAGCCGAGGGCGCAACGGCCGACAGGACCCCCGCCGAAGACGCTCTTGAGCGCGGCCACCTCGATGGGGTCGCCCAGCACGGTGCCGGTGCCGTGGGCCTCGACATAGGTGATGGTGGACGGATCGACGTCGGCGACGGCGAGCGCCTCCGCGATCACGTCGGCCTGGCCCTCGACGCTCGGTGCGGTGAAGCCGACCTTGCGCGCGCCGTCGTTGTTGACGGCCGAGCCACGGATCACGGCGTGGATCACATCGCCGTCGGCCAGAGCGTCGTCGAGTCGCTTGAGCACGACGACGGCGGCGCCGCTCCCTGCCACGGTGCCGTCCGCCGCCGCGTCGAACGCGCGACATCGGCCGTCGGGCGACTTGATGCCGCCCTTCTCGTGGAGGTATCCCCGCCGCTGCGGGATCACGGTCGCGCCTCCGGCGAGCGCCACGTCGCACTCGCCGCTGCCCAAAGCCTGACATGCCATGTGGACGGCGACCAGAGAGGTCGAGCACCCGGTCTGGACGCTGACGCTCGGACCCCTCAGGTCCAGCTTGTAGGAGATCCGGGTAGGCACGAAGTCCTTGTCGTTGCCGATGGACGTCTGGAACGCGCCCACCCGCGCGACCAGGTCACCGTTCGGCAGCAGGTTGTGGTGCAGGTACGCGCTCTCTCCCACGCCCGCGTAGACACCCGTGACCTTGTCCGCCGTGCCCGAGGGGCTTCCGGCGTGCTCAAGCGCCTCCCACGCACACTCCAGCAGGAGTCGGTGCTGCGGGTCGAGCATCTGGGCCTCGCGCCGGGAGAAGCCGAAGAGGGCCGCGTCGAAGCCCTCCATGTCCTGGACGACGCCGAGCCTGCGTACATAGTCCGGCCGGGCGGCCTCGTCCGGCGAGATGCCGGCGTCGAGGAGTTCCTCATCCGTGAAGGTGGTGATCGACTCGACGCCGTCTCGCAGGTTCCGCCAGAAGGCATCGGGGGTGTCCGCCCCGGGAACGCGCAGGGCCATTCCCACGACAGCGACCGCACCAACGGGTGCTCCGTCGTCACCGATGATCTCGTTCGTCATTACCGTCCCCCAGGTCGCGTCCGGAGCTCAGTCGGTCCGCTTCAGCTCCGTGACCGGTTGCCCGCGCCGGGTTCCTCAGGGTTCCCGCCGCCATTCCCATGCCGCTCCCGTTCGGAGCCGCCGCATGCCTCCCAGAGCGGTGGGCCACCCTGCGCGGGTTCGCTCTGGTACATCCATTAACCGAGGGTCATCGGGCCGCGTCATGCCACTGCATTCCGTGACTTGACAGACGACCACAGCTGGCGGTATTCGCGGTTTGTGGGGACGGGCACCGGGCCGGGCCCCGGCCGGGATCAATCGTGGCGACTCGTGAACCGCGACTCGCCGACGTCTCGCCGACCTTCGCGGCCGGCCGTCTACGGCAGGCCCTCACCCAGGAAGGCATCGCCGCCGATGTTCACGCCGGACGGCCGGGCGCTGGTATCGGGTGGGTTGGCCTGGCGGCCTGGTCGGACTGGCTTCGATTTCGGTGCCGCGTCGGCTGGAACGGAGAACACGCGAGACCCGTCTACCCCTGGCACCCCCGAGCGGACCCGGCGCGCGACGGCCACCGCATGGCGCTCGGCGATGCCGACCTTCGCACGCGGTCCGCATCGCCACGGTCCCCGCACGCGGCGGGCTCTCCAATGTCCGGTGTGGAAGCACCTTGAACGAACTGCGTAAGCACCTGGAGTGGGAGGCTCAACGCGCGTCACGCCCTACCCGGGGCTCTCGCCGATGTGCTGGGTGGAGAGGATGGCGGCGACCCAGGTGGGGCCGCGAGGAACTGCCCGCCGCCGCTCTCGCAGCGGGGAGGTCTCCATGGAACGTGATCCTGATCAGACGCCTGCCGATCAACGGACAGGATTTCCGAAGCGTCCTCGCTCTTCTCGGAGTCTCCGACCCGACGCTGTAGGCGAGCGGGCGCTGCAGGTGTTCGACGAGTGGCGGCGGCACGGCCTGGCATGGCGTAGCCCCGCCGGTACAGGGCGAGGGCGCGTCTCGTCAGACAGACCGAGCGGCGCGTCGGAGCTGGTTCGCAACAATCGATCATCAGCCCGAACAAAGATCCTTGCCCATGCGTCCAACCAGCTGGGACCGGCTTCGAGAGGTGTGAGTTTCGATGGTACGGAGAATGCCGCTGCTGCTCGGGTTGCTCGGCTTAGGCTTGGCCGCACTGGCGCTGGGAATCTTTCTCGGGCGTTGCGACTACTTCGGGCTCTTTCCGCTTGCGGTGACCGGATACATCGCCGGTACGGCTCTCATCGGAGGAGCCCTCGTCATGCGCTTCAGGCATAGTGTGGCAATATCGATCATCCTCCTGCTCGGAGTCGTCTTGATCGCCGGCCTTGTTTCCTTTTGGGCCTTTTTTGCCGCATTCGCCCGTTGCTTCGAGCTCTAGCACTCCAACCGCATATCGGGATCTTGGATGCAGCCAGGTGGCTGCCCGGCCCTCGCTGTGGCACTGCGCCGGAACCACCTGCGCCGCTGGAGGAGCGGCGTGAGCGCCCAGTGCCCAGTGCTGTGGCAGGGGGTACTCCCCGATGCGAAGACGTGCGCGCTACCAGCCTGCGGTGGGGAGTTCGCGTGGTAAGACGACGCCCGTGGGCGGAACCGCCCACGGGCGGATTCGATCTACTGCTCGCGGTCTTGCAGGCACGCGGCTGCGATGCGGGCGTACCGGTCCGGAAGGGCTGCGTGACGTCATAGGTCGGGCGGATCGGAGCACTTTTCCCGACCTGCCCGATATTCGGGTGTGACGCGTCACTCCGATCTGTACCGTGGATCTCAGTTCGTCGGGCCTGATGTGGATGCGGGTCGAAGGGCGTCGGTTATCTTGCGATGATTCGCCGGTGCTCATCTCCATATCCATGTCCTCTTCAGGCCTGGCGAGCTGGTCAGGTCTGGTGCTGGCACGGGTCGAAGCTCGTCGGTTATCGCCTCTTAAGCCGGTGGTTGCGGGTTCGAATCCCGTCGCGGACTTCGGTTCGCGTAGCTCAATGGCAGAGCACCGTAAACGGCCGGTGGGCCCTCCCACATCCGCGCCAGTTCCAGTCCTGATCGTTCGTCAGCTCTGCCGGTGGTACGGGTCGAATCTCGATCGGTTATCGCTCTCCCAAAGCGGAGGCCCGGGTTCGAATCCCGGCGCCGCCTTCGGGCGGTGTGGTGTAGCGGCCTAGCACGTCTAACGGCCGGTCGGTCACCCCATATCCGTGCCATCGGCAGGGCTGACGAGCAAGGGGAGCGGGTCGAAGTCAGTCGGTTATCGGGAACAGGTTGTCGCAGGTTCGAGTCCCGCCGCCCCACACTCGCGGGGTGTAGCTGCTGAAAGACCGTCTCCGCAGGTACGCCGAGTCGCAGGAGCGAGATGTGTCGTGGGTGATCAGGAAGGCGATCGAGGAGTATCTCAACCGCCACGAGAAGGGGTGATCCCTTGGCCAAGACCCTGATCGGCACGTACGAAGCGACCATCTATCCCGAGGGGAAGGGCTACACCGGAGCCATTTCCCTCGGGTTCGCCCCCGATGGCACCCGCCAGCGCCTCAAGCGCAAGGGCAGGACCAAGGCCCTGGTCAAGGACAAGCTGATCAAAGCCGTCAAAGACCTTGAGGCGGGCATCACCGCATCGGAGAGCTACACCGTGCGCGATGCCGTACACGACTGGCTCAGCAAGGGCCTCAAGGGCCGATCCGAGAACACCGTCACGAAGCTACGCATCCTCGCCGAGACGCGGCTCGACGAGCTCGCCGGCGAGCTGGCCACCAGCACGCTCAGAGAAATACACAGCGTCCTGAAGCGAGCGATCCGGCAGGCTCAGGCCCGTGACATGGTTCTCAGGAACGCGGCCGAGCTGGTCACCACACCGAAAGGCACGGACGGGCGACCCAGCAAAGCGCTCAACCGGCAACAGGCAGAGACGGTACTCAAGACAGCGGCATCGTCTGAGCTCCATGCCTACGTGGTGATCAGCCTCACTACGGGCATCCGGACCGAGGAAGCCCGCGCACTGTGCTGGGATCACGTCGTCGCCTGGGTGCATGACCTCAAGTCCTGGCTACCGGTGACCGAGGTGGGATTCCAGCACAAGAAGTTCGCCATCTACGTATGGCGTGCAGACCGAGACGGAGGTGACACCAAGACCCGCAAGTCGCGCCGCACGCTGGAACTGCCCAAGCTCGCCGTTCAGGCCCTCCGGCTGCACCACGTACGCCAAGCGGCCCAGAAGCTCCAGGTAGGCGAGGCGTGGCAAGATCGCAATCTGGTGTTCTGTTCGAACGTCGGCACTCCGCTGGACGCCGCGAACGTGCGACGGTCGTTCCGCAGGATCACAAAGAGTGCGGGGATCGGAACCACCTGGACACCCCGCGAGCTACGTCACTCATTCGTCTCCATCATGAGCGACCAGGGCGTACCCATCGAGACCATCGCCGATATCGTCGGGCACGCGGGCACCAGCGTCACGGAGACCGTGTACCGACACCAGCTCAGGCCGGTGATCACCAAGGGCGCTCAGACGATGAACATCATCTTCGGCGACAGCCGACACGGGTAGAGAGTCCGAGCGAGATGGCTCCCCGATTGGCTCCCATCGCCCCCCAGGCAAGCGAAAAGGCCGCCCCGCGTGTCGCGGAGCGGCCTCTGAGCTGGTGGGCGATACTGGGATCGAACCAGTGACCTCTTCGGTGTGAACGAAGCGCTCTCCCGCTGAGCTAATCGCCCGCTCTGTCCGGCCCCTCGCGGCGCCGACGTGGAAAACCATACCGCACTTCCTGACCACTCGCGAAGCGACGCGGACTGGAGGGGATTCGAGCCAAAGGCGGCGGTTGCCCGTCAGCATGGTGGCTCGTTGGCATACCATCGAGCTGTTCCGGAAGGCCCAGATCGCCCGAAAGGTCGTGCAGGGCACGCCGGGACGACGCCAGCAACGCGCAAAACCCTCGCAAACATCATCCAAGTTAATGATGTTTAGCCAGGTAGATGCCCAAATGTCCAGCTGTGAGTTGCGTTACAGAACGGCCTGGAGGCGGAATCTTTCCTACAGGTTTCTTCGTTCCGCGTCATAGCTCAGGACGAAGTCCGTCAGAGCAGTGAAAGCCCCGAAGAGGGGACCGTACGACGAAAAGGTTTGGCTGACGATGAACAGCACCACCGTCTCCGCCGAGCTTGGCCTTCGGCTTGTGGTCCCCGACCGTACCACCGTCCCCCTGCTCGCCGGACTGAGCTACACAGCCGACGACCCATATGCCATCCGTATGGCCTTCCACGTAGGGAACGACGAACCGGTCGAGTGGATCTTCGCCCGTGAACTGCTGACTGTAGGCATCGTGAGGCGTGTAGGCGACGGCGACGTGCAGGTTTGGCCCGCACGCGCCGACGGCGAACGCACGCTCCACATCAGCCTGACGTCACCGTTCGGACAGGCGCTCTTCGAAGTCCCGCTGGCACCTCTCACCGAGTTCCTGCACCGCACGTACGATCTCGTGCCCGCAGGTAGAGAGACCGATTTCATGGATCTGGACGCCGAGCTGACCAACATGCTCTGGCCGTCCTGACGGACCCCCGTCCCCGACAGACATATCGTCGCGCTGTCACTGGCACGACCCGGCGAACCCCTAGAAGCCAGCGCCTCCCGTGATGCCCGTACCGGGGCCGTTCATCGGCCCTGGTGCGGGCATTCTGCGTCGCCGCTCCACGAGGGCCGCTCAGAGCCGAGGGCCGCTCAGAGCGCGGTGAGGATCTCCCTCATGCGCGTCACCTCGATGCCCTGCCCGGAGTAGACGTCCTTGGCCATGAGCCGCATGCGCTGGTCCTTGCCGCCGGACAGCTCCTCCCCCGCCATCCGAATCGCGCCCTCGTGATGCCTGATCATCAGGTGGAGGAACAGCCGGTCGAAGGCGGCGCCGCGCGCGGCGCGCAGCGTGTTCATGTCCTGCAGCGAGGCCATCCCGTACGCGGCGGGGGCGTGCGAGCCGTGATCGGGTACGGCCCTGCCGAGCGCGCCGAGCCAGTCGCCCATGACGGTGATCTCCGGCTTCTGGGTGAGCGCGATCTGCCGCGCCAGGACGCGCACGCCCTGGGCCGCCGTGCGCGACTCGACCAGCCCCGCCATCTCCAGCGCCTGCCGGTGGTGGGGGATCATGCCCTCGGCGAAGCGCACGTCGGCCGCCACGGCGGACCAGTCGCGGGAGGGAAGCCTCTCCCCCGGCTTCGCCGTACGGCCGGGCCCGCCCGGAGCGCCGGGCACGATCACAGGCGCGCCGGGGCCGACGGCGGAGGGGCCGTCGGGCTCCGAGGCGCAACCCGTCAGCACCGATATCACCAATACCGTGACGATAAGTCCGCACGTTCGGAACCTGGCTGACATAGCTTCCATACTGGGCCATGATTCCGAAGGGGGCGCACGTGAAGTTCTCGAAGCTGGGTGGCGTTGGGGCACTGCTCCTCGTGTTGTCGGCGTGCGCGTCGGCTCCACCGCCCTCGCAGACCCAGCGTGCGGCGCCCTCGTCGTCCCCTGCCTCTCCCGCCGCCCCTGCTTCGCCCGCCACGACCTCGGTGGCCGGCGGAGAGGTGATGACCAGCGACAACGTCAAGCTGGTAGCCAACATGCCGCGCGAGGCCCCGCTCAACGGCGGCACGAACTGGAACTCCGACCTGGCCTTCCAGGGCAACTACGCCTTCGTCGGCAACTTCGGCGGCTTCACCGTCTACGACATCACCGACCCCACCAAGCCGAAGACGGTCAGCAAGGTGGCGTGCGAGTCGCAGCAGAACGACGTCTCGGTCCACGGGAACCTGCTGTTCCTGTCGGTGGACGAGGTCCGCTCCGACGAGACGTGCGCGTCCAAGCCCGGTCGCGTGAGCGCGGCGGAGGGCGGCACGCCGTGGGAGGGCATCAGGATCTTCGACATCACCGACAAGGCGGCGCCGAAGTACGTGAGCTCGGTGGCGACCGACTGCGGCTCGCACACCCACACCATGGTGCCCGGCAAGGACCCCGACACGCTCTACCTCTACGTCTCCTCGCCGGGCCCCGAGCCCGACTCGCAGACCTGCCCCGCGCCGCACGAGCTGATCCAGATCGTCGAGGTGCCGGTGAAGGACCCCAAGGCGGCCAAGATCGTGAACTCGCCGGACATCTTCCCGCAGGGGCAGGGCTCGCACTCGTTCATGTCGGGCTGCCATGACATCACCGCCTACCCGGAGAAGAACCTGGCCGCGGCCGCGTGCTTCGGTGACGGGGTGCTGCTCGACATCACCGACAGGGTGAAGCCGAAGGTGCTGCAGCAGGTCAAGGACAGGGAGAACTTCCAGATCTGGCACTCGGCGACGTTCAACAACGACGCGACCAAGGTCGTCTTCGGCGACGAGATGGGCGGCGGCGGGATGGCGACCTGCGACGCCAAGACGCCCAGGACGAAGGGCGCCAACGCGATCTACGACATCGTGGGCGGGAAGCTGGAGCGGCGCGCGTACTTCAAGATGCCGAGGGAGCAGACGGCCAAGGAGAACTGCGTCGTGCACAACGGGTCGCTGCTGCCGGTCAAGGGCAGGGACATCATGGTCCAGGCGTGGTACCAGGGCGGGGTGTCCATCTGGGACTTCACGGACTCGAACGCGCCGAAGGAGATCGGGTTCTTCGAGCGCGGGCCCGAGCGCGACGAGCCGGGCATCGCGGGATCGTGGTCGGCGTACTACTACAACGGCTACATCTACTCGAGCGACATACTGCGCGGCCTGGACGTCATCGAGATCAACGACCCGCTGACGGACCCGGCCAAGTCGGTGAAGATGGCTGACTTCAACGTGCAGACCCAGAAGACCTTCTGACGGGCCGGTCTCCTGGAGGGCGTCTTTCCGGTTCTGTACGGCAAGCCGACGTAAGCTCCCCCGCGGTCACCACACCCGGTGACCGCTGTGGCCTGCCGCCGGCTTGCCGTACCGAACCAGAGTGACCGGCGAGCCGTACCGGATCGGAGAGATCAGCGCGGGTCGGGGTCGGCCGCCGCGCGGACGGCGAAGACCTCCTGGGCCTTGGCCGTGACCGGGCCGGGCGCGGACGGCAGCACGGTTCCGTCGACGAGCCTGATCGGCTGGATGTCGCGGGTCGTCGAGGTCAGGAACGCCTCCTCCGCCTCGTACACCGCCGACAGCGGCACGTCGACCTCCTCGCCGCCGCACCACTCCAGCGTCAGCGCGCGGGTCACGCCCGCCAGGCAGCCCGAGGCCAGCGTCGGGGTGATCAGGCGCCCGCCCTGGACGAGGAAGATGTTCGACCCCGTGCCCTCGCACAGGTTGCCCGCCAGGTTACCGAAGATGGCCTCGCCGCCGCCGCGGGCCTTCGCGTAGGCCAGCGCCTTGGCGTTGTCGCCGTAGGAGGTCGACTTGACCCCTGACAGCGCGCCGCGCTCGTTGCGCGGCCACGGGACCACGGTCACATCGGCCGTCAGCGGGAACGGGGCCTGCTCGCCGACGATGACGATCGCGGTGGTGCCCAGGTCGCCACGGTCGGAGCCGAGCGGTCCAGGGCCGCTGGTGTAGGTGATGCGGATGCGGCCGAGCGGCCAGGCGGGCGCCGCGGCCAGGCAGCGGCGGACGCCGTCGGCGATGGCGTCGAGGTCGGGCTCGGCCAGGTCCATGCGCTGGGCCGACAGCTTGAGCCGGTCCAGGTGCCTGGTGAGCGCGAACGACTCGCCGTTGACGCACTTGACGGTCTCGAACACGCCGTCGCCGACCATCAGCCCATGGTCGAACACCGAGACGGTGGCCTGCGCAGGATCCAGCAGCTCCCCGTTGACCCAGACGGGAACGTTCATCGATTTCCTCCTGAGGATGCCAAATGGATGAGCCGCGACGCCTTCAGCTCGGTTTCGCGCCATTCTCCGCGAGGGTCGCTGCCCCAGGTGATGCCGGCTCCCGTGCCGAAGCGGATCTCCCCTGGGGTGATCCAGAACGTGCGGATGCCGACGGCAAGCGCGGCCGTGCGCCGGTCGGCGTCGATCCAGCCCACGGCCCCACAGTAAGGCCCTCGGGGCTCGGGTTCGAGCTCATTGATGATGCGCAGGGCCGAAGATTTGGGCGCTCCGGTGACCGAGCCGGGCGGGAAGGTAGCGGCGAACAGCTCGGCCCATCCCGTGTCGGGGGCCAGCGTGGCCCGTACGGTCGACACCAGGTGGACCAGCCCAGGGTGCTCCTCGACCGCGCACAGCGACGGCACGCTCACCGAGCCGACCTCGGCGACCCTGCCGAGGTCGTTGCGGACCAGATCGACGATCATGACGTTCTCGGCGTAGTCCTTGTCCAGCAGGTCGGCGGCGGTGACGCCGGTCCCCTTGATGGGCTTGGACTCCACGGTGGAGCCGTCGCGCGACAGGTACAGCTCGGGAGAGGCCGACACCACGCTCAGCCCCGGCACGCTGACCACGGCGGCGTAGGGGGCGGGGTTGCCCTCCTGGAGCCTGGCGGCCAGCGCGAGGGGGTCGGCCGTGGGGTCGAGCGGCGCGGACAGGACGCGGCAGAGGTTGGCCTGGTAGACCTCGCCCTGTTCGATGTAGTCGCGGATGCGCTGCACGCCGCGTTCGTAGGCGGCCTGGTCGAGCGAGCTGCGCCACTCCGCCCGCGCGGGCCCGTGCCATGCTCCGGCGGCGGGGAGCGGCGCCCGCCGTACGTCGTCGAAGCGGGCGCAGGTGACCTTGCCCTCGTAGTCGACCACGACGGCCCACCAGCCGTCGCTGTCGAGGGCGGCCAGGTCGGTGGTGAGGTCCCTGAGCCTGGTCGCCAGGAGGCCACCGACGTGGGCGAAACTGTCGTGCACGACCTTATTGTCCCAGTATTTCGACGAATGCCAGCGCGGACGGCAGCGGCACCTCCGGCAGCGCCGCGTAGACCTTCCTGCGCGGCCCCTCCTCGGCGATCGGCCGCACCACCACCAGATCGCCGGGTACGGCACGCGCCGCCAGCTCCGGCACCAGTGTGACGCCGAGCCCTGCGGCGACGTAGCCGAACTTGCCCGTCCATTCGGCCACGCGCGGCCCGCCACGCGGCGTGAACCCCGCCCTGGCGCAGGCGGCGGTCAGGATCGTCGGCCGGCCGCGGGGCGCCGCCTCGATCCAGGTCTCCTCCGCCAGGTCGCGCAGATCGATCACCTCGCGGTCGGCCAGCCTGTGTCCCGAGGGCAGCGCCACCAGGAGTCTCTCCTCCAGCAGCAGCACCGTCTCGGCCGCCGACGGCAGGCCCGCCGGATAGTCGCTGACCACGGCCACGTCGAGGGCGCCGCCGTCGAGCCGGTCGAGCAGCCGTCCCGACAGCCCCTCGGACAGGCGCACCTCGACGCCGGGATGGCGCTCGCCGAACGTCTTGAGTGCCTGCGGGACCATCCAGACGTTCGCGGTGGCGAAGGCGCCGACGCGCAGCGCGCCGCCGCCGCCCCTGTGGATGGCGGCCAGCTCCTCCTCCGCCCTGTCCAGGCGCTCGAGGACGGCGACGGCGTGCCTGCGCAGCGCCTCGCCCGCGGGGGTGAGCCTGACGCCTCTGGCCAGCCGCACGAACAGCGGGCCGCCCGCCTCGCGTTCCAGCGCGGCGACGCGGCGGGACACGGCGGACTGGGTGTAGCCGAGCAGCTCGGCCGCGGCGGTGAAGGAGCCTTCGCGGGCGACCTCGTCGAACAGTCGCAAGTCATTCGTCTCAAGCATGGCTGGCATGCAGCCTAGTCGGTGGTGGAATAGCTCGCATCACGCTTGAATCAGGACGTGATCGCTTTTCTTGGACAGGGACGCATGGGCGTCCCCATGGCCCGGCGCCTCGTGGAGGCAGGGCATCAGGTGACGGTGTGGAAGCGCGGGCTCGGCCCGGTGCGCGCGGCGGTGGAGGGCGCGGACCTGGTCATCACCATGTTGCGCGACGGCGAGGCCGTCGAGGAGGTGCTGACCCAGGCGCTCGAGGGCCTGCGGCCTGGGACGACGGTGGTGGAGATGTCCACGATCGGACCCTCGGCCGTGCGGCGGCTGCGCGAGCTGCTCCCCCCTTCCGTGGCGCTGGTGGACGCGCCCGTGCTGGGCAGCGTCGGCCCCGCCGCCGACGGCACGCTGACGGTGCTGGCGGGCGGCGACGTGTCGGCGTGCCGGTCGGTGCTGTCCGTCTTCGGGAACGTCGTCGAACTCGGCCCGCTCGGGGCGGGGGCGGCGCTGAAGGTGGCCGTGATGGGCGCGCTGGTGCCGGCGCAGGTGCTGCTGGCCGAGACGTTCGCGTACGGCGAGGCGCACGGGGTGCCGCGCGAGGCGCTGGCGGGGGTGCTGGCGCAGACGCCGCTGGGCACGCTGGCCTCGCGGATCGCGGCTCCGGCCGACGAGACCCGATACGCGCTGGGCTTGGCGGCGAAGGACGTCCGGCTGGGGGCGTGGGAAGGGGCGACGATGGCGCGGGCGGCGGAGGCTCGGCTGGACGCGGCGGTGGAGGCGGGCTTCGGCGAGCGGGATGTGACGTCGATCGCGACGTACGTCGCCGAGGAGCCCGTGCGGGCGTCCACCGGGTCCCGCGCGGTCGCGGTGAATCCGGGGAGCGTGCCGGCCACCAACGGGTTCTACTCGCACGCCGTCCGCGTGGGCGACATGCTCTACGTCTCCGGCCAGGCCGCCTTCGACGAGCGGGGCGAGCTGGTCGGCGAGGGCGACATGACCGCCCAGGCCGAGGCCGTCTTCCAGAACATCGGCGAGATCCTCGCCGACCAGGGGGCGGGCTTCGAGGACATCGCCTTCATCAGGACCTACCTGACGGACATGGACCAGCGCTTCGCGTACGGGGAGGTGCGTAGGAAGTACATCACCGGCACGCCGCCTGCGAGCACGACCGTGGAGGTGTCGAAGCTCTTCATGCCGGGGCTGATGCTGGAGATCGACCTGATCGTCGCCTTGCCGTGACGGTGCGGGAGGTGGCGGGCCGCGTCGGGGCGGCCCGCCACGCGCTCCCGAGGAGCGTCACCCTGGACGGAGGCCGGCCGCGTGCGGAGGGTGGGCTTTCGGGGTGCTTGCCGTACGGGACGGGGGTGTGGACCCGCACTCGAGGGGGCTACGCCAGCGGGCCGGTGACGGACTCCGCCGCGGAGACGACGGCGCCGTCGGCGACGAGGCGGACGACGGACTCGATCTCGGGCGCCAGGAACCTGTCGGGCCCTGGACCCGGCACGCTCTCGCGCAGCGCCCTGACCACCGCGCCGGTCGCGGGGGCCGGCCGGAGCGGGGCGCGCAGGTCGATGCCGCGGGCGGCGGTGAGCACCTCCACGGCCAGCACCCGCGTCAGCCCGTCGACGGAGCGGCGCAGCTTGCGCGCGGCCGACCAGCCCATGGAGACGTGGTCCTCCTGCATGGCCGAGCTCGGGATCGAGTCGACGCTGGCTGGAGCGGCCAGTCGCTTCATCTCCGAGACGATGGCCGCCTGGGTGTACTGGGCGATCATGTGGCCGGAGTCGACGCCGGGGTCGTCGGCCAGGAAGGCGGGCAGGCCGTGGTTGCGGGCCACGTCGAGGAAGCGGTCGGTCCTGC
This sequence comes from Nonomuraea sp. NPDC049152, assembly GCF_040648355.1. Taxonomy (NCBI): domain Bacteria; kingdom Bacillati; phylum Actinomycetota; class Actinomycetes; order Streptosporangiales; family Streptosporangiaceae; genus Nonomuraea; species Nonomuraea sp. NPDC049152. Next base: position 180,573 of record NZ_JBEZDO010000009.1, on the reverse strand, counting down.
GCTCGGACATCGAGGCGACGTCGGCGGCGACGATGGCCAGGAAGTCGAGGGCGTAGGCGACGGGCGCGCCGTGGAAGTTGCCGTTGGACTCCACGCGGCCGTCGGCCAGGACGGCGGGGTTGTCGACGGCGGAGGCCAGCTCCCACGTGGCGACGTTCGTGGCGTGGGCGACGGTGTCGCGGGCGGCTCCGGCGACCTGCGGGGCGCAGCGCAGGGAGTAGGCGTCCTGGACGCGGGTGCAGGCGTTCGGGTCGCGATGGCTCTCCATGATGCCGGAGTCCTTCAGGACGCGGACCATGTTCGCCGCGGCCAGCGCCTGGCCCGGCTGGGGACGCAGGGCCTGGAGCTCGGGGGCGAAGACGCGGTCGGTGCCGAGCAGCGCCTCGACGCTCATGGCGGCGCTGATGTCGGCGGTCTTGAGCAGCCTGGTCAGGTCGTCGATGGCGAGGATGAGCATGCCGAGCATGCCGTCGGTGCCGTTGATGAGGGCCAGGCCCTCCTTCGCGGCCAGCTCGACGGGCTCGATGCCCGCCTGCTTGAGCGCCTCGGCGCTCGGCCCGACATTTCCGGATTTATCCCTTACGACGCCCTCGCCCATCAAGGTCAGGGCGACATGGGCGAGCGGCGCGAGGTCTCCCGAACAGCCCAGGCTGCCGTATTCGTGGACGACAGGGGTGATGTGCGCGTTCAGGAGGGCCGCCATGGTCTTGGCGGTCGTCGGGCGGATGCCGGTGTGCCCCGTGGCGAGCGTGTGCAGGCGCAGCAGCATCAGCGCGCGCACCACCTCCGTCTCGACCTCCGGCCCGCTGCCCGCCGCGTGCGAGCGGACCAGCGAGCGCTGCAGCTGGGCGCGGAGCGCGGGGTCGATGTGCCGGGTGGCGAGCGCGCCGAACCCGGTCGAGACGCCGTAGGCGGGGGTCGGACTCTCGGCGAGCTCGTCCACCCGCTGGCGGGCGGCGGAGATCGCGGCGATGGCGTCGTCCGTGAGCTGGACGGGGGCGCCGTGGCGGGCCACTCGGATGACGTCGGTGAAGGTCAGCGGCTCAGGTCCGACGTTCACGACTTCGTTGTCGCGCATATTGCACTCTCTCGCTCAGGTAACCGGCGTATGCGATGTTAGCTCCTTACAGGACAAAGGCCCCCGCTACGCCTCTCCCTGCCCTCCATGGGCAGGAATCACCACACAGGGCGCTGCGGGGCCGGCCTGGTCGGCGAGGAGCGCGCCGATGGGCGTGAGACGGGCCGCGCAAGCACCTGCGTGCGCGGCCATGTCTCGGCGCCGACCCACGGGGCCGGTCTAGGCACCGGTCACCGCGCACAGCAGGCGGTTGTTGCCGCGCTGCCACAGCGTGCCGATCTCGGCGAAGCCCGCGCCGCGCAGGGCGTCGACGTGCGTCGAGAGCAGGTTGGACTCCGAGCCGTTGTGCGCCGATCCCGCCGTCGTGCGGGCGGTGTTCAGCGCCGACAGGTCGGGGTCGGCGGCCACCGCCTCCCACCACTGCCCCCACTCCTCGGGCCGGTCGCCGGAGAAGACGCGCGCGGTCTCCTTTTCGTGTACGGCACGCTCCAGCCTGGCGATGGACGGCGTGGCGTCGTCGGAGTCGAGGTGGTCACCGTTGAGCAGCAGCCCGCCCGGCCTCAGCACCGAGGCGAGCTCGGCGTACATGGCGGCCAGCTCAGGGCCGGAGATCCAGTGCAGCGCGGTGGTGCTCACCGCGGCGTCCACGGGCCTGTCGAGGCCCAGTTCCCTGGTCCAGCCGGGGGTGCGCAGGTCGAGGGAGACGAAGTCCAGGTGAGGGTAGGCGGCGCGGCCCAGACCGAGCAGCAGCGGATCGGCGTCGACCGGGATCACCGTGGCCTTCGGCAGGCGCTCCACCAACCGGGCCGACAGCGAGCCCGGGCCGCATCCGAGGTCGATGACGAGCGGGTCCGGACGCCCGAGCGCCTCCACGGCGTCGATCAACGCGGTGAAACGCTCCTCACGGTCGGGCAGGTAGCCCTCCTGCTGGCGGTCCCAGCGCGCGATCCATTCCCTTGCGACATCGTTGGTAAGCACGAAGATCTCCTTGTGACCGTCGTTTACAATTTCGACAGTCACAACTTAGAGCGCAAAGGTGTAACTGGTCAAGTGGAATTCAACAGTCACAACGATGGAGTGGTGCGGGTCGCCGTGGGCCTGGTCAACTCCCTGACGCCGGGCGAGCGGCGGGGCCGTCTCTACCCGCTGCCCTCCGACCTGCCCGCGGCGGCCACCGAGGGCGTACGCGCCGGCTACCCACGCCACAGGGAGACGAGCGAGACGGAGGCGGCCGAGCTGACCGCCGTCGCGGAGCGGCTGCGCGCGGTGTTCGAGTCCGTGGCCGCCGACGACATCGACTCCGCGGCCCGGCAGGTCAACCGGCTGCTCGAGGAGACCAACGCGCGGCCGCACCTCAACCGCCACGACGGGGAGCCGTGGCACCTGCACTTCCACGGTCCGGGCGGGACGATGGCGGGCGACTGGGCGGCCAGCTGCGCGACGTCGCTGGCGATCGTGCTGGGCAGCGAGTTCCACGACCGGCTCGGGGTGTGCACGGCGCCGCACTGCGACCGCGTCTACGTGGACGTCTCACGCAACGGGACCCGCAGGTTCTGCTCCACGGCCTGCCAGAACCGGGTGAAGACCGCCGCCTTCCGCGCCCGCGCCAAGACCCCTTGAGCGAGCGGAGGCGTCAGCAGGAGCCCCCGGCCACACACACCCCGTCGCCTTCGCCGGCCCCGATCGGCGACACGGCGGCGAGGTCGCTCAGGTAGCCGATGCGCTCGCGCGCCTCCGCGATCGTCCCTCCGACCGAGGCGGGACTGGACTGCCGGCTGGACCTCGCCAGGCCGGTCAACAGCTTCGAAGCGCACCGCCGGTTTTGGGACTCGGCAAGGATTCGGTACAGTTCTCTACGTCGTCGCGAACGAGCGACAACGCGGAAGTGGCTCAGTGGTAGAGCATCACCTTGCCAAGGTGAGGGTCGCGGGTTCGAATCCCGTCTTCCGCTCGGTACCCGAGGACGATTAGCTCAGCGGGAGAGCGCTTCCCTGACACGGAAGAGGTCACTGGTTCAATCCCAGTATCGTCCACCACACCTCACCCCAGGCCGTCTGGCCTGGGGTTTTGTCTTTGGGGTCCTGTCGAGTTGCCGGCCGAGGGTGCGCGACGGTCCTGACGACCGACACCGTCACGGGAACCGACGGCCCAGGGGAACGCCCGGTCAGCCGGCACGTGTCAGGTGATCGGCGGGTAGACGTGGTCGCCCCGGTGCTCGGGCGGGAGGACGCAGCGCCGGTCACCGTCGGTGCTGGGGCACCGCTCGGCGTCCTCGCGCATCGGGAGCCGGTCTGGGGTTTCGTCGCTCATCATCGCCCTCTGCTGGGAAGAGGGTCAAAAAGTATCCACTGCCACCAGAGCGGTCCAGATGTTACTCAGGGTAATCGCTTCCCTGTGGCCTGGCGACCTGGTCAGCGGCTCGCTCCTGCGCCTGCACGCCGTACCCGCTGAAACCGGGGGTGGCGCTCCTCGCTACGATCCCTGTCGCCGTCATCTTCGTGGCGTTCCAGCGCCACTTCGTCAGAGGTGCCGGCAAGGGAGCGAAGAGGGGTTGAGTCGCATGCGGGTTCTCCTCGCAGGGGCCAACGGCGCCATCGGCCGCCTGCTGGTGCCGTTGCTGCTGAACGCCGGGCACGACGTGGTCGGCAGCTCGCGGTCGGACGCGGGCGTCGCCGCGATCAGGGCCGCGGGGGCCGATGCCGTGCGGCTGGACGTCTTCGACCGTGCGTCCACCCTTCGCGCGCTCGCCGCGACCCGGCCCGAAGCGGTGATCCACCAGCTGACCGCGCTGGGCGAGCGGCGGTTCGACCAGAACGCGCGGATCAGGCGCGAGGGAACCCGCAACCTGGTCGACGGGTCGCTGAAGGCCGGCGCCGGACGGATCGTCGCCCAGTCGATCTCGTGGGTCTACGCGGCGGGTGAGGCGCCCGCGACGGAGGACGAGCCACTGGACCTGGCCCGCGAGGGGCTGGTCGGGCCCGCGATGGCGCTGGAGTCGGCGGCGGCGGAGTTCGAACGGCACGTCGTGCTCCGATACGGCCTGCTGTACGGGCCTGGGACCTGGTACTTCCCCGGCGCGTGGGCGGCCGGCCAGCTCCGGGCCGGGCAGTTGACGGCGGGGGCGGCGGTCAGCTCGTTCGTGCACGTGGCGGACGCGGCGGTGGCGGCGCTGCTGGCGCTCGACTGGCCCGACGGGGTCGTGAACGTCGTCGACGACGAGCCCGCACCGGCGCGGGAGTGGGTGCCCGTGCTGGCGTCCGCACTCGGCGAACCGGCGCCGGAGGTGACGGCGGGGCTTTCAGCGGGACTCTCGGCAGGCGCCTCGGCCGACGCTTCGGTGGGGCGGGAGGGGTGGGAGCGCGGGGCTTGCAACGCGAAGGCCCGAGCGCTCGGCTGGGCGCCTGACTGGCCCACGTGGCGGACGGGTTTCCCCGCCCTCGCTGGGGCCTCCTGACCCAGTTCCTGGCTGACGAAGGGCGATCTCGGCGGCCTGGACCCAGGGCGGCGATGAAGGCGCCGTTCAGTCACACCTTGCGATCCAAGCGATCGGGCCCCGGTTGACGGGCGTGGCGGTCAGAACAGCCAGCGGGTCTGGCCGTACTCGCCTTCCTTGGCGAACCCGAACGCCCGCTCGGGCGCGACCGTGAACACCAGCGCCCTGCCACCCTCGTGGGCGAAGGCTCCGTCCTCGACGTCGAAGTGCCAGTCAGGGCCGTACTTCGCCTCGTACGCCTCCGCCAGGCGACCGAGCCTGGCCTCGTCCTCCACGAGCACCGCCCGGCCCTCGACCACCACGTCCACCCCCTTCGTCAAGGAGTTGGCGCCGGTGGTCAGCACGCACCGGGCGTCGCTCGCCAGGTTCTTGGCCTTCTGCTCGACCGGCCCGGTGCAGAAGTGCAGCGCGCCGTCCTGCCAGATCCCGATCAGCGGGGTGACGTGCGGGCTGCCGTCCTGCCGTACCGTCGTCAGCCAGTAGATCTCCGCGCCCTCCAGGATGTCGCGCGCCTCCCGCCAGCTCGTCGGGGTGGCCTTGTCGCTGCTGAACCGGGCGTCGAGCTCGGTCACGGGCTCTCTGTCTGCCATGTCTCCGGCATATCACCTCCGTGCGGAGCGGCGCACAAGGGCACGCACTTCCTCCTCCAGTTCGGCGGCGGGGCCCTCCACCGTGATGCCGGGGACGACCTGCCGGATCGGCAGCGCGCTGACCGGCGAGTCGGGCAGGCCGAGTTCGGCCCGCCACTGGGCGAACTGGGCGGAGGAGGCGGCGTAGACGATCCGGCCCAGCCCCACCCAGCCGTGCGCGGCCGAGCACATCGGGCAGTGCTCGCCCGAGGTGTAGAGCGTCGTGCCGGCCCGCTGCTCGACGGGCAGGTTCGCCGCCGCCCACTTGGCCAGGTCGATCTCGGGATGGCGGGTGGGGTCGGACTCCGAGACCTCGCGGTTACGGTCCTCGGCCAGGACGGTGCCGTCCGCGGCGACCAGCACCGAGCCGAACGGGTCGTCACCCGCCTCCAGCGCCTCGGCGGCCAGCTCCACGCAACGGCGCAGGTGCCACAAGTCGATCTCGTTCACGCGGCCATGCTAGGTGGACGGCCCGCCGACCGCTGCCGCCAGACCGTGCCGTTCGGCGACCTCCACGAGCAGACCACCACCATCCGGGTGAGCCCGGCCCTGCGACCACCGACGACCTGCCCCCACCGTCAGACTGCGCCGTTCGGCGGGCCCTACGAGCGCACCGCCACCGCCGAGTAGGTGGTGTCGGGGGTGGGCGGGGTGGAGAAGCGGGCGTTGGGCAGGTAGAGGCGGTCGCCGTCGCGTGCCACCGTGGCGGGGATGTCGAAGCGCGGGTCGGTGATCCGCTTGACGACGCGCCCCTTGGAGCCGTCGGCGGCCAGCCGTACGACGGCCAGGGTGTTGATCCGGTTCTGGACCACGTAGAGCGTCCGCCCTTCCAGCAGCAGGCCGTCGCCGTTGACCACCGACTCGCCACCCAGGTCGACCTCGGTCGTCGCGCCCGTGTTCTCGTTCACCTTGAACAGCTTGCCGGTGTTGGACTGCACGATCAGGAGAGAACGGCGGTCGGGGGTGGTGGTGATGCCGTTGGCGTTGATCCCGGTCTGGTACTGGATGGCGCCCGTCAGGGGGAGCTTGGTCACGTCGCCGCGCAGGTCGGCCGGGACCTTGTAGAGGACGGGGTTGGTCGAGTCCGTGAACCAGGCCGCGCCCTTGGCGAGGAACACGTCGTTGACGAGCGAGGGCGTGGCGGCGAGCGGGTACGACTTGAGCACCGTGCCCGTACGCGAGTCGACCACGCGGGCGTCGCCCCCGAGACCGCCCGCCACGAACAACCGTCCCCTATGGTCGATCTTGATTCCGAGCGACGCCGTACCCGGCCCCTTGCTGATCAGGCGGCCTTCGCCGGTGCGCAGATCGGCCTGGTAGATGTCGCCGGTGGCGCGGGAGCCGAAGTAGGCCGCGTGGCGTGGGCCGATCGCGATGCCCTCGGGCTGGAACCCGTTGGGCAGGGCGATGGTGTCGGGTCGGGTGGCGGCTTGGGCGGGGGTGGCGAGGAGGAGGGCGCAAACGGTTGTCATCAGGATCGCTGCTCTCATGCCCGTCACGATTCCTTTGGGTACGGCACGGCAAAAGGCCCAAACCGCCGCGTCCCAGGGGAGTTCGCGAAGACAACGAGGACTCTGGCAAGTCCCCCACTCTCAACCCCCTCCCCCGCCCGACACCTCCACCTTCCGAGCACTGCGAGCCGAGGCACCCGCGCAACACCACCCCCCGCGCTGATGCCCCCAGAACCCCGGGAACCTCGGGCGACCTTCCATCCCGTTTCCTGACGGGACCCTGGGGGTCCGGGACCCGGTCGGATTTCGCCTGCCGGCCCGCTTCGGGGACCCGATGCCGGCCTCCAGGGTCTCGTGAAGCCTCGTGCGTCCCGTGGCCCGGGTCAGCGGAGGAAGGCGGCGGCCACGCCCGCGTCGACGGGGATGTGCAGACCAGTGGTGAGCGACAGGTCCCCTCCGGTCAGGGCGAACACCGCCGCCGCGATGTGCTCGGGAAGGACCTCCCGCTTCAGCAACGTCCGCTGCGCGTAGAACTCGCCGAGCTTGTCCTCCTCCACCCCGTACACCGCCGCCCGGTTCGCCCCCCATCCCGAGGCGAAGAGGCCCGAGCCCCTGACCACGCCGTCGGGGTTGATCCCGTTGACGCGGATGCCGTGCGGCCCGAGTTCGGCCGCCAGCAGCCTTACCTGGTGTGCCTGGTCCGCCTTGGCCGCCCCGTACGCGACGTTGTTCGGCCCGGCGAAGACGGCGTTCTTGGAGGAGATGTAGATGATGTCGCCTCCCATGTCCTGCAGGAGGAGCACCCTGGCGGCCTCACGTGACACCAGGAACGAGCCTCTGGCCATGACGTCGTGCTGGAGGTCCCAGTCGTCGAGGGTGGTCTCGAGGAGGGAGCGCGACAGGGACAGGCCCGCGTTGTTCACGACCAGGTCGACACCGCCGAAGGCGAGCACCGCCTGCCGTACGGACTCGAAGACCTGCTCCTCCGAGGTGACATCGACGCCCACGGCAACGGCCACGTCCGAGGACCGGTGACCACGCCCGGCGGCGGGTGGGTGAGGGGATCCGTTGTCGATTTCTGTGACGATTCTCTGGGCGGCGGTGAGGTCGCGGTCGGCGATGACGACGCAGGCGCCCTCGGTGGCGAGGCGGCGGGCGGTGGCGGCGCCGATGCCGGAGCCGCCACCGGTGACCAGCGCGATGCGTCCGGCCAGTGGTTCGGGCTTGGGGAGGCGGCGGAGTTTGGCCTCCTCGAGTTCCCAGTACTCGATGCGGAACTTCTCCGACTCGGGGATCGGCGCGTAGGTGGAGACGGCCTCGGCGCCGCGCATCACGTTGATGGCGTTGACGTAGAACTCGCCCGCGACCCGGGCGGTCTGCTTGTCCTTGCCGAAGGAGAACATGCCGACGCCGGGGATCAGCACGATCGCCGGGTCGGCGCCGCGCATCGGGGGTGAGGTGGGTACGGCATGCCGTTGGTAGTAGGCGGCATACTGGGTGCGGTATTCGGTATGCAGGATGCGTAAGCGGGCGGCCACCTCGTCCACGGGGGCGTTCGGCGGGAGGTCCAGGACCAGAGGCGAGACCTTGGTGCGCAGGAAGTGGTCGGGGCAGGACGTGCCAAGGGCGGCCAGGCGAGGGTGGTCGGCGCGGGAGAGGAAGTCCAGGACCTCGGGACTGTCGGTGTAGTGGCCGACCTGGCGGGCGTCGGTCGAGCACAGGCCGCGAACCAGCGGGAAGAGGGCGGAGGCGCGTTCCCTGCGCTCGGCGCCGGGGAGCGGGGGGTGGATCACGGGGCCGAAGGGCTCAGGCTTGCCGTGCTCGTCGATGTACTGCTGGGCGGCGCGGATGATCTCCAGGGAGTTCGCCTGGCACTCCTCGCTCGTCTCGCCCCATGCGGTGATGCCGTGGCCGCCGAGGACGCAACCGATGGCCTGCGGGTTGGCGTCCTTCAGCGCGGCGATGTCGAGGCCGAGCTGGAAGCCAGGTCGCCGCCATGGGACCCACAGCACCCGGTCACCGAAGATCCGCGCGGTCAGCTCGGCCCCTTCGGCGGCGGTGGCGAGGGCGATGCCGGAGTCGGGGTGGAGGTGGTCGACGTGTGCCGCGTCCACCAGGCCGTGCATGGCGGTGTCGATGGACGGCGCGGCGCCGCCCTTGCCGTGCAGGCAGAAGTCGAAGGCGGCGACCATCTCGTCCTCGCGTTCGACGCCGGGGTAGACGTCGACGAGCGCGCGGAGCCGGTCCAGGCGGAGGACGGCGAGGCCGGCTTCGGTGAGGGTGCCGAGGTCGCCGCCGGAGCCCTTCACCCACATGAGCTCGACGTCGCCGCCGGTCACGGGGTCGCGCCGCACGCCCTTGGCTGAGGCGTTGCCGCCCGCGAAGTTGGTGTTGCGCGGGTCCGAGCCGAGGGCGCGGGCCCGGTCGAGCAGCTCGGTAACCGTCATCGGTCTCTCCCTTTGGGTGTGTGCGTGGCGATGGGTGCTTGAACGGGGTGGGCGCGGGGTCAGGCGCCCCAGCCGGACTGGGTGCCTCCGGCTCGTTCGGCGGCGATCTTCTCGAAGTAGCCGGACCTCGCGTATGCCGCCATCGGGTCAGGGTCGAGGCCCATCTCCGCCCGCAACTCCCCCAGCAGCGGCCGTACGTCGGTGTTGTACGCGTCCATCAGGACCGCGTTCGCGCCGAGGACGTCTCCCTCCCGCTGCGCGGCGGCAAGCGCGTCCCGATCCACGAGCAGCGCCTTCGCCGTGGCCTCCTGCACGTTCATGACCGACCGGATCTGCCCCGGGATCTTGGGTTCGATGTTGTGGCACTGGTCGAGCATGAACGCGACCTGCGGGCCGTACCCGCCGCCGCAGATCACCTCGAACATGATGCGGAACAGCTGGAACGGATCGGCCGCCCCGACCATCAGGTCGTCGTCGGCGTAGAAGCGGGAGTTGAAGTCGAACCCGCCCAGTTTCCCCTCCCGCAGCAGGAACGCCACGATGAACTCGATGTTCGTGCCGGGGGCGTGGTGTCCCGTGTCGACGACGACCTGCGCCTTGTCGCCCAGTCTGAGGCAGTGGGCGTAGGCGGTGCCCCAGTCGGGCACGTCGGTGACGTAGAAGGCGGGCTCGAACAGTTTGTACTCCAGCAGGAACCGCTGCCCTTCCCCCAGCCGCTCGTAGACCCGTTCCAGCGCGAAGGCCAGCCGGTCCTGGCGCGCGCGGATGTCGTCCTGGCCCGGGTAGTTGGTGCCGTCGGAGAACCACAGCTTGAGCGTGGCGGACCCGGTGGCGTCCATGATGTCGACGCAGTGGAGCAGGTGGTCGAGGGCTTTGCGGCGGACGGCCTGGTCGGGGTGGGTGACGCTGCCGAGCTTGTAGTCGTCGTCCTGGAACACGTTGGAGTTGATCGCCCCGATGCCGACGCCGAGCGCGCGGGCGTGGCGGGCGAGGTCCTCGTAGGAGTCGACCCTGTCCCAGGGGATGTGCAGCGCCACGGTCGGCGCGATGCCGGTGAAGGCGTGCACCTGGGCGGCGTCGGCCAGCTTCTCGTAGGGGTCGCGCGGCACCCCCTGCTGGGCGAACACCTTGAACCTGGTGCCGGAGTTGCCGTACGCCCATGAGGGCGTCTCGATGTGCTGCCGCCTGAGCAGGTCCTTGACCATGAGACTCCAAACCGAAACGTTTTAACGCAACCTAGGCCGACCAGAACCGATACGTCAACGTGAGTTCCAGTAGAGAGGTTTGTACGTTTTAATCACACCATGCGATTCACAGCTGTCGATCTCGGCGCCTCCAGTGGCCGGGTCATGCGCGCCGAGGTCACGGCCGACCGGGTGGAGCTCGTCGAGGTGCACCGCTTCCCGAACCGCCCCGTCACTGTCGCGGGCACCTTCCACTGGGACATCCTCGCCCTCTACCAGGACATGCTCGAAGGGCTGCGGAAGGCGGGCGAGGTCGACTCGATCGGCGTGGACTCGTGGGCCGTCGACTATGGCCTGCTCGACGGCCAGGGCGCCCTCATCGGCAATCCCGTCCACTACAGGGACGCGCGCACCGCCCGCTACACCGAGCGGCTCGACCTCGACGGCTACCAGGTGAACGGCCTGCAGTTCCTGCCGTTCAACACGCTCTACCAGCTGCTCGAGAGCCGCCTCGACCACGCGGAGACGCTGCTGATGATCCCCGACCTGCTGACCTACTGGCTGACGGGGGTCAAGGGCGCCGAGCTGACCAACGCCTCCACGACCGGCCTGTTCGACGTCAGGGGCAGGGACTGGGCGCGGCCGCTGATCGCCGACCTAGGCCTGCCTATGCGCATATTTCCGGAGATATCGTCGCCGGGGACCGTCGTCGGCCCGCTGACCGTGGACGTCGGGCACGACAGCGTGGTCACGCGGGTCGCCTCCCACGACACCGCCTCCGCCGTCGTCGCCGTGCCCGCGCGGAGCCCCGCCTTCGCCTACATCTCCTGCGGCACCTGGTCGCTGGTCGGCGTCGAACTGGACGAGCCGGTGCTGACCGGCGACAGCTTGGCCGCCAACTTCACCAACGAGGCGGGCGCCGACGGCACCATCCGCTACCTGCGCAACGTCATGGGCCTGTGGATCCTGCAGGAGTGCATGCGCGCATGGGGGGAGAGCGACCTGGACGGCCTGCTGCGGGCGGCCGCGCTGGCCGAGCCGTGCCGGACGGCGATCGATCCCGACGACCCGAGCTTCCTGCCGCCGGGCGACATGCCCGCCCGCATCGCCGCCTACTGCGCGCGCACGGGACAGCCCTCGCCTGCGAGCAGGGCGCAGGCCGTACGATGCATCCTGGAAAGCCTCGCCCTCGCCTATCGGAGAGCCGTCAGCGACGCCGCGCGGCTGAGCGGACGGGAGATCGAGGTCGTGCACATCGTCGGAGGCGGCGCCCGCAACGCGCTGCTGTGCCAGCTGACGGCCGACGCAACGGGCCTGCCTGTGGTCGCGGGCCCGGTGGAGGCGGCGGCCTTGGGCAACGTGCTGGTGCAGGCCCGCGCTCTGGGGCTGGCGACCGAACCGCGCGAGCTAGTACGGCGCAGCCAGCCGCTGCGCACCTACCACCCTGGAGGCGGGCTTGGCTGAGACGGTCAGCATCAAGGAGGTCGCCGCCAGGGCCGGAGTGTCGCCCGGCACGGTGTCGAACGTCCTCAACCGCCCCGAGAAGGTCGCGGGCTCCACGCGCAGCAGGGTCGAGCAGGTGATCCGCGAGCTGGGCTTCGTGCGCCACGGTTCGGCCTCGACGTTGAGGGCTGGTCACAGCCGCACGATCGGCCTGTCGGTGATCGACATCGGCAACCCGTTCTTCACCGACGTCGCCGCGGGAGTCGAGGACCTGGCCAGCGAGCGCGGCTACGCCGTGATCCTCGGCAACTCCTCGGGCAGCAGGTCGAAGGAGGAGCGCAACCTGCTGGTCTTCGCCGAGCAGCGGGTGCGCGGCGTCCTCATCACACCGTCCGACGACGACTCGCGCCGGCTCGAACGGCTGCGCTCACGCGGCATCAACGTGGTGCTCGTCGACCATCCGGCAGAGCGGCCCGACCAGTGCGCCGTGTCGGTCAACGACGTGGTGGGCGGCTCGATGGCGGCCACCCACCTGCTGGAGGGCGGCGCCGAGCGGCTGGTCTACGTCGCGGGCCCGGCGGCGATGAGGCAGTGCAGGGAGCGGCGCGAGGGGGTCGAGCGAGCCCTTGCCGCCGCCGGGCGCGACCCCGCCGAGCTGCGCGTGGTGGAGATGCCGGCGATGAACGCGAAGGCCGGGCAGCAGGCCGCAGAGCAGCTGCTGGGCGACCTGCCCGACGCGGTCTTCTGCGCCAACGACCTGCTCGCGCTCGGCCTGCTGCGCGGTCTGCTGCAGGCCGGTGTGCGGGTGCCCGAGCAGGTGTCGCTGATCGGCTACGACGACATCGACTTCGCCGCCGCGTCCACGGTGTCGCTCAGCTCGATCAGGCAGCCGACCTACCAGCTCGGCAGGGTCGCCACCGAGTTGCTGATGGACGAGTGCGACAACCCCGACACGCACGCCCATCAGCAGATCATGTTCCAACCCGAGCTGGTCGTCAGGGAGTCCAGCCGGTGACGTTCTAGACTGCCCATCATGTCCAACGCTGTCCGCCATGTCCTCGGAGTGGTCGCTGGACTGCTCCTGACCCCTTTGCTGGCCGTCGCCCTGACCTACGGCGTGGGCGAGACCTCTTTCGCGTTCAGGATGTACGTCACGCCATGGCCGGGAGCGCTGGCTCTCGCGGCCTGCGCGATCGTGCTCGGATTCGTCGCGGGCTCGCGCCTGTCCCCCATCGCCTCCCTGCTGGCGGGCCTCACCTACACGCTCGCCGGCCTGGGGATGCTCGTCATCGAGCTGTATCCGGCCAAGCTGCTGGACCTGCTTCCGTCGACGCTGCGGGTGGGCTTCGACACCATCGGCCCGTCCGGCCTGCTGTTCATGCTCGGCGTGCTGCTGCTGACCGCCTCCGCCTTCCCGTCGCGCTGGCGTGCGGCCAGACCGCGGAACCCCTCACCCTCCTCCCCATACGGCTCGCCGCAGCACCCCTCGCCCTCCTCCCCGTACGGCCCGCCACCCCAGCAGCCGCCGTCCTATCCGTCGGCCTTCACTCCCTACCAGCCGCCCGACCAGGGCGACGACGACCAGACCCGACCCCTGTCGCGCTGAGAGAGGCCTACGATGCGTGAAGTCCTGATCGTGCAGAACGCCGCCAGTGGAGGCCCCAGGAGGGTGGGCGACTGGCTGGCCGAGGACGGTCTCGGGCTGGAGGTCGTGCGGGCCTTCGAGGGGGCCGAGGTGCCCGAGCGCCTGGGCGACCGGGCGCTGCTCGTGCTGGGCGGCGGCTACCTGCCCTCCGACGACGCCAGGGCGCCGTGGCTGCCCGCGACCAGGGAGCTGGTACGCCAGGCGATCGACGATGCCCGGCCGTACCTGGGGATCTGCCTGGGCGGTCAGATGCTCTCCGAGGTCGCGGGCGGCCTGGTGAAGGCCGACGCGGGCGAGCCGGAGAACGGCAGCGTCCCGATCACCCTGCGTCCCGAGACGGGTGACGACCCGCTCTTCCACGGGCTGCCCGAGGTCGTCACGGCGATCGAGCACCACAAGGACGCGGTCGTCGGGCTGCCGGAGGACGCCGCCTGGCTGGCGCAGACGGAGGCCTGCCCCTACCAGGCCTTCAGGGTGGGCCCGGCGGCGTGGGGCGTGCAGTTCCATCCCGAGGTGGCGCCCGAGCGGATCCTGGAGTGGGACGACAGGGGCTTCGACCTGGAGCGGCTGCACAGGGAGGCGTTGCTCGACGAGCCTGCCGCCATCACCGTCTGGCGGGGGGTTTCCCACCGATTCGCCGCGGTGACCCGAATGTCGTAGACGAGGTCGCGGCCCTCGGTTAATTTGCGATGATGCGATCAATCCGATCACGCACCCTCATCGCCATGAGCACGGCCGCGGCGCTCTTCCTCGCCACTCCCGCGGCCGCCACCGAGAAGGGCCCAGGGGCTCCGGGCATCGGAGACTCTTACTTCCCCAACCACGGCAACGGCGGCTACGACGCCAGGCACTACAGCCTGAACCTGTCCTACCAGCCCGGCACGGATCTGCTGCGCGGCAAGACCACGATCCGGGCCACGGCCACCCAGCACCTGACCCGCTTCAACCTCGACTTCCTGCTCAAGGTCGACAGCGTCAAGGTCAACGGCAGGCCGGCCACCTTCGCCAGGTCCGGCCTGCACGAGCTGGAGATCACTCCCGCGCGCAAGCTGGTCAGCGGCAGCCCGTTCGTGGTGGAGGTGACCTACGCCGACACTCCCTCCAAGGTGCCGGTGCCCGACGAGACGGGCGGCTTCACCCCATGGATCGCCACCGCCGACGGCGCGCTCGCGCTGGGCCAGCCGCAGGTGGCGTGGTGGTGGTTCCCCAGCAACGACCACCCGCTCGACAAGGCGACCTACGACATCTCGATCACCGTGCCCGACGGCACGCAGGCCGTCAGCAACGGCATCAAGGTCAAGGAGCGCACCTCCCACGGCCAGACGACCTCCACGTGGGTGATGGACAAGCCGATGGCCACCTACCTGGCCACGATGTTCATCGGCCAGCTCGACGTGCGCACCGGGCGCTCGTCGTCGGGGCTGCCCGTCACCACCTCCTACAGCAAGAACCTCGGCCAGTACGACGCGGCGGCCAAGACGTCGGTGGAGCAGACGCCGCAGATCGTCGACTGGCTGGCGAGCCAGGTCGGCCGCTACCCGTTCCACTCGATGGGCGGCTCGGTCACCAGCGCGCTGCCCGGGTTCGCGCTGGAGACGCAGACGCAGCCGGTCTACGACCCGCGCTTCTTCTCCCGCGGCCCCGACACCTACGTGGTCGTGCACGAGAACGCCCACCAGTGGTTCGGCGACAGCATCGCGGTGAAGGACTGGAAGCACATCTGGCTCAACGAGGGCTTCGCCACCTACGCCGAGTGGATGTGGTCGGAGAAGCTGGGCGAGGGCACGGCCGCCGAGGTGGCCGACTTCTTCTACAACGACCTTCCTGCCGAAGACCCGTTCTGGCAGGTCAAGCCGGGCGATCCGGGCGTGGCCGATCTCTTCCACAACGCCACCTACTACCGCGGCGGCATGGCGCTGCAGGCGCTGCGCACCGAGGTCGGCGACGCGGCGTTCTTCTCCATCGTCAGGTCGTGGGTGCGCAACAAGGCGCACGGCAACGCCGAGACCGCCGAGTTCGTCGCGCTGGCCGAGCGGATCTCGGGCAAGCAGCTGGACGCGCTGTTCGACACCTGGCTGTTCACGCCGGGCAAGCCCGCCACCTCGCCGACCGGCGCGGCGGTCGCCGCCAAGACCAGGGCCGCGGCGGTCGCGCCGCCGTCGGTGGAAAAGATCAAGAAGGTGCATGAGCTGCTGAGGCAGCACCAGTCGTAAACCCCGTGGAGCCGGTACGGCACACGTGCCCTACCGGCTCCCATGAGCTCCGCCTTCCGCGACGCGCCCTGCGGCGGCCGGCCACTTTCGGCGGGCCGTGCGCGCCCACCACGGGAGCCCGCGCGTCAGGAGAGCGCGTCGACGCCGAGCTTGACGGCCACCGCCAGCCCGCAGGCCGCGGCCAGGTAGCGCAGCGATCGGCCGGGAAGGCGGCGGGCGATGGAGGGGCCGAGCCGGCCGCCGATGAGGAACCCGGCGGCCAGCGGCGCGACCGCCCACCACTCCACGGGGCCGAACAGCGCGAACCCGGCCGCGGCCACGAAGTTGGCCAGTCCCGAGACGACGTTCTTGACCGCGTTCACTCTGGCGGGGGCCTGGTCCATGATGGCGGTGAGCACGGCGAACATGAGGATCCCGCCCGCGGCGCCGAAGTAGCCGACATAGACGGCGACCGCGAACAGCGCGACCCGCATGAGCCTGCTGTGATTGCCGCCCGGCCGGATACCCGGCGGCCGGATGAGCAGCACGGAGGCGATCGCGATCAGGAAGGGCGCGATCATCTCGAACGTCCGTGAGGGCGTGATCAGCAGGAGCAGCGCGCCCGCCGCGCCGCCGAGGGCGGTGATCCAGCCCAGGCGCAGCACGAGCGGGCCCTGCCCCTTGAGTTCGGGCCTCGACCCCGCCGCCGCGCCGATGCCGGTGAAGACCAGGGCGACGGTGTTGGTGACGTTGGCGGCCAGCGGGCTCAGGCCGAAGGCGAGCAGTGCGGGGTAGGAGACGATCGAGGCCAGGCTGACCACGGTGCTGACCAGTCCGGCCACGACGCCGGCCGTGAACAGGCCGAGGACTTCGAGCATCACGACATGCTAAGACTTACCGGAAATGTCGCTCAGGCCGGGTCGGCGAAGCCGGGGATCCAGCGCTCGGCCTCGGCCCTGAAACGGGCCCTGGCGGCCAGCTGCGACAGGATGCCGTAGCCCGCGGTGAGCACGCGGAAGCTCACCACGTAGTCGGGCGGCACGTTGAGCATGCGGAAGATGCTCGACCCGTCGCTGAACATGTACAGGCCGCGCTCGCGCATCCAGTCGCGGGTGAAGGCGAACTCGTGCGCGGTGATCGGCTCGGCGTACGGCGCGACGAACGCGGCCAGGGCGTCCATGTCGATCTCGACGCCCTCGCGGATCACGCCTTCCCCCCTGAACACCTCGGCCACGCCCTCGATGTCGCCGGCCGCGCCGCAGCGCAGCAGCGGCCCGATAGCCGCGGGGTGCCCGCCGGGCAGCCGCTTGACGGCGCCGAAGTCGAGCACGCCGAGCCGCCCGTCCTCGGTGACCTTGAAGTTGCCCGGATGCGGATCGCCGTGCAGCAGGCCGCAGCGGGTGGGCGAGGAGAAGGAGAAGCGCACCAGCAGCAGCGCCGCCCTGTCGCGCGCCTCCTGCGTGCCGTCCTCGATCACCCTGGACAGCGGCACGCCGTCCAGCCACTCGGTGACGATCACGTGCTCGGAGGCGGCGACCACGGGCGGGATCACGAAGTTGGGGTCGTCGGCGTACTCCTCGGCGAAGGCGTGCCACGCCTCCGCCTCCAGGCCGTAGTCGAGCTCCTCCTCGACCCGCTCCTGGAGCTCGTTGACGAACGCCTTCACGTCGAGTCCTGGGAGCAGCACGCCGAACAGCTTGGCGACCCTGCCGACCTGCCTGAGGTCGGTGCGCAGCGCCTTGGCCGCGCCGGGGTACTGCACCTTGACCGCGACCCTCCTGCCGTCGGCCCACACCGCCCTGTGCACCTGCCCGATCGAGGCCGAGGCGGCGGGGACGTCGTCGAAGGAGGCGAAGTACTCGCGCCAGCCGTCACCGAAGTCCCGCGCGAGCACCCTGTGCACGGTGGCCGAGGGCATGGGAGGGGCGGAGTCCTGCAGCTTGGTGAGCGCCGCCCGGTACGGCTCGACGATCGCCGGCGGCAGGGCAGACTCCAGTACCGACAGCAGCTGCCCCATCTTCATGGCGCCGCCCTTGAGCTCGCCGAGCACCTTGAAGATCTGCTCGGCGGTGCGCAGTTGCACCTCGGTCGCGATCAGCTCGGCGGGCTTGCCGAGCGCACGCTTTCCAAGGCCCAGCGCCGTACGGCCCGCGTAGCCGAGGGGGAGCGTGGCGAGCTTGGCGGTTCGCGTCACCGCCAGACGGGGAAGGTCGGCCATAGCATCATTTTTTGGACTGTTTTCTAATAAGGCAACGTGATGGTGGCCACATGCCTCATTGCTCGATGGGGAGCTCGACGGTGATCGTCAGCCCGCCCTCCTCGCGGGGGCGGGCGGTGACCGTGCCGTGGTGCGCCTCGGCGATGACCCGGACGATCGACAGGCCGAGGCCGCTGCCCCTGTCGGAGCGGAGCCTGTCGCCGTGCAGCCGCCTGAACGGCTCGAAGATGGCCTCGATCTCGTACGTCGGGACCTGCAACCCCGTGTTGGCCACGACCAGCTCGACCTGCTCGGCCCGCTGCCGCGTCGTCACCCACACCTCCCCCTTGGCGTGGTTGTGCCTGACGGCGTTCTCCACGAGGTTCTGCACCAGCCGCTCCACCAGCACGGCCTCCCCCGCCGTCGGCGCCGCGTCGAGGAGGCGGTGGATGGTGACCTCCCGCTCGGCGGCCTCGCTCGCGACCGCGTCGAGGACGTGCTCGGCCACGTCGGTGAGGTCGAAGGGCCGCCGGTCCAGCACGCTGTTCTCGCCCTCGGCGAGCGCCAGGAGGCCGTCGATGAGCCGTTCGTGCCTGGCGTTGACCAGCAGCAGCGACTCGCCGAGCCGTTTGACGTCGTCGGTCGCCTCGGGCCGCCGCACCGCCACGTCCACCAGCGTCCTGTTGATCGTCAACGGGGTGCGCAGCTCGTGCGAGGCGTTGGCGACGAAGCGGCGCTGCCCGTCGAAGGAGCGGGCGAGTCTGCCGAGCATGGTGTCGAAGATGCCGGCCAGCTCCTTCAGCTCGTCGCTCGATCCCTCGTAGGCGATGCGTCCCGTGAGGTCGTGGCTCTGCGCCACCCGCCTGGCCGTCTGGGTCACCGACCTGAGCGGGCGCAGCGCCCAGCCCGCGACCCCGTAGCCCAGGCCGAGCGCCGCTCCGGCGCCGCCGAGCACGATGAGCGCGCCGTATTCGCGCACGTTGGCCAGGGCATCGCGCTGGTAGATCCGGCGGACGGTGGCCGCTCTCTCCAAGGCGATCGCGTAGCCGCGGGTCCCCTTGTCGTAGCGGCCGTTCCTCGTGTCGATGAACTCCGGCGTCATCAGACCGCTGCGGGGCTCGAGCGTCTGCCGTACCACCAGGTAGAGACCGGCCAGCGCCAGCGCGCCGATGAGGAGGGCAACTCCGCCGCAGGCCAGGCCGAACCGCAGGCGGATGCTCATGGAATGCGGTACCCCGATCCTGGGACCGTCTCGATGATCTGTGGCTCGCCGAGCTTCCTGCGCAGCTTGGTCATCGTCGTCCTGACCGTGTTGGTGAACGGGTCGATGTGCTCGTCCCACACCTTCTCCAGCAGCGTCTCGGCCGAGACCACCGCGCCCCTGGCGCGCAGCAGCTCGGCCAGCACGCCGAACTCCTTGCGGGCCAGCGGCACGTAGCGGCCCCCGCGGAAGACCTGCCGGTGCGGCCAGTCGAGCCTGACCCCCGCCCGCTCCAGCATCGGCGGATCGGCCGGTCTGGCCCTGCGGCCCAGCGCGTGGATCCTGGCGACCAGTTCCTCGAACGCGAACGGCTTGGGCAGGTAGTCGTCGGCCCCCAGCGACAGCCCCGCCACGCGCGCACGCACGTCGGAGGCGGCGGTCAGCATGAGGACCCTGACCATCAGGCCCTGCTCGACCACCTTCCCGCACACCTCGTCGCCGTGCACGACCGGCAGGTCCCTGTCGAGGACGAGCACGTCGTAGTCGTGCACGCCCAGCCGTTCCAGCGCCGCCCCCCCGTCATAGGCGACGTCCACTGCCAGGGCCTCGCCCCTCAGGCCCTCGGCGATCGAGTCGGCGAGCATGCGCTCATCCTCGGCAATCAGCACCCGCACCCGCGCCTCCATTCCCCCGATGATCTCCGGATGCACATAACGCGGACATAACCACTTTTGGTGACGCTCAGGTTAGCGGTTGATCAATGGACTGGCCGGATGACCGCGACAATCGTCAGGCCCGCCCTGCCCTCGCTCATCCCGAGCCGGCGGTCGGGCCATCTCCTGTTCGGCATCGTGCTCGCCGCGGCAGCGGGGTTGCGGGCGCTGGTGATGATCGGCTACACCACGGCTCAGCTGTACTGGTACGACTCCTTCACCTACCTCGACACCGCGCTCCACCTTCGTCCCGGCGGGGCCTTCCACCCCGCCGGGTACTCGTGGTTCCTGTGGCCGTTCTCCGACGTGAGGGTGGTGGCGGGCATCCAGCACCTCATGGGACTGGGCGTCGGCGTCATGATCTACCTGCTGCTGCGCCGGTGGTCGGTGCCGGGCTGGGCGGCCACGCTCGCCACCCTCCCGGTGCTGTTCGACCCCGCCTTCATCCGCCTGGAGCACGCGATCCTGTCGGACCTGCAGGTGTACTTCCTGATCATCGCGGCGCTCACGCTGCTCATGTGGCGCGTCTCCATCTGGTCGGGCGCCGCCGCGGGCCTGCTGCTGGCACTTGCGGGGCTCACCCGCACGGCGGCCGTCCCGCTGCTCGGCCTCGCCCTCCTCTATCTCCTGGTACGGCGGGCCGGCTGGCGTCCCGTCGCCGCCCTGGCCCTCGCGGGAGCGCTCCCAGTGGCCGCCTACGCGGGCTGGTACCAGCAGCACAACGGCCGTGTCGCGCTCTCCGGCGCCGACGGGGTGTCGCTGTGGGCCAGGACGATGACGTTCGCCGACTGCGCACGCGTCGAGCTGACCCCCGAGGAGGCGAAGCTCTGCCCGAACGGCACCGTGGTCGACGCCGCCTCGGAGTACGTCTGGGCGGCGGGCGCCTCGCTCAACCGGCTGCCGGGCGGCAGGTTCGCCAACAACGACCTGGCCAGGTCGTTCGCGACCAAGGTCATCCTCGCCCAGCCGCTGGAGTACCTGAGCGAGGTCGTCGGGGACACCTCGCTGGCCTTCACCTGGACACCGGTCGCCCATCCCAAGCGGATGTCGCCCGCGCTGTCGTTCCCGAAGGGGTCGTGGGACCTGCCGTGGCAGTTCCCCCTGGTCCAGAAGATACGGTCCGAGTACGACGGCGTCCGGGGCATGGCCTCCGTCGAGCCGTTCGGCACGATCCTGGCCGGCTACCGCTATCCGTGGTTCCTGCACGGCACGCTGTTCGGGGTGATCCTGCTGGCGGGCGGCGTGAGCGCGGCGCTGTGGCGCAGGGCCGCGCTGCTGCCGTGGGCGATGTCGATGTTCCTGCTGGTCGGGCCCATCGCGGCGCTCGACTTCGACCACCGCTACGTGCTGCCCGCCATTCCCCTGGCCTGCCTCGCCGCCGCCATGGGGCTGCACGGCATGGTCACCGCAGTTCGAGCAGGTCGATCGCGCGCTCGCGCATCTCGACCTTCCTGATCTTGCCGGTGACGGTCATCGGGAAGGAGTCGACGACGTGGACGTAGCGCGGGATCTTGTAGTGGGCGATCTCTCGCCCGCAGAACTCCCTGACCGCCTCGGCCGTCAGTGGGTCCGCTCCCTCGCGCATGACGACCCAGGCCATCAACTCCTCGCCGTACTTATCGTCAGGGACGCCGATGACCTGGACGTCGGCGATGTCGGGGTGACGGTAGAGGAACTCCTCGATCTCGCGGGGATAGACGTTCTCGCCTCCCCTGATCACCATGTCCTTGATGCGGCCCACCACGTTGACGTACCCGTCGTCGTCCATGGTCGCCAGGTCGCCGGTGTGCATCCACCTGGCCGAGTCGATCGCCTCGGCCGTCTTGCCCGGCTCCTCCCAGTAGCCGAGCATCACCGAGTAGCCGCGGGTGCACAGCTCGCCCGGCTCGCCCCTCGGGACGGTCAGGCCGGTCTCCGGGTGCACGATCTTGACCTCGACGTGCGGCATCACCCTGCCGACCGTCTCCGTGCGGCGCTCCAGGCCGTCGTCGACCCTGGTCATGGTGGAGACGGGGGAGGTCTCGGTCATGCCGTAGCAGATGGCGACCTCGGTCATGTGCATCTCACTCACGACGCGCTTCATGACCTCGACCGGGCACGGCGAGCCGGCCATGATGCCGGTGCGCAGGCTGGACAGGTCGAACCCGCCGGCCAGCGCGAGCTCGGCGATGAACATCGTCGGCACGCCATACAGGCTGGTGCAGCGCTCCCGCTCGACGGCGCGCAGGGTGGCCTCGGGGTCGAAGCCCGCGGCGGGGATGACCACGCACGCGCCGTGGGAGGCGGCGCCGAGGTTGCCCATCACCATGCCGAAGCAGTGGTAGAACGGCACCGGCAGGCACACCCGGTCGTGCTCGGTGTAGTGGATCAGCTCGCCGACGAGGTAGCCGTTGTTGAGGATGTTGTGGTGCGACAGCGTCGCGCCCTTGGGGAAGCCCGTCGTGCCCGAGGTGTACTGGATGTTGATGGGGTCGTCGGCCGACAGCTCGACCGCCGCGAGGCGCTCGGCGGGGGTCCGCTCGGCCAGCAGCGCGTCCCAGCTGTCCTCGCCGAGATAGGCGACCTCGTCGAAGTCGATCTCCTCGATCATCTTCCGGTAGTCGCTGGTCTTGTGCGACACGGCGCTGATCAGCAGGCGCATGCCCGACTGCCTGACGACGTACTCCAGCTCGTGGCTTCGGTAGGCGGGGTTGACGTTGACGAGGATCGCGCCGATCTTCGCCGTGGCGTACTGCGTGAACACCCACTCGGCGCAGTTGGGGGCCCAGATGCCCACCCTGTCGCCCTTGGCGATCCCCCTGGCCAGCAGTGACCTGGCCAGGCCGTCCACCTGCTCGTTGAGCTCGGTGTAGGTCCACCGCCTGCCCGTCGGCACGTCGACGAGCGCCTCCCTGTCCCCGAAGCGGCTGACCGTCCGCTCGAGGTTCTGCCCGATCGTCTCGCCGAGCAGCGGCGTGTCCGCGACGGCGCTGGAGTAGGACTGCATGCTTGAAGTCTGCGACCGCGCCGCCGGCCGTACCACCCCCGAACAGGGGTGGTACGACGGGGGCGCCGGTGGTTGGATCAGGGCATGCTCGAGCAGGTGGACGCGCTCCAGCAGGCGCTCAGCAGATTGCAGCGCTCGGCGGGCGTGCAGGTGGCCTTCGGCGGGACGGTCGGAGATCGGCGCCACATCAGGATGTCGCAGCTGCGCGGCACGCGTACGAACGCGCTGCACGGCCTCGCCGTGAACGCGGGCGCCGGGCTCGGCGGCAAGGTGCTCACGCTGGCCAAGCCGGCGGCGGTCGGCGACTACGCGACGGCGACCGACATCACCCACGAGTACGACAGGCCCGTCCTGGCCGAGTCGCTGCGCTCGGTGCTGGCCGTGCCCGTCGTCGTGAACTCCGTGGTACGGGCGGTGCTCTACGGCGCGATCAGGGAGCCGCTGCCCTTCGGCGACAGGGTGCTGGTCGCCGCCATGCGGGTGGGCGGCCAGCTGGCGACCGAGCTGGCCGTACGCGACGAGGTGAGCAGGCGGCTGGCCCTGGCCGAACGCGCGGGCGCGGCGCCGGGCCAGGAGGACCTGCGCGAAGCCAACGCCGAACTGCGCGCGATCGCGCAGGAGGTCGCCGAGCCCGAGCTGCGCGAGCGGCTGCTGTCGGTCTGCGCGCGGCTGTCAGGAGCCGGCCAGCGGGCCGCCCCTCCCCCCGTACGGCTGTCGCCGCGCGAGCTCGACGTGCTGGCGTGGGTGGGGCTCGGCTGCGGCAACGCCGAGATCGCCCGGCGGCTCGGGCTGCTGCCCGAGACGGTCAAGAGCTACCTGCGCGGGGCGATGCGCAAGCTCGGCACCCACAACAGGCACGAAACGGTCGTCGCCGCCCGCAGGCTGGGGCTCCTGCCGTAGTTCTGGCATGATCGCCGCGTGACGGATCGGGACTGGATCGCGGGCGTGCGCGGGCACCTCGCCGAACTCGACGCCCTGGGCGTGCGGCATCTCGTAGGCCCCGAGGAGGCGCGGGTGCCGTACGAGCCGCTGAGCTCCTACGGGATCGGCACGCCCGCCCTGGTGGTGGCGATCGGGAACCTCTGGCTGCCGGAGGCGCTGCCCCCGGGGCGGGAGTGGTTCGCCGTCTCGCACGACGGCCAGATCCTGGTCACCGTCGTGAGGCCCGCTCCGGGGGTCGAGGAGGGGATGCGGCGGCTGTGCGAGGTGTACGCGGGGACGCGGGTGCCGAGGAGGCCGACGATCGACCAGCTCGTGGAGTACAGGGAGCGGTTGCGGGAGTTGCTGGGTGTGGAGTGCGTGCCGCACCACACGACCTTCTCCGAGGGGCTGTACCCGATCCTCCCTTCGGAGCTGGGCAAGCTCACCGACGAGCCGTTCGACCTGCCCGAGGACGCGATGGTGATGGTCCTCGGCCCGCTGCCCGAGCCCGAGCCCTCGCAGGTCTTCGAGGAGGCTCCCGGCCAGGACGGGAGGAGTTGGCCGTGCGAGTACGAGGGCTGGATCGCGGCCGCCCTGCGGCATCACGGCGTCCGCAGGGGCCCGGGTGACGAGCCGTTCAGGGCGCTCAGGTACTACGTTCCGCGACCACGAGGTCACGCTGGACGACCGGGTCGCCTACAGGGACCGGCTGAGGGAGCTGGCAGGGGTCGAGGTGAGCGACGGCCTGGCCACGCTTGGCCGGGGACTGTGCCCGATCGACGTGGCCGAGCTGCGCCGTCTCACCGCCGACCCCGTCGCGGACGGCGAGCGTGGTGAGGAGTGGGAGGTGTTCCTGCTCACCTGAGGGTGGGCGGGAGGATTCAAGACGGATGACTTATCGGGAGCTCTTCCAGGCCAGGGCCCCCGCGATCAGCAGCCCCGCCGCCGCGGCTCCCGCCCAGCGGCGCTGGCGGGCCACGCGCCGCTCCACCTCGGCGTACGGGGTGGTGGAGAAGGAGACCAGCTCGTAGCGGGAGACGTAGCGACCCGGCAGCACCCGCTCCAACGCGTGCTCGACGCGCTTCTGCGCGAGGAAGGCCCTGGAGCCGACCTTGTCGCGCATCTCCACGAAGTTGTCCAGCGCGAGGCGGGCGATGACGTCGGTGTCGGCCTTGCGGCGCTGGAACAGCTCCAGCGCCGCGGCGAAGTCGTCACCCGTCTCGTCCAGGCACCTGTCGAGCTCGACGCAGTCCTGGAAGCCGCAGTTGGCGCCCTGACCGTAGAAGGGGACGATGGCGTGGGCCGCGTCGCCGATCAGCCCGACCAGCGTGCCGTTGAGGGTCCTGTGCCAGGGGTCGCAGCGCATCGTGACCAGGTGCCCGACGGGGTTGCCCGCGTAGTCGGAGGCCAGGTGCGGCATCACCTCGGCGGCGTCGGGATACTCCTTCCGGAAGTAGGCGCGCACCTTCTCCGGTGTGTCGAGCGCGGCCAGCGCCTCGTGCGGCCAGAACAGCGTGCAGGTGAACGACCTGTCGGGGTTGGGCAGGGCGATCATCATGGAGCGGCCGCGCGGCCAGATGTGCAGCGCCCCCGGGTCGAAGGCGAACTCGCCCCGCTTGGGCGGGATCGTCAGCTCCTTGTAGCCGTAGTCGAGGTACTGCTGACTGAAATCCGTCCCCGGCAGCTGCTGCAGCCTGGCCCTGACCGCGCTGTAGGCGCCGTCGGCGCCGATGACGACCCGCTGGCCCTTCTCGACGATGCCGCCCTCGAACTCCAGCGTGCCGTCCCCGATCCCGGTCAGCCGGTGCCCGAACCTGACCCGCACGCCCTCGCTCGCCTCCGCGGCGTCGAGCAGCTTGCCGTTGAGGGCGCCGCGGCTGATGGAGTTGATCGCGTGCTGCTGGTCGGAACTGTAGGGCTGGAAGGTGAGGGCGCCGTCGACGGCGTGCATCATCCTGCCGGGCATCGGGATGGCCTCCGACAGCGCTTCCTCGGCCAGGCCCAGCCTTCTCAGGGCGTCGATGCCGCGCTCGGAGATGGCCAGGTTGATCGACCTGCCGCGCTCGGCGCCCTCCAGCCTCGGGTCGGGGCGGCGCTCGTACAGCGTCACCTCGTGGCCCCTCCTGGCCAGGTAGCAGGCCAGCAGGCAGCCGACCAGGCCGGCTCCGACGATCGAGACCTCCACTGCGGCTCCTTTCCCTCCCCTCCTTGGTACGGCGCGGCGGCGCGAAACGCCAGGATCTGTTCCGTGTCGCGGCACCGCGCACCCGTCCTTCCGAAGGGAGCGTCGAGCCGCTGCCCCGGATCCGGCCGCCGAGCGGAGGGAGCGGGCGCCCAGGAATGCGGGGCGCCCGGTGGTCGGCAGGGGCCGGTCAGGCGGGCTCGGCGGGTTTGGCGGTGGTGGATCTGCTCAGGCGGTCGGCGATGGCGAGGGCGGTGGTGCGCCAGATGGGCGTGCGGGGTGAGATCACCGCGAAGTGGTCGCCCGACATCTCCATGTAGGTCACCTCGTCCCCCGCCGCCTCGGCCGCCCTGGCGTACCTGCGGCTGAAGTCGATCAGGTCGAGGTCGTCCCCCGACCCCTGCACAATGAGCTGCGGCACTCCCAGCGGCAGCCGTAGCAGCGGGCTCGACTCGGCGTACGTCGCGTGCGGCGACCCGCAGTCGTTGCGCGCCGACCCGCCCAGCGCCGCCGCCACCGCGCCCGAGCTGAGGTGGCGCCTGTCCCCCTCCACCAGGTCGAGCACCCCCGCCAGCGACACGGCAAGCGCCACGTCCGCGCTGTCGGCCGCCGCGCGCAGCGCGAGCTGGGCTCCGGCCGAGTGCCCGACGACCGCCACCCTTCCCAGGTCGAGCCGGGCACCGGGCAGCGAGTCGGCCACGGTGGACAGCGCGCCGAGCCCGGCGGCGACGTCGGCGGTCGTGGCGTCCCAGCCGTGCAGGTCGGGGCGACGGTACTCCAGGTTCCACGCCGCGAAGCCGCGCGCCGTCAGGTCGGCGCAGAGCGCGTCCATCAGGTCGGCGGCCCACACCGAGCGCCAGTACCCGCCGTGCACGAGCGCGACGACGGGCAGGGGGAGATCGGCGGTGCCGTGGGCGGGCAGGTGCAGGTCGCCCCACTGCTCGGGATGCTTGCCGTAGCCGACGCGCAGCGGCCGCTGCCTGTCCTGGTGTACGGCATGCCTGATCGCCCACGCCAGCCCGTCGATCCCCCTGCCGTGGATGTGCGCGGCCCCCTCGATCTGGGACACCCGACCGAAGTCGCACCAGACGACGCCCTCGACCGAGCCCATGAGGTCGCGCAGCTCGCCCGACGGGCCGGGGATCGCCACGACGGGGCCGCCCGCCGTACTGGAGAGGAGGGCGCGTGCCTCGGCGGCGTCGCGGGCGTGTCGCAGCGCCCCGCTCACCCCGAGCGCCGCGAACTCGCGCTCGGCCACCTCCCCCAGCAACGCCCAGTCGGCCGCCAGACCCGGCCCGACGATCACCCGTACGTCCCTCATGAGGCAAGCATGCTGATCGTCTCCCAGGAGTCAAACCCATATGGACTTTTATCGACCTTTCTTCGGGATAAGGAGCCGAAGGCAACCGATGCGGGGAAGCGGGTCGGGCAGGGGCTCGGCATCAAGAGGACGCACTGCGTGCCGAACGCGAGGGTGTGAACGCCCATACGGCCAGCCACACGCTGAGGCCCATGATCGTCATGCCGAGCGGCACATGGAGCGCCGTCACGCCGGAGCCTCCCGTGGCCGACTGGACGAAGCCGACCAGCAGGATCACCAGGGCGGCCAGGGCGGGCCCGCCGGGGCCTCGCCCTGGACGCCACATGAGCACGCCGACGATCAGCAGGAGCAGCCCGGCGGCATGGACGGCGCCCGCGCCCATGCCGTGGAGCGCCTTGCCGCCGCCGCTGAGCAGTTGGCCCGCCGTGACGGCCTGGACGAGCACCGCCGCCACGTTGACCAGGGCGAGGATCTTGAAGGGGGTGAGGAATCTGACCATGTGCTCCAGAATCCCGGCGACGATTCCCTGCGACATCCTCCGCCCGTCGTCATCACGACTACGCCGACGGGCGTAGTCGTCACACCGGCGGCGCGATGGCCTGGGCGTCCAGCCCCTTGAACCACAACCCGATCATGAAGGCCGCGGTCACCTCCAGCAGCGCGGCCCTGGCCAGCCCTCCGCCGTCGAACGGCGTGCACCCGAGGTCCTCCACCAGCCGCCTGACGACGGCGAGCGCCTCCTCGTCGTCCCCGCACAGGGGTACGGCCAGCGGACGCCCGCCGAAGACCGGCGGCGTCATCCGCCAGACGTCCACGTGGCACAGGTTGAACGCCTTGACCACCCGTGCCCCCGTGGCGGCCGCGACCCGCTCGGCCAGCGGGTAGTCGTCGGTCAGCTCGCCGCCCACGCTCGGGTTGGTGCAGTCGATGAGCACCTTGCCCTTCAGCGACTCGTCCACGACGTCGAGCGCGGCGTGGGAGGGGACCGCGAGCAGCACGGCGTCGCCGTACTCCATCGCCTGGGCGAAGGAGCCCGAGGTTCTGCCGCTGGTCATCACCTGGTGTCCCGCGCGGCGCCATTGGGTGCCGAGGGCGTCGGCCATGCCGCCCGCGCCGAGAATGCCGATACGCATGCGTCCTCCTCGAAGGTGTAAGTAAGGACGAAGGTAGAAAGTCCAATGGATACCGATTGGTGCGTGTCGCGATGTTCCTCGCCGACTGCCAGGCCAGGCTGGCCTTCGACCTGCTCGCCAACACGTGGAACGCCGTCGTGGTGTGGGCGCTGCGCGACGGGCCGAGCCGTCCGGCCGAGCTGCGCAGGCGGATCGGCGGGATCAGCCCCAAGGTGCTGAACGAGACGCTGCGCCGCCTGGAGTTCAACGGGATCGTCTCCCGCGCCGCCTACGCCGAGGCGCCGCCCAGGGTCGAGTACACGCTGACGGAGCTGGGGCGCAGCATGCTCGCGCCGATCGAGGCGTTCGGTGAGTGGGCGTTCGAGCACGCCGACGAGGTCATGGCGGCCCAGGAGGAGTTCACGGGGTGAAGTAGCCCTCCAGCACCACGGCGACCCCGTCCTCCGCGTTCGACAGCGTGTGGCGCTCCACGGCGGCCAGCACGGTGTGGTGGGAGTTGGCCATCGCGTAGCCCGTTCCCGCGTAGGTCAGCACGGCCAGGTCGTTGGGCATGTCGCCGAAGGCCACGACGGCCGAGGGGTCGATGCCGCGCTCGTCGCACAGCTCGGCCAGCGTGCCCGCCTTGGTCACCCCCGCCGCGCTGATCTCCAGCAGCCCGCTGCCGCCCGAGTGGGTGATCTCCGCCTGGCCGTCCACGGCGGCGACGGCGGCGGTGAACATCTCGTCGGCATGGTGCTCGCTCGACCAGGCCAGGAGCTTCACCACGGGCTCCGTGGCCGTCCACACCGACTCGACCTGCCTGCGGTAGGGCAGGTCCTCGGGGATGTGCTTGCCGTATCCCGGCTCGAACAGCACCCCGGCGCCGGTCTCGATCGCGAAACTGACGCCCGGCAGCGCCTCGGAGAGGGTCCGTGCGACCGTGCGCGCGTCCTCCCTGTCGAGCGGGTGGGTCGTGACGATCCGGCCGGCCGCGAGGTCGTAGACGATCGCGCCGTTGCTGCAGATCGCCGTGCCCGACACGCCGGTCTCCTTCGCGATCAGCCCGATGGCGCGCGGCGGCCGCGCGGTGACGAAGACCACCTCCGCGCCCGCCTGCCTGGCGCTCTCGAGCGCGCGGCGGGTGCGAGGGGTGACCGCGCCCGCGGGGTCGAGGAGCGTGCCGTCGAGGTCGGTGGCGATCAGGCGGGGGAGGCTCATGCCGGGCATTATCCGGCATGAGCCTCAACGCGGGATGAGGGCCTTGATGTCGGAGAAGACCCGCTCGCAGGCGGGCCCGACCTCGGGGGCGGCGTCCTGGATGAAGCCGTGCGCCAGTCCCGGCTCCTGTCGGTGCACGACCTTCACGCCCGCCTCGGCCAGCTTGGCGGCGTAGGCGTCGCCCTCGTCGCACAGGGCGTCGTTCTCCGCGGTCACCAGGAGCGTGGTCGGCATGCCGTACAGGTTGGGGGACAGCAGCGGGCTGGCGGCGGGACGCAGCGCGGGGTCGGGCACCCACTGCGCCACGAACCACGCCAGCGTGTCCGCGTCCAGGCCGAAGCCCGAGCCCTTGGAGACGACGCTCGGGGAGGAGAGCGTGAGGTCGGTGTTCGGGCACAGGAGCACCTGGAGCGCCGGCATCGCGCAGCCCTCGTCGCGCAGCCGCATGCACGCCATCGTGGCCAGGTAGCCGCCCGAGCTGTCCCCGGCGACCGCCACGGGCCTGGTCCAGCGCAGCACCTCGACCGCGTCGTCGAGGGCGGCGGGGCAGGGGTGCTCGGGGGCGAGCCGGTAGTCCACGGCCAGCACCTCGACGTCGCACTCGCGCGCGATCCTGCGGCAGGTTCGGTCGTGGGTCTCCAGGTCACCGAAGACCCAGCCGCCGCCATGCAGGTACACCACCAGCGGCCGCGGGCGGTCTGCCGGGTGGTAGCGGCGCAGGCGCAGCCCGGAGGGGCTGGTCAGGTCGATGACCCGCACCATCTCGGGTCCTGGGGGGCGTTCGCGGGTACGCGCCCTGAGCTCCAACAGTCTTACGTCAGACATAACGGCACATAGTAGGGTTTCCGGGTGCCTGAAAAAGCCGGAATCGGCTCCGCACTTCGATTCACCACCGAGTTGGCCGCGTGGATCGCGACGCCCTGGGCACTTGCGCCACACTCCGTGGTGCTGGCAGTACTCTCCGTCATCGCGCTCATCGGGCTGCCGACGGTCTTCGCCACCCCGGGCGACAAGCGTCAGGTGATCGTCGCCGTGCCGGGGATCGTGACGATCCTGCTGGTGGTGCTGCAACTGGTCGCCGCAGTGGCCGCGTCATGGGTCGCGTGGGCGTCGGTCGTCGCCGTCGTGGTGTCGGTACTGGCCGCCGCGACCGTGGTGACCGAGATCCCGCGCTGGCGCCGCCTGCTCACGTGAACTCCTCCCACACCAGCAGCCCCTCGCGCGCCTCCGCCGATTCCTGGAGGGCACTGCGCACGACGGTCACCACGATCTCCAGCGCCTGCAGCGAGTCCGCGCCCGTGACCTTCCGCTCGTGTTCCCAGCCGCCGAGCCCGTCGATCCGGTAGGGGCAGGACCACTCCCCCGTCGGCTCCTCGTACGGCAGGCCGATCGTCACCGTGACCTCGCCCGGCGGCTCAGTCAGCAGCGTGAGAACACGCTGGGCGATCTCGTACATGCCAGGTGATTACCCAGTAGCGCGCACCGCGAAAGTGATCACGCCGAGATAGCCCTCGCCGTCTTCGACGGTCTTCGTGATCATGCTCGGCTCGAAGATCGGGTCGTTGTCGTTGAACGTGTCGCGGCCCGTGTGCCCGCTGTACGGCGCGGCCTTGTACACCTCGGTGGTGAGCGCCTCCTCGAACATCGTCTGCGTGGTGAGCACGCGCTTGTTCGAGACGTGGACCATGGCGTGGATGTGCACGGTCCTGCGGCGGTACCACCCCGGGTAGATCGTGGTGAACTCGACGATGCCGTTCACGCCGGTGACCTGGGCGCCGCGCAGGTAGCGCTCGTCGTCCTGCGGGGTCGCGTCCCCGCCGTTCCAGTTCGCGACGCCGCCCGTCCCCGCGGACTGGACCTCGAAGCCCGAGTAGACGCCGTGCGCGTCGCAGTGCCAGATCTCCACCACCGCGTTGGGGATCGGCCTGCACGACTCGACGTCCTGCACCTTGATCGCCATGCGCAGCCTGGCGCCCTGCCTGTCCTCGCGGATGTCGCTGCGGATCTTGTCGGCGTCGAAGTAGTAGGGGCCCTGGGCGGCCTCCCGCGTCGGCGCGCAGGCGCTGTCGCCGGGGAACAGGCTCGCCAGGTCGCCCGTGGCGGTGGTCGGTGTGATGGTGGCGGTGGACCCCGTCGAGGTGGTCACCTGGGCCGAGGCTCCCTCGTCCGAGCACGCGGACAGCAGCGTGGCCAGGCCGATGCTGCCGATCCCCGCGAAGACGGTCCGCCTGCTCACCCGCTGTCCCTCATGGTCGAGACTCATATCTGGACGTTACGACCCGTATCTAAGGATTAGATGAAATGTCGCATGTGCTGGTCACAGGGTTCGAGCCGTTCGGCGGGGAGACGACCAACCCGTCCTACGACGCCGCCTTGCTGGTCCCCGGGGCGACCGCGGTCGAGTTGCCGTGCGTGTTCGCCGACGCGCTGGCCGCGCTGCGCGAGGCGGTCGAGCGGCACGACCCCGCACTGGTCCTGTGCACAGGGCAGGCGGGTGGGCGAGCGGTGATCTCGGTGGAGAAGGTGGCGATCAACCTCATCGAGGCGCGCATCCCCGACAACGCGGGCGCCCAGCCGTCCGGCGAGCCCGTGGTGAAGGGCGGCCCCGACGCCTACCTGTCCACGCTGCCGGTGAAGGCGATGGTGCGGGCGGTCAGGGCGGAGGGGATCCCCGCCGCCGTCTCCTACACGGCGGGCACGTTCGTGTGCAACCAGGTGGCCTACGGGCTCGCGCACCTGATCGCGACCGAGCGGCCCGGTCTGCGGGGCGGGTTCGTGCACGTGCCGTACGCGCCGCACCAGGTCACGGAGACCGACCGGCCCAGCATGGAGACCGCCACGGTGGCACGGGCGCTGACCGCTCTGGTCAAGGCGTCGGACAGCATCGAGGACGACCTCCCTGAGGGGGCCATCCAGTAGAGTCGCGGGCATGAGCGAGCCGTTCGGCGTCCGGTTACGCGCGCAGATGGAGCGGCGGGGGCCGCTGTGCGTCGGCATCGACCCGAGCCCCGCGCTGCTGTCCGCGTGGGGCCTGGACGACTCCCCTTCCGGGCTCGAACGCTTCACCCACACCGTCGCCGAGGCCGTCGGCGACCTCGCCGCCGCCGTCAAGCCGCAGTCGGCCTTCTACGAACGCTGGGGCAGCAGGGGCGTCGCCGTCCTGGAGCGGGTCATCCCCGCGCTGCGCGAGGCGGGCGCGCTGGTGATCCTCGACGCCAAGCGCGGCGACGTCGACACCACGATGGCCGCCTACGCCGAGGCCTACCTCGAGCAGGGCAGCCCGATGGCGGTCGACGCGCTGACCGTCAGCCCCTACCTCGGGTTCGGGTCGCTCACCGGCGCCATCGCCGTCGCCCGCGGCAACGACGCGGGCCTGTTCGTGCTGGCCCGCACCTCCAACCCCGAGGCCACCGACCTGCAGAGCGCGGTCGCCGACCAGATCCTCGACGGGGTGGCCGCCGTCAACGAAGGCGCCGCCGACCTCGGCTCGGTGGGGGTGGTCGTGGGCGCCACCCTCGACAAGGTGGGCCATCCGCTCGACCGGCTCGGCGGCCCGATCCTCTCCCCCGGCCTCGGCGCCCAGGGCGCCTCGCCCGCCGACGTGGCCAGGCTCTTCGCAGGGGTACGGCGGGCGGTGCTGCCCTCGGTGTCGCGCGCGGTGCTGGGCGACCCCGGCCGCGTGCGGCCGCTGGTGGAGCGGTACCGCGACGAGTGCGCCGAGCGGCTGCGCGGCTAGACCCCCGCCCTCCCCGGAGGCGAACCCCAGGGAGTACGGCGAGCCATGACCCGGGAGAGGCGGGGTCAGCTCAGCGCGGCGTCGATCTCCGCGCGGGTCGGCATCGAGGTGCTGGCCCCCTCGCGCTGCACCGAGATCGAGGCCGCCACCGAGGCGAAGCGGAGCGCATCCTCGGGCGACAGCCCCTCCGCCCTGGCCACCGCCAGCGCGCCGACGAACGTGTCGCCCGCCGCCGTGGTGTCGACCGCCTGCACCCGAACCGCGGGCACCGGCAGCCGCACCCCGTCGCGCGAGCCGTACAGCGCCCCCTCGGAGCCCAGCGTGATCACCGCCTCGGGAACCCGCTCCAGGAGCGCGTCCAGCGCCTTGGCGGGGTCCTCGACGCCGGTGATCGCGGCCGCCTCGTGCTCGTTCGGCACGATCAGCGTCACCGCGTCGAGCAGTTCGTCCGACAGCGGCTGGGCGGGCGCGGGGGTGAGGATCACGGGGGCGCCCGCGGCCTTGGCCGCCTTCGCGGCGCTGACCACGGCCTCCATGGGCAGCTCGAGCTGCAGCAGAACCGCGGAGGAGCCCGCGATGAGCTCCAGATCGTCCTCCGAGGGCCCGGTCACGGTGCCGTTCGCGCCGGGCACCACGATGATCGAGTTGCCGCTCGAGTCCTCCACCACGATGTGCGCGATGCCGCTGGACCCCTGCGCCTGCCGTAGCACGCTGACGTCGACGCCCGACTCGACGAGCGTCGCCCGCAGGACCACCCCGAAGGAGTCGTCGCCCACCGCGCCGAGGAAGGCGACGTCCGCGCCCGCACGGGACGCGGCGATCGCCTGGTTGGCGCCCTTCCCTCCAGGGATGGTGCGGAAGGAGCGCCCCGTAACTGTCTCTCCGAGTTTGGGCGCCGTGGGCACGTAGGCGACCAGATCCATGTTCACGCTGCCGAAGACCGAGATCATGGCACCATCATCCTCTCTGCGCGCCGCGCCAGTTCACTCAGGGCGATGCCGTCGAACCCGGTCAGGCTGCTCGCCAGGCTGTCGCGCGTCCGCCACTGGCCGGGCACGCCGCCGTTCAGGGCGCCGACGATCGAGCCGACCGTGGCGCCGGCCGAGTCGGTGTCCCAGCCGCCCGCCACCGCTCCCGCGATCGAGGCGGTGAAGTCGCCGTCGCCGTGCACGAGCGTGGCGGCG
Source organism: Nonomuraea sp. NPDC049152 (assembly GCF_040648355.1). Lineage (NCBI taxonomy): Bacteria > Bacillati > Actinomycetota > Actinomycetes > Streptosporangiales > Streptosporangiaceae > Nonomuraea > Nonomuraea sp. NPDC049152. The sequence continues at coordinate 146,240 of NZ_JBEZDO010000009.1, read as the reverse complement.
ACCAGAGCGGCGTTGTTGATCGTGTGGACCCAGTGCAGGTGTCCGTGCCGCTCGTGGAGACGGTCGACGACCTGCTCGAAGTCGGCGAAGCGCGCGGCGTCCTCGACGGCTAGCCGTACGGCGTGAGCCAGCCTCGAACCGGGCGGCACCACGGACAGGCCCGCCTCGACCACCTCCCTCACCGAGGTCGCCACCATCGACTGGGCGCACATGGCGGCCACGAACATCGCGCCGTAGAGGCCGTTGGCCGTGTGGGTGAGCCTGGCGTCGCGCCAGGCGTACTCGGCGGCCCGCGCGGGATCGCCCGGGTTGACCCAGCCGTACAGGTCGGTCCTGATCAGCGCGCCGATCCACTCGCGGAACGGGTTGCGGTGGGTCGCGGTCTCCGGCGGTTCGAGGCCCGCCAGCAGGTTGCGGTAGGCGACGCGCTCGGCGGTGAACGTACGGCCCGCGGGCAGCTCGTCGAGCCACAGCTTGGCCACGTCGTCGGTGGTGAAGTCGCGGCCGTGCCGCTCCAGGACGGAGAGGGCCAGCAGCGGGTAGTTGAGGTCGTCGTCCTCGGGGACGCCGTCGATGTTCTCGGCCAGCGAGTTGACGGCGCTGCGCCGGTTCCACGGCCACCGCTCGTTGATCTCGGACGGCAGGCCGGCCGCGGTGAACCAGCCGCGGATCGGCCAGTTCCCCGTGGCCTCGGCGATGGCCCTGATGCCTTCACGCGGGATCTTCTCGACCGGCTTGCCGAGCACGCATCCGGCGGCCCTGCCGAGCCAGGCCCCCAGCACCCTGGCGTGATCGGGCAGCCCTGTCCGTCCGCGGTCGGCGGGCCAGGCAGGGCACAGGGAGACGATCTCCTCCAGTCCCGAGGGCTCGTCCAGCGGCGACTCGCGTGACGCGAGCTCGTCCAGCAACTCCTCGGCCGGCCCGCGCAACCCGAGCGCGTCGGGCGGTGAGGCTCCGGCGCGGGGCGGCGCGTCGTGGCCGCCCGCCGCGTGCCAGCGCGCCGCGACGTCCGCCACGTCGCGGCCGTCCTCCGCGGCCTGGCGGAGCTCGTGCCCCACCAGGTCCTCGGGCTGCACCCAGGTGAGCCTGATCATTCGCCGGCCAGCTCGGCGAAGGCGTCCTCGTGGGCGCGCCGCCTGGCCACGTCGTCGCGGTGGATGCGCCGCGCCACCCCTGCGAGGGCGATGCCGGGAGCCACCAGGTCGGTACGGCTGGCCGTACCGACCTGCGACACCCACGCGGACGGCACGCAGGACAGCCCGCCGAGCGCCCCCGCGATCGCCCCGCCCATGGAGGCGATGGAGTCGGCGTCGCGCCCGTAGTTGACCCCGCCGAGCACGGTGTCCCTGTAGTCGCCCTTGGCGATCAGCAGGAACGCCAGCGCCAGCGGCAGCTCCTCGATGCTGTGCACGCGGGACGGCCGCCGGGCGCCGAGCCCCTGGTCGCGGTAGGTGTCGGCGACGGTGTCGTAGGGCCGCATGGCCGCGCGCAGCCCCTCGAAGGAGCCCTCCCAGTGCCCGAAGTCACGGGCCCGCGAGCACACCGCGTCGATCGCGGCCCTGGTGCCGTCCTTGGCCAGCCGCCACGCCACGGCCACCACCGAGTCGGCCGTCGCGCCCTGCCGCATGGCCTCGGCCACCGCACCCGCCATGACGCCGGCGGCCTCGCGCCCGTAGGAGGACTGGTGCGCCCCCGTCAGGTCGATCGCCTCGGCGTAGGCCGCGTCGGGATCGCCCGCGTTGACCACGCCGACCGGCGCGACGTACATCGCGGCCCCGCAGTTGACGATGTTGCCGACGCCCGCCTCGCGCGGGTCGACGTGCCCGTAGTGCAGGCGGGCCACGATCCACTTCTCGGCGAGGAAGACCCGCTGCAGCGGCAGCGCCTCGGCCTCGAGCTCGGGGATCCACTGCTTCTCCGCCATCATCTCCGGCACCATGTGCTCGGCCATCGAGTAGGCGTCGAGATGTCCCGCGGTCTTCTCGTAGACGCGGATCAGCGCGTGCGTCATCAACGTGTCGTCGGTGATGTGGCCGTCGCCCTTGTGGTACGGCGCGATCGGCCGCGCGTTGCGCCAGTCGGTGTTGAAGGGCGGTACGACGCCCTCGACCGTCCCGCCGTACCGCTGGGTGATCTGCTCGGGAGTCCAGCCTTCGGTGGCGCCGCCGAGGGCGTCACCGACCGCCGCTCCCGCCACGCAACCAGCGGCCTTGTCTTCCAGCGGCGTCATGCGATTCCCTCCGAAATATCCACTAGATCCCTGCCGGCCAGTTCGGGCAGGCAGCACCCGGCCAGCCTCCGCGCGGAGGCGGCCCACCCCTCGGGTATCACCGAGAATCCGCCGCACGCGCCGGTGAGCGCCCCGGTGAGCGCGGGCGCGGAGTCGGCCACCGCCGACAGGCACGCGGCGGCCGGTACGGCCTGCGCGAGCGACCCTCCCGACACCTCGGTCAGCGCCAGCGCGACGGGCACGGTCACCGAGGCCGAGACGGCGTAGCTGTAGACGTGGTCGATCAGCGCGGCGTCGAGCGCGGGCACCGCGGCGAAGGCCGCCCCCGCCCCGCGCGCGACGCGCAGCGCCGTCCTGGCGTTGTGGCCGATCGCGCTGTCCTCGGGCAGCTCGGCCAGCGCCGCCTCGACCGCGATGGCGGCCGAGCCGCTCTCGACCGCCGCCGCGACCGCCGCGGCCATCGCCTTGGCGCCGAGCACGCCGTCTCCCGCGTTGGTGACCCGCGCGTCGGAGACGGGGTCGCGGCCCGTCACACCGAACGCGACGGCCCGCACGGCTGCCGCGTCGTCGAAGAAGTGCGGGTTGTCGTGCCCGCTGGCGGGCGGCTCGACGCCGCGCCGCAGATTGTCCAGCGCGGTCGTCACCGAGATCCGCGCCCGCAGGTCGTCGCGCCCGGCCAGGTCGAGGAAGGCCCTCGCCCTGTCCTGCGTGATGGTCAGCGCCGTCCACGCCAGCCATTCGGCGTCGTCGGAAGGCCCGACGGCCAGCGGCGCGGTCTGCTGGTTGAGCGCGAACGGCACCGGCAGCGTGGTGACCCTGTGCTCCTCGGCGAAGGCGTCGAGCTCGCGGTGCAGCCGCCTGCTCCACGGCGCGTGCAGCGCGGAGCGATGCCTGGCGGCCGGCCAGCCGGCCGCGTCGCCCACGGCCAGGCCGACGAACGCGCCTGTGATCCTGTCCCCCGACATGTGGTGTCCTAGAGTCCTCTCGCCAGCTCGTCCGCGACGTCGAGCACGTGCCTGCCCGCCACCACCGGCAGGCACTTGCCTGTGGCGGGGCCGATGCGCTCGGCCCACCTGGCCGGCACGCCGCCCTCACCCTGTCCCGCGCCCGAAAGCGCGCCCGCGATGGCGCCGATGGTGTCGGCGTCGCGGCCGAGGCTGACCGCGTAGGTCACCGACTCCTCCACCTCGCCCTCACCGTGCAGGTAGGCGGCGAAGGCCAGCGCCACGGCCTCGGGTGCGAGATCGGTCCACGGGTAGTGCCTGATGACCACGGCCTCGTGCAGCTTCTCAGGTGAGTCCCTGAGCGGGCGGGCCCTGGTGATGGTGCGCGCGGTCCACGAGTCTTCGGGGATCGCGGCCAGTCCCGCGTCGACCGCCTCCTCCGGCAAGGCTCCCGCCATCGCGGCCGCCACGGCGGCGGCGACCGCCATGCCGCCGTTGATGCCCTCTCCCTCGCCGCTGACCAGGCCGTCCTGCTCGATCAGCCGCGCCGCCTCCGCCGGGTCGCCTGGACAGAAGATCCCGTACGGCGCCGCCCTCATCGCCAGGCCGTCGGACCAGCCGTGCGAGTGGATCATCCCGGTCATGGGCGGTTCGAGGCCTCGCCTGAGCGCCTGGACGGTGCCGAGCTCGGAGAAGCCGGCGCCCTTCATGGGGCCGAGCACCGAGGGGATGATCTCCCTGCGGTAGGCGTCGGCGACGTCGTCGCAGGTCAGCTCGTGGCCGTGCCGTATCAGAAGGGAAGCGGCGAAGATGGCGTACTCGGTGTCGTCGGTGCCGCCGCCCTCGATCTCGGTGAGCCTGCCCCACCTGGCGGCGATCTGGGCGGGTTCCATGTTCTCGGCGGGCGCCCCGAGGGCGTCGCCGGCCGCGAGGCCGAGCAGACACCCCCGGGCGCGCTCCTGCGTCAGGGTCACGAGGAGTACCGCTCCAGCACCTTGTTGCCCTCCTCGACCAGCTTCGCCGCCGCCTCGTCAAGGGTGATCTTGTCGGCGTAGTACTGCTGCAGGGTGGGGGTGGCCACCTTGCTCTTCCACTCGTCGAAGCCGTTGACCTTGAGGAACGGCGCGACGACCAGGTTCTGCGCCGAGGCGGTGGCCACGTCCCAGCCGTTCTCCTTCGTGGTGATCGACGGGTCGGCGGCGGCCTTCTGCGAGGTCGGCAGCAGCCAGTCGCCCTTGGCGAGCTTGGCCTGGTTCGGGCCGTTCAGGAAGAACGACATGAACTTGATGGACGCCTCGGGGTGCTTGCTGTCGGCCGAGACCGACAGGGTCTGGGAGACCGCGCCCTGGTTGGCGGTGTCGCCCTTCAGCGGGGGAAGCGTGACCCACTCGAAGCCGTCGGGAGCCTGCTCCACTACCTGCTGGCGCAGGTAGACGCCGACGGGCAGCAGCGCGTACTTGCCGCCGAAGAAGCCGGGCAGCGGGTCGGCGGTGCCCATGCCGAGCGCCGAGGGGTCGGCCGACTTGTCCTTGTAGAGCTGGTCGTGGATGCGCTGCAGCACCTGCTTCTCCTCGGCTCCGACCTTGACCGTGGTCTTGCCGTCGGCGCCGGTCTGGAAGAAGGTGCCGTTGAAGTTGAGCGCCAGGTTGAGCGTCTTGTTGACAGGCGACTTCATCGGCCACGCCACGCCGAACGTCTCGCCCTTGGTCAGCTTCTTGCTGACCTCGGCGAACTCGTCCCAGGTCCAGGGGGCGTCCACGGTGGGCACGCGCACCTTCGCGGCGTCGAGCAGCTTCTTGTTGGCGATGATGACCTGCGACTCCTGCAGGAACGGCACGCCGTACACGCCCTGGTTGCCCTTGCCGTCGTCGAAGGTGACGGTGTCCCACGCCGACTGAGGGATGTCGCTCTTCAGCTCGGCGGGCACCTTGTCCTTCAGGTCCAGCAGGTAGCCGCGCGAGGCGAAGCCGGACAGCGCGGGCGAGTCGTCGTGGATGACGTCGGGCGCGTCGCCACCCTCGAAGGAGGTGACGAGCTGGTCGTTGACGTTGTCCCAGCTGCCCTGGACGTAGGTGACCTGGATGGTCGGGTTGGCCTTGTTCCAGGCGTCCACGATCTCCTTGTTGGCGGCCACGGACTCCTTCTGCCAGGCCAGGCTGAGGAAGTTCAGCTTCACCGGCTCGCCACCAGACTTGGCGGGCTCGGCGGCCTCGCCGCCACCGCCGGAGCCGCACGCGGCCGCCATGGCGACGATCGCCGCGACTGCCAAAGCGGATTTGATACGCATAAGAGCCTCCTAGCCCTTGACCGCTCCGGCCATGAGGCCGGACCTCAGCCGTCGCTGGATGATTGCGAAGAAGATCAGGCTGGGGATCGTCGCCACGACCGATGCGGCGGCCAGCGGACCCAGCCTGGACACTCCCTCTGGCCCGGTGAAGCGGACCAGAGTGAGTGGCAATGTCATCACGTCGGGGTCCTTGAGGACCACGAGCGCGAAGAGGAACTCGTTCCACGACGAGATGAACGAGAACAACAAGGTGGCCACCACGCCGGGGGCCAGGAGCGGCGCCACCACGCTCACGATCGAGCGCACGCGTCCGGCGCCGTCGACGGAGGCGGCTTCCTCCAGTTCGGGTGGCACCGCCCGCACGTAGCCCTGCAGCATCCAGAGTGCGAACGGCAGCGTGAACGTCACATGCACGATGATCAGGCCGGGCAGCGTGCTCACCAGATCGAGGTTCCGCAACACCATGAAGAGCGGGATGATGATCAGGATGAACGGGAAGACCTGGCTGACCAGCACCCACCCGACCGCGATCTTGCTGACCAGACTGCGGTAGCGGGCGATGGCGTAGGCCGCGGGCAGGGCGACGACCACGGTGAGCACCGCGCTGCACAAGGCCACGATGAGACTGCGCACGCCCGCGCCCACCAGGTCCTGCTCGGTGAAGGCGGCCTCGAAGTTGCTCAGGGTCGGCTCGCGCGGGATCCACGCCGGGTTCAGGTTGGCCATCTCCTGCGGCGTCTTGAACGCCGTCGACAGCAGCCAGACCAGCGGGAACACCAGGAAGATCATGTAGGCCAGGAGCGCGGCGTACTTCGGGATCTGCTTCATGACGCCTCCCTCATCTGCCGCCAGAGATAGACGCCGAGCACCGCGAGCACGACGATCATGGTCGCCACGCCCAGCGCCGCCGCGTAGCCGAAGAAGCCGTAGCGGAAGGCCTGCTCGTAGGCGAAGAGCATCGGCAGCCGTGTCTGACCTCCAGGACCGCCCTGGGTCAGCACGTAGACGAGGCTGAACTGGTTGATGTTCCACACGAAGTCGAGCGAGGTGATGGCCACGATCACGGGCCGCAGCTGCGGCAGTGTGATGTTCCAGAACCTCCGCCAGGTGCCCGCGCCGTCGACCTCGACCGCCTCGTACAGCTCCTTCGGCACGCCCTGGAGCCCTGCCAGGAGAACCACGGTGGTCTGCGGCATGCCGCTCCAGACGCCCATCACGATCACGGCGGGCAGCGCCAGCGAGAAGTCGGCGAGCCAGTCGACGTCGGTGCCGAGCATGCTGTTGAGAATGCCCGCGTCGGGGTGGTAGACCAGGCGCCACATCAGGCCGATCACCACGGGCGGCATCGCCCACGGCACGACCGCGAGGACCCTGGCCAGGCCCCTGAACCGCAGGTTCTGGTTCAGCAGGATGGCCAGGCCGAGCGAGAGCAGGAACTGCAGGCCCGTGACCGAGACCGCCCAGATCAGGCCGATCCTGAAGGAGGACCAGAAGTCGGCGTCCGACAGCAGGTCGATGAAGTTCTGCGGGCCCACGAACTCGTAGACCGCGTTGCGGCCCGCTCGCGCGTCGGTGAAGGCCAGGCCGATGCCGTACAGCAGCGGGCCGACGCTGAACAGCAGCACCGGCACCAGCGCGGGGAGCATCAGCAGCAGCGTCTCGCGGCCCTGCCTCGAGCGGACCTTGCGGCGCGGGTTCGGCGAGGTGCGCGGGGGTCTGGCCGCGACCGCCGTCATGGCGTGCCTCCCTTCGACTGTGGTGACGACTGTGGTGCGGTTTGCACGGGTACCGCCTGCCGGACGGGAACCGGTCCCGCGGCGGCCTCGCCCGCCGTGGACGCCCGGACGACGAGCACGGGCGGCACCGTGACCAGCCGCGGCTCCCTGTCCATGTCGTTGAGCCGGTCGAGCAGCAGCTCGGCGGCGGCCTTGCCGCGTTCCGCCGAGCCCAGCGAGACGCTGGTCAGCGACGGCCAGGAGGCGGCGGCCAGGTCGGTGTCGTCCATGCCGACCACCGCCACGTCCTCGGGCACCCGCAGCCCCGCCGCGCGCAGCACGTCGAGGGCGCCGAGCGCGATCAGGTCGTTGGCGCACATCAGCGCGTCCACCCCGGCCGCCCGGTCGAGCAGGGCCCGCGCGGCGCGCGCCCCAGCGGCCCGGTAGAAGTCGCCCACCTCGACGATCCCCTCGTCGTACGGCAGGCCGCGCTCCTTCAGCGCCTCCCTGTAGGCGGCGGCGCGCGCCGCGCCTGGCACCGTGTCGAGCGGGCCGTTGAGGAAACCGATCCTGCGGCGGCCGAGCGCATGAAGATGATCGATGGCGAGCCTGACGCCGGTGCGCGAGTCGGCCCTGACGTTGTCGACCCGCGTGCCGTCCGGGACGGAACCGATGATGACGACAGGCGCCCGCGCGGTCGCGATCATCTTCAGGTGCTCGTCGGTGACGCGCAGCGGGCTCATGATCAGCCCGTCGACGTAACGCTCGCCGAGGCTGTGCAGCACGTCGATCTCGTCGGCCACGATGGCGTCGGTGGAGTGCAGGACGAGCCGGTATCCCGCCGCCTTCAGCACGGGCTGGATCTGACGCACCATCGCCAGGTAGACGGGGTTGCCGATGTCGGCCATGGCGAAGGCGACCTGGTGGGTGCGGCGCGACTTGAGGCTCCTTGCCACGGCGTTGCGCACGTAGCCGAGCTCCTCCGCCGCGGTCAGCACCTTGCGGACGGTCTCCTGCCGGGTGGGCAGGCCGTTGAGCACCCGCGAGACGGAGGCGATCGACACCCCGGCCCGTTCGGCGATCGTGTTGATCGTGGGTCCTTCGGCCAAGGCTCCCCCCTTCTCAAGTGAAAACGTTTACAGCAAACTCGCTGTAAACGTTTACCGTGCTGGGCCCATGAAACATGCACGTAACTTCGAGGGTCAAGTCACGATCACGTAACACGAGGTCAACGCCCGGTCAGGCGTGGATGGCTTGAACAGGCGCGGGTCCAGAGATCGCGGAACCCGGCGGGTGGCACCGGGGAGGTCATGCGCCGCCGGGTCAGCAGGATCCCGCTCAGCCCATCGGCCCGCCGACCGAGTGATCACTCTGGATGGGAAACGTTTACCGCCCGGCCATCCAAGATCACTCTGACGGACAGCCATGATCCTTACGTTTGCGGCGTTTGTGCACACCCCCCTCATCGCATGCGGAAGGACATTCATGCGGATCGGCACTCGTGCACTCGCCGTCATCGTCACGGCATGTCTCGCCCTCAGCTCGGCCGGCCTGTCCGGAGTCCCGGCACTCGCCGCCGACGACCCCGCCCTCGCCGCCCTCACCCAGGTCGTCCCCGAGATCGTCGAGGAGGCCAGGACCACGCCGCCGACGGAGATCCCCGAAGGCAACACGCAGAAGCCCTTCGCGGCCTCCACCACCCCCGACACCGCGCTCACGGCGACGGTGAGCGACTCCGACATCAGCATGGGCACCCCCGACGCCGTGGGCGGCGGCAACCAGCCGCTACCCGGCCTGGTCACCTACGCCGCCAAGCAGCCGAGCGTCGCCTTCGCCCACAACCGCACCGGCCAGGTGGCCCGCGTGCTGACCGTGATCAAGGACTCCTCGGCGCCGACCGAGTTCCGCTTCCCGATCAGCGCTCCGGAGAACAGCACGCTGGAGCTCGACGAGGACGGCCAGACGGTGTTGATCTACAACGAGGAGGTCTACCTCGGCGAGATCGACGCCCCCTGGGCCAAGGACGCCAACGGCAACCCTGTTCCCACGACCTACCGCGTCGAGGGCATGACGCTGATCCAGACCGTCAACCACGCGGGCGCCGCCTACCCCGTGGTCGCCGACCCGGCGCTGAAGCTGCAGTGCACCTGGTGGAAGGCCATGTGCAGGGTCATCTTCTCGCGGACCGTGACCAAGAGGATCCACAGCGCCTGGCTGTACGGCGGCGCGGCCGCCGGCGCCGAGGTGCTCAAGTACGTCTGCGACAAGATCAAGGAGAAGCGCGCCAAGCTGATCTGCAAGGTGGCGGTCGTGACCGGCATCGCCTCGTTCATCTACAAGATCCGTGAAGCCGCCCAGAAGAACCAGTGTTTCGCCATCCGGGCACAGTGGCCCGGGCCGATCACCTGGGGTGAGGTGCGCAAGCAGAGCTGCTCGACCAGGTAGCCCTTCTCTCCCCCGCTTGTCCGGCGCCCCCGTCCCAGCGACGGGGGCGTCGCCCTACGTCCGCTTCCGGAGCACCCATGCTTGCCATCACGCCGCGGGCGGTCGCCGGCGGTCTCGCGCTCGCCCTCCTCCCCCTGGTCCCCCTCGCCCCGTTCGCCCCGCTGGCCTCTCCGGCCGCGGCGGCGCCACCCCCCATCCCGACGACGACCCGACCGACGACGGCGCCCGACGAGGCCTCCGCCAACCTGACCGCCCGGCTGAACGGCCGGCGGGTCGAGATCGAATCGGCCCGCACGGAGACCACCACCACCTATGCCAACCCCGACGGCTCGACCACCGTCGACAGCTTCGCCGGCCCGATCCGATTCCGCCGCGACGGGGTCTGGGCGCCTGTGGACATCGCTCTCGCCCCGAACGCCGCCGGGCAGATCGCGGCCAGGGGCCACCGCCGCGGGCTCACTCTCGGTGTCGGGAGCGGGGACCTCATCACGGTGGGCGAGGGCGAGTCCAAGGTCACCATGGGGTGGAAGAACGCACTGCCCACGCCGCAGCTGCGGGGGGAGAGCGCCACCTATCCGGAGGTGCTTCCTGGCGCCGACCTGGTGGTGACCGCGACCAGGACGGGCGCCGAGCAGTTCCTGCTGCTCAAGCGGCGTCCTGCCGCACCGCTGTCGTACACGCTGCGGCTCAGGGCGCCGGGGATGACGGCCCGCCGGTCCGGTGACGGAGGTGTCGAGCTGGTGGACCGCAAGGGCAAGGTCTCCGTCACCATCCCCGCCCCTGTCATGTGGGACGCGCGGACGCACCCGAACTCGGGCGATCATCTGAACCGGGCGCCCGTGGCCATGAAGCTGTCGGGCCAGGACCTCGTCCTCACCCCCGACCCCGCCTTCCTCGACGACCCGGCCACGCGCTATCCGGTCACCGTCGACCCCTCGCTCAACCTCGGCCAGGTCTTCGACACCTTCGTGCAGCAGGGCTACGGCACCGACCAGTCGGGCGCGACCGAACTGAAGATCGGCAACAACGGCAGCGGTCAGGTCGCCAGATCCTTCATCACGTGGAAGACGCCCGGCATCGCGGGCAAGAAGATCCTCTCGGCGTCGCTGAAGCTGTGGAACCACCACTCCTGGTCCTGCAACGCCAGGGCGTGGGAGGTCTGGTCGGCCAACCGCGCCTCGACCTCCTCCCGGTGGCCAGGACCCACGATGGCCGCCCGCTACGCCACCTCGTCGGAGACGAAGGGCTGGGGCAGCTGTGCCAACGGCTGGGTGAGCGCCAACGTCACCTCGCTGGTCCAGATGTGGGCGGACAAGGCGTACACGGAATCGGGCATGGGGCTGCGTGCCGCCAACGAGTCCGACGAGTTCGCCTGGAAGCGATTCAACTCCGGCAACGCCTCCTCGGGAGTCCCGTACATCTCGGTGACCTACAACTCCTACCCCGAAACGCCGGTCTCGACGTGGGTCTCGCCCTTCAGCGACTACTCGGGCACGCAGTGGACCAACACCCTGACACCGCAGCTGCGCAATCATGTGCGCGACCCCGACAAGGGGAACACGCGGGGACTGTTCGACGTCTATGACGGCTCCAGCCTGGTCGTCGACAACCTCTACGGCGGCTACGTGGCCAGCAACGGCTTCTCCTCCGCCACCGTGCCCGCGGGGAAGCTGGTCAACGGCAGGACGTACACGATCCGCTCCTGGGCCAACGACGGCTCCCTGTCCTCCAAGGCGTACCAGAGCGCGAACTTCACCGTCGACACCGTCAAGCCCCCCGCGCCCAAGGCGGCCTCGGCCGACTACCCCGCCGACGGCGGCTGGTACGGCGACGCAGGCAAGCCGGGCGCCTTCACGCTCACCCCCGCCGACTCCGACACCGGCTGGCTCGCCTACAAGCTCGACGACGGGGCCGTGACCAAGGTGCTCACCACGGGCGCGGCCGTCACCGCGAAGGTGACGCCCCCGACCACGGGCCCGCACACCCTGAGCGTCCACACTCTCGACAAGGCGGGCAACGCCTCTCCGACGACGGCCTACGCCTTCAACGTGGGCGCCGGCGCCTCCGTGGCCGTGCTCACCTCGCCGAAGGACGGGCAGCGTACTGCGGGCAAGCTCCCGCTGGCCGTGTCGGGTACCGGGTTCACCCAGGCCACGTTCCAGTACCGCAGAGCCGACGGCGACGCCTGGGCCGACATCCCCGTCGCGCACGTGCTCGGCGCCGACGGCAAGCCGCTGACCGCCTGGCCGGTGGCCGCTCCCGGCCGCCTGTCCGGGCTGGTCTGGGACGTGGGCGCGCAGCTGGGCGACGCCGCCGTCCAGGTCCGCGCGGTGGTCTTCGGCAACGCCGCCGAGAGTGCCTCCGTGACGGTCGTCTCCGACGGTTCGGCCTCGGCGGCCGCCAGGGCGGAGGTGGGTCCCGGCGAGGTCAACCTGCTGACCGGCGACTACCGGCTGCGGGCGGCCGAGGGCGGCCCCTTCGGTCTGGCGATCACCAGGGTCCACGGCTCCCGTGGCAGGAGCGGCCCGCTCACTCCCTTCGGCAGGGAGTGGCCGGTGGCCATCGCCTCCCTGCGGGAGACCTCCCCGACGTCGGTCGAAGTGATCACCCAGGAGGGCAGGCCGGTCCAGTTCACCAGAAGCGGCGACGGCTGGCGGCCCGAACCCGGCGCCGAGGACCTCACGCTCACCGGCTCCTACACCCTCACCGACTCCCGGGGCCACGCGACCGTCTTGGCCAGGCAGGGCGGCCTCCACCTTCCGGCGGAGCACGCGTACGAGACGGTGGGCGGCCAGGTCAGGCTGACGGCGCTCGGCCAGGCGGGGCGCAGGCTCGACCTGACCTACGGCGCGGACGGCCGGGTCATCACGCTGAGCTTCAAGGGCCTGGCGATCGCCCAGTACGCCTACGACGCCTCGGGACGGCTGGCCGAGGTGTGGGATCCCCGGATCAGCCCCCCGCTCAAGACCCTGTACGGCTACGACGCCGCAGGCCGCCTGGCCTCGCTCACCCCGCCGGGCGAACTGCCGTGGACGCCCCGCTACGACGCGGAAGGCCGCCTGCTGTCGGTCACCCGCGCCACGCTCAAGCCGGGCACCGCCGACCAGGTGGCGGGACAGGCCACCACCACCGTCGTGTACGGCGTGCCGCTCGACCGGGCCGCGGGCGGCCCCGCCGACGTGGCGGCCGGGCACGTCGCGGCCTGGGGGCAGAAGGCGGCCCCCGTCACCGCCACCGCGCTGCTCCCGCCCGACCAGCGACCGGGATCGTGGACCAGGGCCACGGTCACCTACCTGGACGAGGCGGGCCGAGCCGTCGACACCCTGGTGCCAGGCGGACGCCTGAGCGCCGCCGAGTACGACCGCTTCGGGCATGCCGTCCGCGAGCTCACCGCGGGCAACAGGGAGCTGTCGCAGCGGCCCGACACCGACTACCGCCTCGGCGAGCTGGGCATCTCCGGCTACAGTCCCGCCGAGCGCGCCGAACTGCTGTCGACCCGCGCACTCTACGATCCGTCCGGCCGCAGGAAGCTGGAGGAGCTCGGCCCTGTCCACATCGTCAACCTCGAGGCCGAGATCAACGAGGATCTGCCCGCCGGTTTCGCCATCGGGGCCAGAACGCACACCGTGCTCGCCTACGACGAGCAGCGGCCGGGCGACGCCTTGGCCAGGGACCTGCCGACCACGGTCAGGAAGGGAGCCAGGATCGTCGGACGGGAGTCCATGCCCGACGCCGACGTGCGCACCACCGCCACGGTCTACGACTGGGGCAGCGCGCTGCCGGTGCGGACCGTCCTGGACCCCGGCGGCCAGGCCGTCACCAGGACCGTCGACAGGGCGGTGCCCTTCACCGCCGGCGGCGGTGGCGAGTGCGGCGGCCGTCCCGAATGGGCGGGGCTGACCTGCAGGGATGGCGACAAGACCTTCACCTACACCGCTCTGGGCGAGATCGACACGATCACGGAAGGGGCCTCCGTCACCGTCATCAGGCGCGACGGCGCGGGGCGGCCTCTCGCGATCGGAGCGCGGCAGCTCGGCTACGACCAGGGCAACGGCAGGGTGATCGAGCGAAGGCAGGCGGACGCGAAGGTCGTCTCCGCCTACGACAGGCTCGGCCGCCTCATCTCCCACACCGACGCGGAAGGGGCGGTGACCCGCACCGAGTACGACGACCTCGACCGCATGGCCAAGGTGAGCGACTCGGCGCCTTCGACCACCGTCTACGCCTACGACCACGCGGTGGAACCGCGCGGCCTGCTCACCTCGGTCACCGACTCGGTGGCCGGCCTCTTCACCGCCCGCTACGACGACGAGGGCCGCATGGTGGCCGGTGAGCTGCCGGGCGGCCTGCGGCTCGCGGGACTGTTCGACGAGATCGGGCAGCCGTTCGCCCGCGTCTACACCCGTGACGGGGTGGAGGGTCCCGTGCTGATCGACCAGGCCGGGCTCTCCGTCCACGGGCAGCCGGTCCTCCAGCTGCGCACCGACACGATGACCGACCGCGCCCTCGGCTACGACGGGGCGGGCAGGCTCACCTCGGTGCGGGAGATCGCCTTCCCGGTGTGCTCGCTGCGCCGTTACTCCTACGACGGCCAGAGCAACAGGACGCGGCTGGCCGTGCAGAGCTCCGAGGAGGATTGTCCGCAGGCCGACGACGCGGCCTCCGCGATCACCGGCTACACCTACGCGGACGGCCGCCTGGCCGGAGACGGATACGGCTACGACGGGCTCGGCCGTACGACGAGCCTGCCGGGCGGAAGGACGGTGGACTACTTCGACGACGGCGCCCCGTCGAAGCAGACCGCGGGCGACCAGACGCTCAGCTGGGCGCGCGACCCGATGGGCAGGGTCAGGTCGGAGACGACAGGGACGGGCGCGGTGACCGTGCACCACTACGGCGCGGAGGGTGAGTGGCCGCGCTGGCTGGCCGAGGGCGGGTCGATCGTCAGGAACGTCACAGGGATCGGCGACGAGCTGGCGGCGCTCACCTCGGCGACGGGCGCGGTGCGTGTGCAGCTGACCACCCTGCACGGCGACGTCGCCACCGAGCTCGACCTCGACTCCGGGGCGGCGACGGTCCTGGGCTTCGACGAGTTCGGCGTCGCCTCCCGGTCGCGCAGGTACGGCTGGCTCGGCGGCAGGTTCGTCTCCGCCGCGCTGGGCGGCACGGTGCTCATGGGCACCCGCCTGTACGACCCGGCGCTCGGCCGATTCCTGCAGCGGCCGTACCTGGGGTGAGGCACCGGCCCCGCGCGTCCCTTGCGGCGCGCGGGGCCCCTGGCCCTGCGGCGTCAGGCCGAGGTGAGGTAGCGGTCGGCGAGGTCGCAGGCGCCCCTGGTGTATCCGGCGCCGAGCTCCCTGGCGATGTCCACCCCCTGGTGCGACCCGATCCACGCCACCAGCAGAAGCCTCCTGAACAGGATGAACGTCCAGATCTCGCGCTCGTCCTCCGCTCCGAAGGGCTCCTCGCTGCGGTAGCCGTCCAGCCACGAGTCGACGAGCTCGGGCACCACGGGCTCGTGCTCGATGAAACTGAGCGCGGCGGCCAGGTCGTAGACGTGCCACCCGAACCCGCAGTCGTCGAAGTCGATGACGCTGGGTTCGGCTCCGCCGTCGTCGAGGAGGTTGGCCAGGCGCATGTCGGCGTGGATCAGCCCGAACCGCCCGGGCGAGCGGCCGTAACGCGCGATCCGCTCGCGCAGCCGGCGCTCCAGGCGCGTCAGAACGGCGTGGGCCTCGTCGTCGACGCCGACGCCGTCCTGCCATCGTCCCCATCGGGACTCCGCGCCGAAGGCGGCGTCCCAGTCCCACGCGAACCTGGTGAACCCCTCGGGCCGCCGCCACCGTACGGCGTGCCTGTGCATGCGCGCGGTCACCGCGCCGAGCTGTTTGAACCCGTCGACCAGGCGGTCCTCTCGCGGTTCGGCGCCCGGCAGGAACTCGAACATCACGACGTTCCTGCCGCCCGCCTGGACCACCCGTGCGCCGTCGGCCGACTCGATCACGCCCGGGGTGCGGACGCCCTCCTGCCTCCTGAGTGCCTCCAGCCAGTCCAGCTCCGAGCCGATCGCGGCCGCGGCGTGGTAACCGAGCCTGTGCACCCGCAGGATCGACCGCCCTCCCGTCTCGGGGTCGTCCACGCGGAAGGTGGCGTTCTCCGAGACGTTGATCAGCGTGACGGTGGCGGCGGGTGACACCTCGTAGCGCTCCAGCGCCGCCCGCGCCACCTCGCCGACGCGTTCGAGCACGCCGTCACCGGCCGAGAGATCGTGTAGTTCCACCGGCCCATTGTCCACGCAGCCCGCGGGTGGCCGGTCAGCGGCCGACGGGCACGGGCTCGGGCTCGGGGGCCGCGGTGATCGCGCGGATCGCGGGGGCGCCCGCCAGGCCCACCACCGCCGCAAGCACGGCGGGGATGATCAGCGCGACGGGCAGCGACGACCTCTCCGTCACGAAGCCGAGGATGGCGGGCCCGACCAGCAGCCCCGAGTATCCGAACGCGGTCACCAGCGACAGCGCCCGTCCCACGGCCCCGCCGGCCGCGCCCACGGCGCTGAAGACGACGGGCACCACGGTGGCCAGGCCGATGCCGGCGAGCGCCCAGCCCACCCAGGCGCCGACGACAGTGGGCACGAAGAGCACCAGCAGGTATCCGGCGGTGGCGAACACGCCCGCGAGCTGGATCGTGCGCACGGGCCCGAACCTGGCCCTGATCGGGTCGCC
This sequence comes from Nonomuraea sp. NPDC049152, assembly GCF_040648355.1. Taxonomy (NCBI): domain Bacteria; kingdom Bacillati; phylum Actinomycetota; class Actinomycetes; order Streptosporangiales; family Streptosporangiaceae; genus Nonomuraea; species Nonomuraea sp. NPDC049152. The sequence continues at coordinate 129,897 of NZ_JBEZDO010000009.1, read as the reverse complement.
GAGCAGCCTGACCGAGGTCATCGCGATGGAGAACACCGTGTAGGCGAGGGGCGCCGCTGCGGGGTCGGTGTTGAGCACCAGCCGCGCGTGCAGGGCCGCCCAGTCGATGGCCGCGCCCTCGCTCAGGTGCCCGGCGAAGGCGACCAGGCCGAGCAGGGCCACCAGCCCCCAGCGCATCGCGCCCATGCCGCCGCCCGTATCCGCCGAGGCGGTCGCGGGCCGTCCGGGCAGCAGCAGGCGCACGGCGGGCAGATACAGGAACGGCACGACGACGGCTGCGCCGATCAGCAACGCCTGCCCGTCCACGCCGAGCTTGAGCCCGAGGGCGGTGAGCGCGCCGCCCGTCGCGCCGCCCAGGCTCCACGTGCCGTGGAAGGCCGAGATGATCGGCCTGCCGTAGGCGTGCTCGACCTCGACCGAGTGGACGTTCATCGCCACCTCGATCACACCGAGGCCCAGGCCGAAGACGACCGCCGTGACCATCAGCACCGGGTAGGAGGGCGCCAGCGCGGGGCCGAGCAGCACCACCGCCGACAGCGGGCCGGCGAACCAGCACACCGTCCTGCTGGTCAGCCGGTCCACGATCCGGCCCGCCGCGAGCATCGACACCAGCGCGCCCAACGACACCAGCAGCAGGGCGAAGCCGAGCTTCTCCGGCCCGAGGGCGAGCCGTTCGTTCAGGGTGGGTAGGCCCGCGGCCCACATGCCCATGACGAGACCGCAGAGGAAGAAGAAGCCGAACACACCGATACGCGCTCTTTTGTTCACGGCTAGAGCATAAACTGACTTCCATGGATGTGGGAGACCTGCGCGCGCACAACCGCCTCGGACTGCTGCGCGCGGTGCACGACGGCGCGGCCGGCCGTACGAGATCGCAGCTGACGCGCGATCTGGAGCTGGCGCGCGGCACGGCCTCGGTGCTGGTGGCCGGGCTGGTCGAGGACGAGCTGCTCCAGGAGTCCCCGCCGAAGGAGCACGCCAGGGGCCGCCCCACGCGGCTGCCCGGACCGCATCCGAACGGCCCGCTGGCCCTGGCCGCCGACCTGCGCGAGGACACGTGGACGCTTGCGGCGTGCGAGCTGGGCGGCGGCTCGACCGTGCTCGCCACCCGAGGGCACGACGGCACGCCCGGTGACGCGCTGCATTCGCTGGGCGCGGCGCTGCGCGAGCGGCTCGGGCCCAGGGTGGTGGGCGTGGGACTGTCGGCCGCGGGCCCCGTGCGCGCGGACGGGCTGCTCGACATCTCCCACCTGGACTGGGTCGACGTCGACGTGGCCGCGGCGCTCGCGCTCGGCGAGGTGCCGCTGAGGGTCGGCAACGACGCCAGGCTCGCGGGCCTGGCCGAGGCCCGCCGCGGCCACCTGCGCGGCGTCGACGTGGGCCTGCACGTCCACGTCGACTTCGACCCGGGCGGCGCCCTGCTGATCGAGGGCCGCCCGCTCGCGGGATCGGGCGGTACGGCGGGCGAGTTCGGCCACATGCCGCTGACCGGCGGCGACGAGCCGTGCCCCTGCGGCGCGCGCGGGTGCCTCAGCCTGGCGGTCGGCCGCAACTCCCTGCTCAGGCACGTGGGGCTCGAAGCGGGCCGCGGCAGGGGCAGGGAGCAGGCCGAACGCATCGTCGCCGCGGCCGCCGAAGGGGATCGGGCGGCGGTGGCGGCGATCGAGGCGAACGCCAGGGCGCTCGGCAAGGGCATCGGCGCGCTCGTCAACGCCCTCGACCCCGGCACGGTCACGGTGTCGGGCCTGGGTGTCGCACTGGTGGGCGAGACGCTGCGGCGCTCCTGCGACGAGGCGCTCATGGAGATGCGCAGGCGGCGTCCGCCGGCGATCCTGGCTTCCGCGCTGGCCGACAGGGGCCCGCTCATCGGGGCGATGGAGTCGGTGTTTGACGCCTTCCTGACCCGCGAGGGGCTCGATTTCTGGCGCGCGACACGCCCGAAGCACGAAATGTGACAGAAACCACGATGATCTTGCAATGAGGACGCATCGGACGATACCCATGTGTTCATGAAATTTCGGGACACAGTGGGGCTGGAGATCGCGTTACGGATGTGCGAGGCGGCGATCAGGCAGGCGTCGAGGGAGGGCGCGCTCGTGTCCGTCGCCGTCGTCGACGCGGGCGGCCACCTGGTGAGCTTCCAGCGCATGGAAGGAGCCGAAATCGCCGGTCCTGTCCTGGCTCCGGGCAAGGCCTACACCTCGGTGGCCAACCGGATCTCGACCGCGGACCTGGCTCCGCTGACCGCTCCGGGAGGCGAGTTGTACGGCCTCGCGGGCGACAGGTTCGTGTGCTTCGGAGGGGGCATCCCCCTATGGGCGGACTACGGTGAAGGAGAACGCGTGGTCGGCGGTGTGGGGGTCAGCGGAGGCACCGTCGCGCAGGACGTGGCGTGCGCCGAGGCGGCCGCTTCGGTCTGGCGCACCGGCTGAGCGGCGGCTTTCCGCAACACGAACCGCTGGCATCCGCCATGATTAGCCGCGACACCACGGGTAACAAAGTCCCGAAGCATTACTCCCCGAGGAGAGATCGAGATGGCACTTCCCACTCTTACCCCGGAGCAGCGCAAGGCGGCGCTGGAGAAGGCCGCGGAGGCCCGCGCCGCCCGCACCGCTCTGCTCGCGAAGGTCAAGGCCGGTGAGCTGACCTTCGCCGACCTGCTGGAGCGCGACGACGACATCGCCAAGAAGATCAAGGTCTCGCAGGCGCTGCGCGCCGTCAAGGGCGTCGGGCCCGCCAAGGCCACCGCGCTCATGGAGGAGGCCGGCGTCGACGAGAAGCGTCGTCTCGGCGGCCTGGGCGCCCAGCAGCGCAAGAAGCTGGTGGACGCGCTCGGGGCCTGAGTCCCCTCGCGGCCGGTCCACCAGGACCGGCCGCGCGCCTCAGCCTCTCCGAGGCTCCCAGGCGCTCACCCCTCAGCCCCTCAGCCCCTCAGGTACGCCAGCACGGCCAGCACCCTTCGATGCTGGTCGCCGTCGTCGGCGTAGAGGCCGAGCTTGGAGAAGATGCTCCTGATGTGCTTCTCCACGGCTCCGTCGCTGATCACCAGGTCCCTGCCGATGGCGGGATTCGACTTCCCCTCCGCCATCAGGCCGAGCACCTCCCGCTCGCGCGGGGTCAGCTGTGCCAGCGGATCGTCCCTGCGCCTGCGCACCATCAGCTGGGCCACCACCTGGGGATCGAAGACCGTGCCGCCCGAGGCGACGCGCCGCAGCCCCTCCATGAACTCGTCGACGTCCACGACCCTGTCCTTCAACAGGTAGCCGACCGCGCCACGGGCGTCGGCCAGCAGATCGTCGGCGTAGGAGACCTCGACGTACTGCGACAGGATCAGCACGGGCGCCCCCGGCACCCGGCCGCGCGCCTGCACCGCCGCGCGCAGGCCCTCGTCGGTGAAGGACGGCGGCATCCGCACGTCGACCACCGACACGTCCGGCTTGAACGAGGCCACGGCTTCGACGAGCGCCTCACCATCGCCGACCGCCGCCACCACCTCGCAGCCGAACTCTTCCAGCAGCCTGATCAGGCCCTCCCTGATCAGGACCGCGTCATCGGCCACGACTACCCGCACGGCACCTCCGCCACGATCACTGTCGGCCCGCCCACAGGGGAGTCCACGACCAGCTCGCCGTCGACTGCGCGAAGCCGGTCGGCCAGCCCTGCCAGACCGTGTCCCTTGGCGACGTGTGCGCCGCCGACGCCATCATCCCCGATTGTCAGCAAGAGCGTGTTCCCCGTACGGCTGAGCTGGACCGAGCAGGTCGTGGCGCGGCTGTGCTTGGCGAGGTTGGTCAGCGACTCGGCGACGACGTAGTAGACCGTGTTCTCCACCGCGGCGACGTAGCGCTCGGCGGTCTGCACGTCGAGCTCGACGGGCACCGTGCACCTGCCCGCCAGGGCGGCCAGCGCGGGCGCCAGGCCCCTGTCGGCCAGGATCGGCGGCGCGATGCCGCGCGAGAGCGCGCGCAGCTCGTCCAGCGTCTCGCGGGTGGCGGTGATGGCCTCGGCGATCGTCGCGTGGGCGGCCTGCGGATCCTTCTTCAGCTGGCGCTGGGCCCTGGACAGCTCCATCGCGAGCGACACCAGGCGCTGCTGGGGGCCGTCGTGGATGTCGCGCTCCAGCCTGCGCAGCGCGTCGGCCTCGGCCGACACGGCCGCCGCTCGCCCCTGGGCCAGGTCGTCGATGCGCTCCTGCAGCTCGGCGACGCTGGTCAGCAGGGCCCTGCCGAGTCCCGCGCGCAGCAGCGCCGCGCCCCTGACCATGAACGGCATGACGAACGCGCCGAGCAGACCGAGTGAGACGTAGAAGGCCGAGTTGACCAGGTAGCCGTCGCCCAGCCCCAGCAACTCGGGAAGCTCCGTGTTGTCGGGGATGCGCGAGGTGATCCAGCCGTAGAGCGGGTAGGACAGGCCCGCGATCGGGATCGCCCAGAACACCACCGTCACCACGAAGGTGACGATGGCGATGGGGAAGTTGATGATGCCGTGCATCAGGTCGAGCCACGACTGGCCGGCCGTCAGGGGGTTCACGATGCGGCGGAAGCGGCCCGCCCCCGCGGGGGCGTCCTTGTAGCGCGGCCTGATGGCAGGGCGGCTGAGCACGTCGGACAGCCAGCCGCGCTCCACGTCGGCGAAGCCTCTGGCGACCAGCAGCGTGCCGCAGAGGATCGGGATGCCGATCCACACGACCACGGTGCCGAGTCCCGCCGCGAATCCGGCGATGAGCAGGACGAAGGCGAGGACGGCGGTAGGGAAACCGACCAGGAGGTAGCGCGTGTCGAGCAGGACACGTCTCATCAGGGAGCGCATGGCATCACGCTACGAGTCTCGCAGGTCCCGCCTCGCCCCTGCGGGCAGGTCTCAAGGGGTAGGGCCAGCCCTACCATCCGGGGTAGTGCGATCTTGACCACAAGAGGGCGGACCGCGTCACTGTGCTGGACGGTCCTGGACGGAAGCCTTGAGTCACCACCTTCCGAATCGAGGCTCCCCCATGACCGTCCTGCTCGAACGCCCAGCCGTACGCACCACGACCAGGGACTCCTTCATCGACGTCCTGCGGCTGGCGGGGATGGCCCTGGTGGTGCTCCAGCACTGGACGATCCCGGTGCTGGGCTACGACGGCGTCCGCCTGACCACGGGCAACGCGCTGTCCACCCCGGGAGTGTGGGTGGTCACCTGGATCAGCCAGGTCATGCCGCTGGTGTTCTTCGCGGGCGGCGCGGCCAACGCGATCAGCTTCCGCCGCGCTCCCGGCACGGCGCCCGCGTGGCTGGCCGTACGGCTGCGGCGGCTGGCCTGGCCGGTGCTGCCGCTGGCGGCGGTGTGGATCCCCTTCCCGCACATCCTGGCGACGTTCGGGGTGCCGGGGCAGCCGCTGGAGGTGGGCTCGCGGCTGACGGGGCAGCTGCTGTGGTTCCTGGTCGTCTACCTGATCGCCGTCACCGCGACGCCGCTGATGCTCAGGACGCACGCCAGGCACGGATGGCGGGTGCCCGCCGTCCTGATCGCGGGCGCCGTGGCCACCGACCTGGTCAGGTTCACCTCCGGCTTCGATGTGATCGGCTACCTCAACATCGGCTTCGTGTGGCTGGCCGTCCACCAGCTGGGCTTCTTCTACGTCGACCGCAGGCTCGGCCGTCCCGGGCTGCTGGCGCCGGCCGGGTTCGGCGCGGCCGCGCTGCTGGTGGCCTTCGGGCCCTACCCCGGCAGCATGATCGGGCTGCCCGGCGCCGAGATGTCGAACATGGCGCCGCCCACGCTCGCCATGCTGGGCGTGGGGATCGGCCAGATCGGCCTGGTCACGCTGCTGCGGCCGTGGATCATGCGGCTGCGCACCGAGCGGCTGGTGGCGTGGGCGGGTCCCCGGATGATGACCGTGTACCTGTGGCACATGCCCGCGCTGTTCGCGGTGAGCGGCGTGGTGGTCGTCGGGCTCGGGATCGACACTCCCGCGCCGGGCGGTCTCGGCTGGCTGCTGGGCTGGCCGGTGTGGTTCGGGGGGCTCTGCCTGGTCATCTGGCCGCTGCTGCGGGCGTTCGCCAGGTTCGAGGAGCCGCCGGCGCTGCCGTACGGGATGGCCACGTGGAGGAGCTCGCTGGTGTCGGCGGCGCTGGTCGGCGGCGGCCTGCTGGGACTGACCGCCTTCGGGTTCGCGCAGGGAGGCGCGCCGGTCCTGTCCACGCTCGCCATCGCCGCCGGGCTGCTCCTGACCGCGCCCCGTGCGCGGTTCTGACCGGAAAAGGCACCCTCTGTCCCCTCTCGGCACGTTCCTCACCACATCCCGTGGGCGGTTCTGACCAGGTCTCGTTAACCGGTTGGGCCTTGTCCTTGGCAAGATGGAGAGGGTGAGCCTCATAGACCGCCTTCCCGAAGAGATCGACGCCGATCCCGATGCCATCTTCGACGCGTTCGTCGCGTGGAACTCCGAACGCGGGCTCACCCTCTACCCGGCGCAGGAGGAGGCGCTGATCGAGGTCGTCTCGGGAAACAACCTGATCCTCGCCACGCCGACGGGGTCGGGCAAGAGCCTGGTCGCGGCGGGAGCCCACTTCGCGGCCCTGACCCGCGACCAGCGCACGTTCTACACCGCGCCGATCAAGGCGCTGGTCTCGGAGAAGTTCTTCGACCTGGTGTCGCTGTTCGGCACCGAGAACGTCGGCATGATGACGGGCGACGCCAGCGTCAACCCTGGCGCCCCGATCATCTGCTGCACCGCGGAGATCCTCGCGAACGTGGCGCTGCGCGACGGCGCCGCGGCCGACATCGGCCAGGTCGTCATGGACGAGTTCCACTTCTACGCCGAGCCCGACCGCGGCTGGGCGTGGCAGGTGCCGCTGCTGGAGCTGCCGAACGTGCAGTTCGTGCTGATGTCGGCGACGCTCGGCGACGTCACCATGTTCAAGGAGGACCTCACCAGGCGCACGGGCAAGGAGACCTCGGTCGTCAAGCACGCCGAGCGCCCCGTCCCGCTGGTCTACTCCTACCGGATGACCCCGCTGCACGAGACGCTCGAGGAGATGCTCAGCACGGGCCAGGCGCCGGTCTACGTGGTCCACTTCACGCAGGCCGCGGCGATGGAGCGCGCCCAGTCCCTCATGTCCATCAACATGGCGACGAAGGCCGAGAAAGAAGCCATCGCCGCCATGATCGGAAATTTCCGGTTCACCACGCGGTTCGGCCGGGCGCTGTCCCGCCTGGTACGGCACGGCATCGGCGTCCACCACGCCGGCATGCTCCCGAAGTACCGGCGGCTGGTCGAACGGCTGGCCCAGGCGGGCCTGCTGAAGGTCATCTGCGGCACCGACACGCTCGGCGTCGGCGTCAACGTCCCGATCAGGACCGTGCTGTTCACCGCGCTGTCGAAGTACGACGGCAACAAGGTGCGCCGCCTGCGCGCCCGCGAGTTCCACCAGATCGCCGGCCGGGCCGGCCGCGCGGGCTTCGACACGATCGGCTACGTCGCCTGCCAGGCCCCCGAGCACGACATCGAGAACGCCAAGGCCCTGGCCAAGATCGGCGACGATCCCAAGCGCCGCCGCGGTTACGCCCGCAAGAAGCCGCCCGAGGGGTTCGTCGGCTGGAGCGAGGAGACGTTCGAGAAACTGCAGACGGCCGAGCCCGAGCCGCTGGCCTCGCGCTTCAAGGTCAGCAACGCCATGCTCCTCGCGGTCATCAACCGGCCGGGCGACTGCTTCGCCGCCATGAAGCACCTGCTCACCGACAACCACGAGGACCGCAAGTGGCAGCGGCGGCACATCAGCCAGGCCATCGCGATCTACCGCTCGCTGCTGGCGGGCGGCGTGGTGGAGCAGCTCAGGGAGCCCGACGACCAGGGCAGGAAGGCCCGCCTGACCATCGACCTGCAGGAGGACTTCGCGCTCAACCAGGCGCTGTCCACCTTCGCGCTGGCCGCCTTCGACCTGCTGGACCTGGAGTCGCCCAGCTACGCGCTCGACATGGTCTCGATCGTGGAGTCCATCCTCGACGACCCGCGCCAGGTGCTGTCGGCCCAGCTGAAGAAGGCCCGCGGCGAGGCCGTGGCGCAGATGAAGGCCGACGGGATCGAGTACGAGGAGCGCATGGAGCAGCTGCAGGAGATCATGTATCCGATGCCGCTGGAGACGCTGCTGCTCGGCGCGTACGAGACCTACCGGCGTGGCCACCCGTGGGTCGCCGACTACACCGTCAGCCCGAAGTCCGTCGTGCGCGACATGTACGAGCGGGCGATGACGTTCACCGAGTACATCCAGTTCTACGAGCTGTCCAGGTCGGAGGGGGCGGTCCTGCGCTACCTGGCCGACGCGTACAGGACGCTGAGCCGGACGATCCCCGAGCATCTGAAGACCGACGATCTCGTCGACCTCATCGAGTGGCTCGGCGAGCTGGTCCGGCAGGTCGACTCCTCGCTGATCGACGAGTGGGAGAAGCTCAGCAACCCCGAGACGGCGCTGGAGCACGAGCAGGAGCTGGAGCGCAAGGTCAGGCCGGTCACCGGCAACCCCCGCGCCTTCAGGGTCCTGGTCAGGAACGCGATGTTCCGCCTGGTCGAGCTGTGCGCGCTGGAGAAGGAGGACGAGCTGGAGGAGCTGGCTCCCGACGTCGACTGGGGCGCGGCGCTCGACGCCTACTACGACGAACACGAGGAGATCTTCACCGACGCCGACGCGCGCGGGCCCGGCCTGCTGCGCATCACCGAGGAGAAGGAGCTCTGGAAGGTGCGCCAGGTCGTCAAGGATCCCGCGGGTGACGGCGACTGGGGCATCGACGCCCAGGTCGACCTGGCCGCCTCCGACGAGGAGGGCCGCGCCGTCCTTCACGTCCTCGGCCTCAACCGCCTGTGACCCTGCTCGGCGCCGACGACGACGACGATCCCTGACGACCGGCCCAGGCGACCGCATCGACCGCGGCCCGGCCGGTCGCCCGGGACGCGGCGGGCCGGTAGCGGACGATCCTGACGTCGGGGAGCCCGCGCGTGCTGCGGACTCCCAACGAGCGCGCCCGCCCTGGAGCGGCCACGGCTGGGCTGTCGGCGGCCGATCTCGACCAGATCGTGATCGGCATGCCGGGCGTCAGCCGGGCTCTGGCGCGGCGCTCAGGCCGCGGCGGCGAGGTCGGCTCGATGCTCGGCCTCGGCGGTCGGCCCCTCGGGAGATCTGGTGGTCCTGACCCGCTCGGCGGGGGACGCTCACCGGTCAGCCGGAAAACGGCTGAACGTGTGCCGGAACGGACTGGCAAGGGCGCCCCGGCACACGTCTCCTTCCAAGGATCCACGTCACGACACCGCGATCGTGTCATGATCATGTCTCAAGCTCGTGACAATCAGCAGGACGCGATCGCGCAGATCTTCCCGAGCATCTTCGTCGCGTCCTTGGTCTGCGCCGCGAAGTCCGCCGCCGCCGGCTTCCCCCACTCCCCTGCCTGCGAGTAGACCACCAGGGCGCTGCCCTTGCGGGACACGATCGCGCGCTCGCCGCCGATCGCCGGCTTGCGACCCGCGTAGTTCTGCCCGGTCACGGCCAGCCCCTCGTCACCGAGCGTGACCACCTTGCCCGAGTACCTGTACTCCGACCCCTCGGACTTGACGGACCCGCAGGTCCGCAACGCCGCCTTGAGGTCGGCCAGCGCCAGGGCGGCCTGGTCCTTGGTCGAGTAGAGGATCACCTGCTCGGACTTCTGGAAATCGGGCACCGAGGTGTAGACGATCGTGCGGGCGGCGACGCGTCCCGCCGAGGCGAGCTTCGCCTTGTCGCACGGGTTCACGGTGAGCTTGGCCGTGGCCCGCTTGTTGACGGTCCAGTTCGTCTCGGGATTGTCGTCCTTCTTGGCCGCAGCCTTCTCCCAGAGCAGGAAGCCCTTGGGGATGGTGTCGGCGGGCGCGGCGGTCAAGGCGAGGGCCCCGGCGAGCAGCAGGTTGGTCATCACGCTGGATCAGACGCTCGAGGTGATCCAATGGTTCAAAATAGCTACATGAGCGACGAAGACATCCGGCGGGTCCTTGGGCTCCTCCACCAGGACACGGCGTTGCGCGCCTTCGCCGCCCTGGTGCTGGGCCGGCCACCGGAGGCGGGTGAGGACGTCCTGGAACGGCTGGAGCGCGGCGGCCTCGCCGTACGACGGGAGGACGGGAGCTGGGCCGCGCGGCCCGAGCGCTTCCGCGAGCTGCTGAAGGCGGCGGCCCCGCCGCCTCGGGCGTTGACGCAGGAGGAGCGGATCCTGCAGGCCTTCCTGGTGGACGGGCGGCTGAAGGAGATCCCCACGAAGCATGAGAAGCGGCTGGTGGTGCTGCACCACATCGCCAGGCTCTTCGAGCCCGGCGTCCGCTACTCCGAGAAGGACGTGAACGTGGTGCTGCGCGCCTTCCATCACGACTTCTCCGCGCTGCGGCGCTATCTGGTCGAGGCGGACCTGCTGAGCAGGGAGGCCAACGTCTACTGGCGCAGCGGCGGGCAGGTCGACCTGTAGCCGGGGCGGCGGCCGGACCCGGTGATCGCCGGCCCGGCCCGCCGTGCCCCTCACAAGCCTACGAACCGAAGTACTTCTTCGCCCCGTCGTGCAGCAGGACGGGCTCCGTCTTCACCGCCGTCTCCTTGGTGATCTCCGTGGCCGCCTTCGAGACCGCGACCAGGTCGGCGTGGTGGTCGAAGATCAGCTTCGTGATGCTCTCGGCCAGGGCGGGGTCCATCTTCTCGTTGACCACCAGCAGGTTGGGCACCACCACCGTGGCCACGTCGGCGGGCGCCTGGTAGACGTCCTTGCCGATGCTGCCCGCCGCGTAGACCTGCCCGTGCTCGGCCTGCAGCTTGGGCAGCACGTCGTCCAGCGGCACGAAGACCGCCTTCTCCTTCATGGTCGTCGTCAGGTCGGTGATGCCGGGCGTGGGCAGCCCGCCCGACCAGATCAGCGCGTCGAGCCCGCCCGACTTCAGGGCGTCGACGCTCTCCGGCAGGCCGAGCGCCTGGCGGGTGACGTCCTTGTCGGGGTCGAGGCCCGCCGCCTTGAGCAGCCGCAGCGAGATCACCTCGGTGCCCGAGTTGGGCGAACCGGTGGAGACCCGCTTGCCCTTGAGGTCGGCGATGCTCTTCACCCCTGACTCGGCTGACGCCACGACCTGGGTGTAGTTGTTGTAGAGACGGGCCAGGGCCCTGATCGGCTGGGCGGAGGAGAACGCGCCCTTGCCCTGCACCGCGTCGGCCGCGGAGTCGGCGAGGGTGAAGCCGAGGTCGGAGTCGCCCTTGACCACGCGCTGGATGTTCTCCACCGACGCGCCGGTCGCCTCGGCCGTGGCCTCGTAACCGGGCAGGTTCTTGCTGATGAGGTCGGCCAGGCCGCCGCCCATGATGTAGTAGACGCCGGTGGTGTTTCCTGTCGCGATCGACAGCCGCTTCCCGCCGCCTCCTGTCTGTTCTGCTCGTTCGGCGCCCCTGTCGCCTCCGCAGCCGGCCACGGCCACGATCACCGCCAAGAACGCCACGGACAACAACCTCATGTGCGTCTCCTTCGATCAGCTACAGCGTGGAGGCCTCGTCCTTCGGGGCGGGGAGGAAACGCGGCACGGTCGGGCACTGTGTTCTCCTGATTGTGTCGGTGGCGGTCGGTAGGTTGATCGGCGTGTCCCGCTACCCGGGATGCGGCCGGGCGCTGGCATGTCGCGTTCGCCGCCATCCCCGATCCGATCCCCGCGCCCGGCGCGGGCGAGATCGTCGGCGTCGACCGGGGTGTGGCCGTCAGCGCGGCGCTGTCGACGGGCGCGCTGTTGCACGCGCCCACCTTGCGCGAGGCGGAGAAGGCGCGCCTGCTGCGGCTGCTGCGCAGGCTCGCGCGAGCCGAGCGCGGCTCGAACAGGCGCGGCAGGCTAAGGCGGCGATCGCGAGACTGAAGGCGCGCGAGACGGATCGGCGCAAGGACTGGATCGAGAAGACCTCCACCGGCCTGGCCCGCCACTTCGACGTCATCGCCGTCGAAGACCTCAACGTGCGTGGCATGACCCGCTCGGCGAAAGGCACCATCGAAACGCCCGGCCGAAACATCCGCCAGAAGGCCGGGCTGAACCGAGGCATTCTGGCCGCCGGATGGGGCCGACTCGTCGAACGGCTGGAGCACAAGGCTCCCGGCCGCGTCGTGAAGATCCATCCGGCGTACACGAGCCAGCGGTGCTCGGCGTGCGGGATCGTCGATGGGGAGGCGCGCGAGAGCCAAGCCGCCTTCCGTTGCCGGTCTTGCGGATACGCCTGCAACGCGGATGTGAACGCGGCTCGTAACATCCGGCACGCGGCAGGGCATGCCGTGTCTGCGCGGGGAGGCTCCGGGTTGCCGGTGCCGGTGAACCGCGAACCTCAACGCGACCTCCTCCTGGTGGGGTAGTTGCTGTTGGAATCCCCCGCCTTCAGGCGGGGGAGGATGTCAATAGGTGTACGGCGAGCGCAAGCAGCACGAGACCTGAGCCGATCGCGATCGGCACAGGTGACAGCACCAGGAGCAGCAGCGCGGCCACCCCGCACAGGACCCGCGGGACGGGACCCGCCAGGCCGCCCGTGGCCACCGCGAGCGCCACGACTGCCAGCGCCGACGCGGCGAACGTCCAGGCGATCTGCCACAGACTCCCCTGCCCCAGGAGCGCGCCTCCAGCCGGGGTCAGGACGAACGCGAACGGCACGAGGAAGGCCGGCAGGGAGTACTTCCACGTGGCGAGCATGGTGCGGTAGGCGTTGCCCCCGGTTATCGCCGAGGCGGCGAAGGCCGACAGCGCGGTCGGCGGGCTCACCTCCGACAGCACCGCGTAGTAGAAGATGAACATGTAGGCCTCGGGGAAGCTCACCCCGAGCTTGGTCAGCGCGGGCCCGATGATGACGGCCGCGATCACGAACGAGGCCGTCACCGGTACGGCCAGGCCGAGCAGCAGCACCGCGACCGCGCACATCACGGCCGTGGCGATCAGGTTGCCGCCCGCCAGGCCGACGATGAGCGAGCTGACCTTCAGCCCGAGCCCGGTCAGCGTGACGACGGCGACGATCGTGCCGGCCGCCGCGCAGGTGGCCGCGACGGGCAGCACGCCCTTGACGCCCGCCGCCAGCGCCTCGGCGGCCCTCCGGGGCGTGAGCCTGTGCTCGGGGTCGAGGAACGACAGCGCGAAGGCCAGCAGCGTCGCGTAGACCACGGCGCGGAACGGCGACTGGCCGAGGGCCATCAGGATGATGATCACGAAGAGCGAGCTGAAGTGGTAGCCGTAGCGCCTGACCAGCGGCCCCAGCCTGGGCGCGTCGACGGCGACCGCGTGCGTGCCGTACTTCCTGGCGTCCATCTCGATCGCCAGGAAGATGCCCAGGTAGTAGAGCACGGTCGGGATGGTGGCGTAGAGCAGCACCTGGAGGTAGCTGACCCTGAGGTACTCGGCGATGATGAAGGCCGCGGCGCCCAGCGTCGGCGGCGACAGGATCGCGCCGATGCCGGAGGCGGCCAGCACGCCGCCGCCCTGCTCTCTCGGGTAGCCCGCGCGCTTGAGTATCGGCCAGGCCACGCTGCCGACGCTGACCGTGGTGGCCACGCCGGAGCCGCTGACGGTGCCGAGCAGGAAGCCCGCCATGGTCACCGTACGGCCGGGAGCCGAGCGCGACCTGCGGAAGGCGGCGAGCGAGACGTCGACGAAGAACTTGCCCGCGCCGGAGTGGTCGAGGACCGCGCCGTAGATGGTGAACAGGATGATGTAGGTGGCGGCCACGTCGAGCGGCACGCCGTAGATGCCCTCGGTGCCCATCGTGAAGGCGACGACGATGCGGTCGATGTCGTAGCCCCTGTGCCCGATCGACCAGCCGATCGGGATCCAGCCTCCCCAGTAGGCGTAGGCGATGAAGACCAGGCAGACCGCCGGCAGGATCCAGCCGACGGTCCTGCGCGCCGCCTCGAGCACCAGCGCGGTGATCGCCAGGCCCGCGACGATGTCGAGCGTGGTCGGGTCGAAGGCGCGCCTGATGAACGCGTCGAACACCATCAGCGGGTAGAGGCATGCCGCCAGGGCGAGCGCCGCGAGCGTCCAGTCGAGGGCCGAGGGGCGTTCCTTGTCGCGCCCGAAGCAGATGAACACCAGCGGCAGCACGACCGCGAGGAATCCGATCCGGTACGGCTGGATCGCGCCGGGGAAGAAGGTCCACCACAGCACGTAGAGCGCGAGCCCGAGCGCGATGACCGTCACGAGGGCCGAGACGCGCCCGCTGAGCTTGCGCACGGGGCGTTCGGCGTCGTACTCGGCGATCAGGTCCTCGGCTGAAGAGGCGCTCACGCTGGGCAAGTTACCCATGCGCACCGACAAGAAGTCAAGAGATCGTTGACGGCGATCTCGCCGGACGGGTCAGCCGCCCGAGATGTCGGACTCCGCGTCCTCCGGCACGACGCAGTCGTAGGGGTCGTCGAGCCAGCCGTCGGGCAGGTGCACCCTGTCGCGCTCGCCCGACTTGCCGCGCGGGGTGTCGGTGTTGGGCGGCCACGGCTGGTCGCGGTCGAGCCTGGCCAGGCTCGACCTGAGCCCGTCGAGCGACTCGGCGGTGGCCAGCTCGCGCCGCAGGTCGGCGCCGACGGTGAAGCCCTTGAGGTACCAGCCGACGTGCTTGCGGAAGTCGGCGATGGCGTAGCGCTCGATGTCGAAGCACTCGGTGAGGCCCTCGGCGTGCCTGGCCATCGTGTCCGCGACCTGTCCGAGGGTCGGCCTGGCCCGCTCGTCGCCGCCGTTGAAGGCGTTCTCCAGATCCCTGAACAGCCAGGGGCGGCCGAGGCAGCCGCGCCCCACGACCACGCCGTCGCACCCGGTCTCGGCCACCATGCGCAGCGCGTCGTCGGCGCTCCAGATGTCGCCGTTGCCGAGCACGGGGATCTCGGTGACGGCCTCCTTCAGCCGCCTGATCGCCTCCCAGTCGGCGACGCCGCCGTAGTGCTGCCTGGCCGTACGGCCGTGCAGCGCGATGGCGGCCACGCCCTCCTCCACGGCGATCCTGCCCGCGTCGAGGTAGGTGAGATGGTCGTCGTCGATGCCCTTGCGCATCTTCATCGTCACGGGCAGCGCGCCGGCGTTGCCGACCGCCGCGCGCAGGATCCGCCGCAGCAGGTTCCTCTTGTACGGCAGCGCCGACCCGCCGCCCCTGCGCGTCACCTTGGGCACGGGGCAGCCGAAGTTGAGGTCGATGTGGTCGGCCAGGTTTTCCTCGGCGATCATCTTCGCCGCCCTGCCGACGATCTCGGGGTCGACGCCGTAGAGCTGGATGCTCCTCGGCCGCTCCGAGTCGGCGAACCTGATCATCCGCATGGTCTTGGGGTTGCGTTCGACCAGGGCCCTCGTGGTGATCATCTCGCACACGAAAAGCCCCGCCCCCTGCTCGCGGCAGAGCACCCTGAACGGCGCGTTGGTGATACCCGCCATCGGTGCGAGCACCACCGGCGGCCACACCTCGAGCGGCCCGATCTTCATGGCGGAGCGCCACCCTCGCTTCCTGCGACTGCTTCGACGGTCGGTTTGTTAAGTTCTAGCGCACCAGGACCCGTGAGCGTTATTCGCGGATAGGGTGTGACCTGGGATCGATCTGCGACATCGGGAGGCCATCGATGCTTCTGCGACTACGCATCGGGCTGCCCGACAGGCCGGGAGCCCTCGGCCAGATCACCCGCGCGCTCGGTGCGGCAGGAGCCGACATCACCCAGGTCACCGTACTGGAGCGGGGCGCGGGAAGGGCGCTCGACGACTTCACGCTCTTCTGCCCCGACAACACCTCGAAGGAGACGCTCGCCAAGAGCCTGGCGGGCGTGCAGGGCGTCACCGTCGAAGGCGTGTGGACCACGCGCGAGGCCCCGGGCACCTATCCCGAGCTGGAGATACTCAAGTACATCACCACGGCGGGCGACAGGGCGCTGTCCACGCTGATCGACTCCATGCCGGTGCTGTTCAGCGCCGACTGGGCGGCCGCCGGCACCGACAGGGACCCGCGCGCCCTGGTCTACTCCAGCTGGCGCGCGCCGCAGCACGTCCCGCTACCCGAGGTCACCCCGCCCAGGCCCGTCGCCTCCACCCTCGACTCCGGCGTGCACATCATCGCCGCTCCCCTGCCGCCGCTGGCGCTCACGCTGATCCTGGCGCGCTCCGAGGGTCCCGCCTTCCACCGCATCGAGGTCCACCGGCTGACCAGGATTCTGGAGATCTTTCTGACCCTGCCGTCGACCGAGCGCAGCGTGGCCAGGCAGCTGCGCAGGAGCGATGGATGACGCATGTGCTCGGAAACTCCGCTAGAGTTTCCTTGTCGCCGCGAGTGAGCGGCAACGCGGAAGTGGCTCAGTGGTAGAGCATCACCTTGCCAAGGTGAGGGTCGCGGGTTCGAATCCCGTCTTCCGCTCGGAGAGGCCATCGCTGAAGGCCTCCCTCGGTGGAGTGGCCGAGAGGCGAGGCAGCGGCCTGCAAAGCCGTCCACACGGGTTCAAATCCCGTCTCCACCTCGGACGATTAGCTCAGCGGGAGAGCGCTTCCCTGACACGGAAGAGGTCACTGGTTCAATCCCAGTATCGTCCACCACACACCCCAGGCCCGCGGGCCTGGGGTTTCGTGTTCGCCGACACGTCAGATCTTGTCCGGCATACGGTCACCCGCCACGATGGGCGGGTGAACGCTGAGCCCTTCTACCGCGATCCGTACCCGGTCTACGCCGAGGCCCGCAGGACCCGCGGCCTCACCTTCCTGCCCCAGCTGGGCGCCTGGCTGGTCAGCAGGCGGGACGACGTGCGCGAGGTGCTGAGCAAGCCCGAGTACTTCTCCTCGGCTCGCGCGCTCAAGCCCGACTATCTGCCTGGACGCGCCGCTCTCTCGGAGCTGGTCAAAGGACTCGGCGGCGTCCAGGCGGTGCTCACCGCGGACGGGGAGGCGCACCGCCGCCTGCGCAGGCCGCTCACCAGGGGCCTGTCGCCCAGCAGGGTGGCCGCCGCCCTGCCGTTCGTCACCAAGCGGGCCGAGGCGCTCATCGACTCGTTCTCCGGTGACGGCCAGGTCGAGTGGATGGCGGCCTACGCCAAGCCGCTGCCCGCCGACGTGATCGGGCACCTGCTGGGCCTGGACCCCGCCGACGTCCCCGGCGCGATCAGGGGCGCGCAGCAGGCCGAGAGCCTGCTGTTCACCGAGCTGACGGAGGCCGGGCAGGTCGAGGCCGCGAAGGAGATCGTGGCCCTGCAGCACCTGCTCGACGGCTACGCCCGCGCCCGCAGGGAGGACCCGCGCGACGACCTGATCACCGAGATGGTCAGGGACCTGGCGCCCGGCTCCGACGAGCTGACGCTCGACCAGCGCAAGGAGATCGTCTCCAACCTGCAGAACCTGCTGCTGGCCGGACACCTGACGGCGACCGCGCTGCTCGGCACGCTGGTGCTCAACCTGCTGCGCGACCGCCGCCAGTGGGAGCTGCTGTGCCAGCGGCCCGAGCTGGTCCCCGCGGCGATCGAGGAGGCGCTCAGGTTCGAGGCGCCCGTCCAGGGCTTCCGCCGTACGGTCACCACCAGCGTGACGCTGAGCGGCACCCAGCTGGAGGAGGACGACGTGGTCTTCGTCTCCTTCGCCTCCGCCGGTCGCGACGCCGACGCCAACGCGCGCCCCGACGAGTTCGACATCACCCGTCCCGCGTTCAGGCAGCTGTCGTTCGGCCACGGGCCGCACGGATGCCCTGGCTCGCAGCTGGCCAAGGAGCAGGCCCGGATCACGCTGCAGACCCTGATGCGCGAGCTGCCCGGCCTGCGACTGGCCGACGAGGAGGTCGGCATGGCGCTCACCCTCATCCACCGCTCCCCCGAGGCGGTCTTCCTGACTTGGTGACAGCCCGAGGCACCCGCAGGGCTTACGGTCGGAACATGACGATGCAGAGCACCGACGTGGACGTGGTCGTGATCGGCGCGGGCCCCGCAGGAGAGAACGTGGCGGGACGGGTGGTGCGCGGCGGTCTGTCGTGCGCCGTCGTCGAGGATCACCTCGCCGGGGGCGAATGCTCCTACTACGCGTGCATCCCCAGCAAGGCGCTGCTGCGGCCGATGGAGCTGGAGGCCGAGGTGGACAGGGTGCCGGGGCTGGCGCTCGCCGGGCCCGTCGACGTGGCCGCGGTACTGAACAGCAGGGACAAGGCGGTCGGCCACCTCGACGACAGCAGCCAGGCCGACTGGATCACCAAGCTGCCCGCGCTGCTGCTGCGCGGCAGGGGCCGCCTGGCGGGCGAGCGCCTGGTGGAGGTGAAGGGCAGGGACGGAACGGTCACCACGCTGCGCGCCAGGCACGCCGTGGTCTTGGCCACCGGCAGCGTGCCCGTCGTCCCGCCCGTCCCTGGGCTGGCCGAGGCGCGGCCGTGGTTCAGCAGGGACGCCACCTCGGTCCGCGAGGTGCCCGCGCGCCTGGTCGTCCTCGGCGGCGGAGTGGTGGCCTGCGAGATGGCCCAGGCGCTGCACTTCCTGGGCGCCGCCGAGACGACGCTCCTGGTGCGCGGCGGCGGCCTGCTGGGCCGGACGGAGCGGTTCGCCGGGGAGATGCTGGCCGACTCGATGCGCGAGAAGGGGATCGACGTACGGCTCGGCGCCAAGGTCGCCCGCGTCGAGCGGGCCGAGGACGGCGGCCCCGTCACCGTCCATCTGGAGGGCGGCGAGAGCGTGGAGGCCGACGAACTGCTCGTGGCCACGGGCCGCAGGCCCGCCACCGACGACCTCGGCCTCGACGTGGACGGCGCCGTCCATGTGGACGACAGCATGCGGGTGCCCGGCTCGGACTGGCTGTACGCCGTGGGCGACATCAACGGCCGCAACCTGCTCACCCACATGGGCAAGTACCAGGCCAGGGTGTGCGGCGACGTCATCGCCGCCCGCGCGCACGGCAGGCCCGACGACGCCCCCTCGCTGCGCGACAGCGCCGACGGCAGGGGCGCGCCCCAGGTGGTGTTCACCGACCCGCAGGTCTGCTCGGTCGGCCGTACCGAGCAGGCCGCCCGCGCCGACGGCTTCGCCGTGCGCGCGGTCGAGTTCGACATGGCCAACGTCGCGGGCGCGTCGCTGATGGGCGAGGGCTACAGAGGGCGAGCCAAGGCGGTCGTCGACGAGGAGCGCAAGGTGCTGCTCGGCGTCACGTTCGTGGGTCCTGCGGTGGCCGAGCTGCTGCACGCGGCCACGATCGCGGTCACAGCGGAGGTGCCGCTCGACACGCTGTGGCACGCTGTGCCGTCGTTCCCGGCGGTCAGCGAGGTTTGGCTGCGGCTGCTGGAGGAGTACGGGCTCTGAGGGCCGTCACGCGGGATAGCCGATCTCCTCGAGGTCGGCCATCCCGGCGTCGGCGTTGAGGGCCGCGACGATCTCGGCGGTGAGCGGCCGGAGGGCGAGGACGTGCTCGACCGCGTCGAGCGGCACCTCGGTCTCGTAGTAGTCCTCGGCCCACTCCTGGTACGCCTTCGCCGTGAGTCCGGTCAGGAGCGAGAACAGCCAGTCGGCGCCGTCGGGGTCGCCGTGCTCGCCGAGCGGGAAGTCGATCGAACCCGCGTGCCAGCGGGTGTCGTCGTGGGTCCGCCACAGGCAGACGGTGATGCTCGGCACGCCGTCCATCGTGAACGCGGGCTCCTCCACCTGCGCGCGGAACGCCTCGGGCACCTGGTCCACGAGCCCCGGCCACAGGGCCACGGGCTCGGCCGCCCACGGGCTCATCGGCGACTCATGGTCGAAGCCGCGCACGTAGGCGCCGTCCGCGGTGAAGACGATCGAGTACCCGTCGCCCGACCCGTTGTCCATCGACGCCATCTCCTCACCGGGCCCCCATGCGGGGTCGTAGGAGCGGCAGGCCCACTCGCCGCCGAGGATGGCGTCCAGGGCGGCCAGGGCTCTGCAGCGGTCGCGGAGCGTGGGGATGTCGGGCATGGCGGCGGCGAGGTCGTGGACGGTCACCGGAGGAGTCGACCAGAGTTCTAGGCTTCTGTCACATGAGGGTCACGCTGGTCCAGGGCGACATCACCGAGCAGCGCGTGGACGCCGTCGTCAACGCCGCCAACTCCTCCCTCATGGGCGGCGGCGGGGTCGACGGCGCCATCCACAGGCGCGGCGGCCCCGCCATCCTCGCCGAGTGCCGGCGGCTGCGCGCCTCCAAGTACGGCAAGGGCCTGCCGACCGGCCAGGCCGTCGCGACCACGGCGGGCGAGCTCCCCGCCCGCTGGGTGATCCACACGGTCGGTCCCGTCCACTCCGCCGAGCAGGATCGCTCCGCGCAGCTGGCCTCCTGCTACCGCGAGTCGCTCAAGGTCGCCGACTCCCTTGGCGCGGCCAGCGTCGCCTTTCCCGCCATCTCGGCGGGCATCTACGGCTGGCCGCTCGACTCCGCGGCCCGCGTCGCCGCCTGCACGGTCAAGGCGGCGCACACGGGCGTGGAAGAGGTGCGGTTCGTGCTGTTCGACCATGACGCGCACACCGCCTTCCAGCAGGCCGTCGAGAGCTCGGGGCCGACCAACGACGAGATCGTCGCCGCGCTGTCCGCCCAGCCGGCCGACCGCTGGCGCGAGGTGTTCGAGACCGGCGATGTCGGGCTGCTCTACCAGCTCGGCGTGGTCGTCGGCTTCGACTGGCCGCTCTGGCGGCGCACCACCACCGTCGACGTGGCCGGGGCTCCGGTGAGCGACGCCGTACGGCTGGCCACCTCGATCGTCCGCGCCGAACGGTTCGGCGGGCCCGCGCCCGACCTGGACATGCTGAAGCCGATCCTCGACCGGTTGCGCCGCTGGTACGAGACCGAACGCTGACGCCGAGCCCGACCGGCGGGGCCTGGGGGCCGGGGCGGCCTGCCGTACGGACGCCGGGGCTACGAGCCCAGGTCGCGGACCACGTTGTCGAGCCGGTGCGCGAGCGTCTGCAACTCCTGCTCGGTGGCGTGCTCGCCGGGGACGAACTCCCTCAGGTCAGCCCGCCTGGCGATGACTAGGCCGCGGTGTGCCTCGTCGACCTGGTCGCCCGGCATCACCACGCAGTCGCCCCGCACGAACACCAGGGTCGCGTCGGGGTCCGCGGACTCCAGCAGCTGGCGGACACAGTCGGTGTCGATGAGCGGCATCGTCGGCCTCCCCGCTCGTGGAACATGACCGCGACCACCTACCCGGTTTCCGAAGGAAAACGCGTTCGCCTGGCGGCGCACGAACCGCAGCGCTCTCCGGCGTTCCCGGTTTTCGTCGGTGGAGGGTGCCAAGCTGGCTCCATGCTCACCACTCAGTTCTCTCCAGGGGCACCCAACTGGATAGACCTCGGCGCCCCCGACGTCCAAGGAGCCGCCGCCTTCTACCGTGGTGTCTTCGGCTGGTCCTTCCGGTCGGCGGGCCCCGGCGGCGGCGACTACGGCTTCTTCCAGCAGGACGGCAAGACCGTCGCGGCCCTGGGTCCACTCATGGAAGAGGGTGCCGGCGCCGCCTGGACCACCTACTTCGCCACGCCCGACGCCGATGCCTCGGCCAAGCTCGTCGAGCAGCACGGCGGCACCGTCCGCGTGGAGCCGTCCGACGTCTTCACCGAGGGGCGGATGGCCCACTTCACCGACCCTGCGGGCGCGGAGTTCGCCGTATGGCAGGGCGGCGACACCGCAGGCCTCGAGCTGGTCACCGATCAGGGCTCGCTCGGCTGGGTGGAGCTCCACGTGCCTGATCCCACCGCGGTCCAGCCGTTCTACCGGGCCGTCTTCGGCTGGACGGTCGAGACCGTGCCCATGGGCCCCATGGACTACATCGTGTTCTCGACCGCCCAGGGCGACAACCCCGCCTTCGGCGGTCTCGTCCAGACGGCGGAGGGCGACAAGCCCCGCTGGATGCCCTACTTCGAGGTCGCCGACTGCGACGCCGCGGTCGCCCGCGCCCAGGAGCTCGGCGGCACCGTCGTCATGCCGGCCGAGTCGGTCGAAGGGGTGGGCCGCTTCGCGGCGCTCGACGACCCGTTCGGCGCCCGGTTCGCGGTGATCACCAGCGCCACCTGACCGCCCGCCGTCCGGCGGCCGGATCGGCGCGCATCTCCGCCGCCTTTCGGTTGTGGGGGACGTGCCCCGCCACGCACCATCGAGGTGCACGCCCCGTCAACCGGAAGGTGCCAGACGATGCCCCACCACCCCAACCTCGACCGCGAACTCGCCGCCGCGCTCGACCGGTTCGAGATGCCCTTTCCCGAGGTGTCGACGCTCACGGCGGAGGACCTGCCCGAGCTGCGGGCTCAGGCGGCCGCCATGTACGCGTCGGCGGCCGTCGACGATCCGCTCGTCACGATCGAGGAGCGGTGGGCGCAGGGTCCCGAGGGCGCTCCCGATGTACGGCTGCGCGTCTACCGTCCCGCCGAGGCCGCGGAGGAGCCGCTGCCGTGCCTCTACTGGATCCACGGCGGCGGGATGATCGTCGGCATGCCCGAGGCCGACGACGCGCTCGTCGGGCGGTTCGTCAAGGAGGTCGGATGCGTGGTGGTCTCCGTCGACTACCGCCTCGCGCCCGAGCACCCAGACCCCGCGCCGGTCGAAGACTGCTACGCGGGCCTGGCCTGGACCGCCAAGAACGCCGCCGAGCTGGGCATCGACCCTGCTCGCCTGGCGGTGGGCGGGGCCAGCGCAGGGGGCGGGCTCGCGGCGGGCACGGCGCTGCTGGCCAGGGACAGGGGCGGCCCAGCCCTCGCCTACCAGCTCCTGGTCTGCCCGATGCTCGACGACCGCGATGCCACGCCGTCCACGCTGGAGTTCGAGACCGCGGTGGTGTGGGACCGCGCGGCCAACATCTTCGGATGGACCTCGCTGCTCGGCGACCGCAAGGGGACCAATGACGTCTCGCCGTACGCGGCTCCGGCCAGGGCCGACGACCTTACCGGGCTGCCACCCGCGTTCATCGACGTCGGCGAGCTGGAGGTGTTCCGCGACGAGTGCCTCACCTATGCGAAGCGGCTCGCCCAGGCGGGCGTGTCCACCGAGTTCCACCTGTACGCGGGCGCGTTCCACGGCTTCGACCTGATCATCCCCGAGGCGGAGGTGAGCCGCCGGGCCGGCGCGGCGCGCATCATCGCCCTGCGGCGAGCCCTGCTCTCCTGACGGACCTCGCCGCCCCCGGCTTCCCGGGGTCGGCCCGTCGCTCCGGATCGCGTCGGACACGGCGGGCGCTGGGGATCTGAGCGCCGGCCCCGGTAGTGGGTTGTCGCCTTCGGCCGGGGCTCCGGGCCAGCGGTCAGGTGACCAGGCGGACCAGTGAGAGTGCGAGGTGGGGGAGAAGCGTCGGCAGGCGCGGCAGAAGGCCCCGCACACCGCCAGGCTGACCAGGATTTCGGCCAGATCGGCGGGGCTGGGCATAGTGTTGTGAGACAGCGCCCGTCTCGTCCCTGGGGGTCGTCTTGTCCGACCAGCAGCCCTATCCGTATGGCTCGTCCGACTCGTACGGCCTGCACTACCCCTCAGAGCCCTACGACCCCCCCTCGCACCCCCCGATCCCGTACGGCCAGCAGATCCCCGGTCCCTTCGGACACCCCGCCGTGCCGTACACCAGACAGCGGCCTCCCGGCCCGCCGCCTCCGCGCAAAGAGCCGGCGATCTCGGTCCTCCTGTCGTTCTTCTTGCCCGGGGTCGGGTCGATCGTCAACGGGGACACGGCCAAGGGGGTCGGCATCCTCGTCGGGTCGTACGCCGCGTTGTTCTTCGGGATCATCCTGACGTTCGTGCTCATCGGCTTCCTGATCCTGCCCGTCGCCTTCGGCCTGTGGGTGTGGGGTCTTGTCGACGCCTACCAGGGCGCCGTACGGGCCAACCAACGCAACGGCTACCCGAGCTAGCACCGACGCATGTAACGTCTCATGAGTGCTAAGGCGTTACATGTACCTCACTTCAGCGCCGATCCAACGTCTGAGGTCCCTGCCGCCGTCTCAGGCTCGCCGGCACCGAGCGCTTCGGGCGGCACCGGCGCCTCCCGGCAACCCCGAGTGGCCGCCGAACCAAATCCCGAGGCCGCCACCACCCTGGGCGCCCCTTCGCGGCGGTCCGAGGCCGACGCTGCCGCCTCTCGCTCGTCGCAGCCGACCGGAGGAGCCGTCGATTC
This sequence comes from Nonomuraea sp. NPDC049152, assembly GCF_040648355.1. Taxonomy (NCBI): domain Bacteria; kingdom Bacillati; phylum Actinomycetota; class Actinomycetes; order Streptosporangiales; family Streptosporangiaceae; genus Nonomuraea; species Nonomuraea sp. NPDC049152. The sequence goes on along the minus strand of NZ_JBEZDO010000009.1, from coordinate 105,838 downwards.
CGGGCCCGCAGCCGAGGGCGTCCACGACTCGCCGCGCCGCGGCATGCGCCGCGGACTGCTCGCCGGGTTCGCGGCCCTCGCACGAACGAGGAGCCTCCGGCGCGCCACGCTGACCTCGATGATCTCCTACGCGGGTCTCGCGACGCTGACGGTCTCCGCCCCGCTGCTCGACGCCCGCCTGGCCGGTGATCCCGGGTACGGCACGCTGCTGCTCTCCGTGCTGGCCGCCAGCGCCCTCGTGGCGAACGCCGTGCTCGCCAAATTCCCCGCCGGCCGCCCGGACGCCGTCGTGCTCGCGAGCGTACTGATCGTCGGCGCGGGCCTGGCGCTGACCGCCTTGGCGGGAAGCTTCACGATGACGGCGCCGGCCGTAGCGCTCGTGGGGCTGGGCGAGGGACCACAACTCACCGCCCTGTTCGCGGTACGGCACCGCGAGGCGCCGCCCGGCCGCGCAGCCAGGTCTTCACCACGGGAGCCAGCCTGAAGATCACCTCGTTCGCGCTGGGCTCGGCGATGGCCGGACCGCTGGCCGCCCACTCCCCCACCGCCGCGCTGCTGGCAGGGGCCGCCATCCAACTCGTGGCAGCCGTCGTCTTCGTCCTCTCCTGTCGCCCTCCCCGAGCTACGAGTGCGACCACCGCCTGACGGAAGGCGGCATCATCCGGCGTGGCGCCGGAATGCCCGGACCGGCGGACGAGAGCCGAGGACGACCCCGCAGGCGCGACCCTGCGGGCATCCGGAGACGGCGGACCCCAGAGGCACCGCGGGTGGAGTCCCGATCGATCCGTTCGGCGCGGGTGTGCCGTCAGGGATGGGCGGCGCGGTGGGCGGCGACGCGTTCTCTGGTGGCGCAGCGGGTGCCGCAGTATCGGCGGGGGCTGCCTCCGCCTAGGTCCAGGTACGGCTTGCCGCAGCCCGTCGCGGCGCACAGTCCGCCGGGTACGCGCGCGAACACCCCGGCCAGTCGCGCCGCCGCCAAGCGCATCGTCTCGACGTCGTGCGGGGTGAGGTCGAGGGGTGGCCGCTCGCCGTACTCCAGGAGGACGCGGGCCACCGCATCCACGTCCGCGCGCTCGTGGAGGAGCGCCACGATCAGGGCGACGGCGCGGGGGGCCATGGCCTTCGTCGAATGCACGCCCGCAGGATAGCTCTCCATTGCGGCACCGCCTTCCGATGGAGTGAGGCATACGGGGGAGTTGCGATATGGGAGCGCTCCCAAAGACATGCCTGAGGCGTTTATACCTATAAATGCGGATTCATGCTGCGAAAACACCTCCTCGGTAACGGTTGTGTTTCGTCATATTGACGTTCGGCCACCCTCTCGGACACTCTTCGTGGGAGCGCTCCCAAAAACGTCCACCCGCGGTTCCAACGGCCGGGGACGAGGCCGCGACCACCCGAGAGAGGTCCAGAATGATGACCACCAAGCGCCGCGGCAGCCTCACCGCCGCCGCCCTGGCCGCGACCGCCCTGGCGATCGCCTCCTGCGGCTCGGGCACCACCGCCACCCCCACCGGCGCCCCTGCGGCTTCCGGCGCCGCCGAGCCCGTCACCGTCAGGGTCCAGGTGTTCGGCGGCGGCGAGAACTTCGGCTACAAGAACGCCGTCACCAAGTGGAACGCCGAGCACAAGGACGTCCAGATCAAGCTGGAGGTGCTCACCGACCAGTTCGAGCAGGTCTACTGGCCGCAGATGATCCAGTGGCTGCAGGCGGGCAAGGGCGCGGGCGACGTCGTCGGCATCGACGAGGGCGGCATGGGCCTGGCGAAGGCGCACCCCGAGTGGTGGGCCGACCTGGGCGAGCAGGGCCTGTCCGGCCGCCAGGCCGACTACCCCGCCTGGAAGTGGGAGAACGGCGTCTCCGCCGACGGCAAGGTGTTCGGGCTCGGCACCGACATCGGCGGCATGAGCATCTGCTACAACAAGACGCTGTTCGAGAAGGCGGGCCTGCCGACCGAGCGCGACGAGGTCGGCGCCCTGTGGCCGACCTGGGACGACTTCCTCAAGGTCGGCCAGCGCTTCCAGGGCAAGGTGAAGGACGCCAAGTTCACCGACGGCACCAACACCCTCTACAACGTGGTGCTGGTCCAGGAGGCGGCCAAGAACGGCAACCTCGCCTACTTCGACAAGACCAACGCGCTCGTCGTCGACAAGAACCCCGCGGTGAAGACGGCCTTCGACTTCGCCCAGAAGATGACCCAGCTCGGCCTGACCGCCAAGCTGCGCAACTTCACCGAGGAGTGGGCGACGGGCACCAAGAAGAACGCCTTCGCCACCGTCGGCTGCCCCTCGTGGATGCTCGGCGTCGTCAGCGGCAACGCGGGCGAGGGCGCCAAGGGCCAGTGGGACGTCGCGGCGGTTCCCGGTGGCGGCGGCAACTGGGGCGGGTCGTGGCTGGCCGTACCCAAGCAGTCGGCGCACCCGAAGGAGGCGGCGCAGGTCGCCGACTACCTGACCAGCGCGGAGGTGCAGGCCAGCGTGTTCACCGACTTCGGCAACATGCCGAGCAACACCAAGGCCCAGCAGGACCCGGCGGTGACGGGCGCGAAGAACGCCTTCTTCAACGACGCCCCGATCGGCGACATCTTCGCCAAGTCGGCGGCCTCGCTGCAGCCGGTGTTCCTCGGGGTGAAGCACACGCAGGTGAAGAACGCCATCGAGTCAGTGGTGCAGGGCATGGACGACGGCTCGGTCGCCCAGGACAAGGCCTGGCAGCAGCTCGTGGACGACGCGGTCAAGGCCGCGGGCTGATCCGGCCCGACAGCCGCGACCCCGTGACCGGCTCCGGCCCGCCGCCGCGACACGTCGCAGGCGGGCCGGTCGCCCGTCCCCGAAGCGAGAGGTCTCCATGAGCCTTCACCTGGAAAAGGCGCCCCTGAGGGTCGCCGCGCCGCCACCGCAGGGGAACGGCAGGCGCTGGCGGTCCGTCCTGGACATCAGGGCCATGCCGTACGTCCTGATCTCCCCCTACTTCGTGCTCTTCGCGTTCTTCGGGCTGTTCCCGTTGGCGTTCACGCTGTGGTACTCGCTGTACGACTACGACCTGGCCGGCACCACCGAGTGGGCGGGCCTCGGCAACTACGTCCAGTTGCTGGCCGACGACGACTTCTGGAACGCGGTCGTCAACACCGTCGGAATCTTCCTGCTGGCCACGATCCCGCAGCTGCTGCTGGCGCTGCTGCTGGCCAACGCACTCAACAAGCGCCTGCGCCTGCGGCTGACGATCAGGATGAGCGTGCTGCTGCCGCTGGTCACCTCGGTGGTGGCGGTCGCGGTCGTCTTCACCCAACTGTACGCCAGGGACTGGGGCCTGGTGAACTGGGTGCTGAGCTGGTTCGGCGTCGACCCGATCAACTGGCGGGCCGAGCGCCTCCCCTCGTGGCTGGCGATCGCCACCATGGTCGACTGGCGATGGACCGGCTACAACGCGATCATCTTCCTGGCCGGCATGCAGACGATCCCGCGTGACCTGTACGAGGCGGCGTCGATCGACGGGGCTTCGCGGCGCAGGCAGTTCTGGCAGATCACGCTGCCGATGCTGCGCCCGACGCTGATCTTCGTGGTGCTGAACTCGACGATCGGCGGCCTCACCCTGTTCGCCGAGCCGACCACCTTCTACAACGGCAACGTGGACGGCGGCTCGCAGGGCCAGTTCCAGACGGTGGCGATGTTCATCGTCAAGCAGGGCTTCAGGGAGTTCGACTACGGCTACGCCGCCGCGGCGGCCTGGCTGCTGTTCCTGCTCATCCTCCTCGGCGCTCTCATCAACTTCCTTTTCGTCCGCCGGATCGGGGGCACCAGATGACCGGCTCGACAGGCGGTCCCGGGCTGTGGAACGCCACCGTCATGACCAAGGTCATGCTGGCCGTCGCGATCGTGCTGTCGGCCTTCCCCCTCTACTGGATGCTCGTCATCGCCTCGCGCACCAACGACGACGCCGTGGAGGTCCCGCCGCCGTTCCTGCCCGGCGGCAACCTGGGCGACAACATCCAGGCGGTGCTGGCCAACGAGGACGCCCACTTCATGACCGGGCTGATCAACTCCTTCACCGTGGCCACCGTCGTGACGGTGTCGGTGGTGCTGATCTCCACGCTGGCCGGGTTCTCCTTCTCCCGGCTGCACTTTCGTGGCAGGCGACTACTGCTGCTGACGATCCTGCTGACGATGATGGTTCCGCTGCAGCAGATGGGCGTCGTGCCGCTCTACCGGCTCATGGTCGACCTGGGGTGGACGGGCACACTCACGGCGGTGATCCTGCCGTACCTGCTCAACGGCTTCGGTGTGTTCCTGATGACGCAGTACACCGAGCAGGCGGTGCCGAACGAGCTGGTCGAGGCGGCCAGGGTGGACGGCGCCTCGACGATGCGGATCTGGTGGAGCGTCGTGCTGCCCGCCGTCCGGCCCGGCATGGCGGTGCTCGGCATCAACACCTTCATGCTGCTGTGGAACGACTACATGTGGCCGATGATCGTGCTGACGCCCGACAACCCGACCGTGCAGATCGCCATCCAGGCGCTCAACGAGAGGTTCTCCACGAACTATGTGCTGATCTTCGCGGGGACCGCGTTGTCCATCATCCCGCTCATCATCGTGTTCATCGCGTTCGGCCGGCAGATCGTCGGCGGCATCATGGAAGGTGCGGTCAAGGCGTGACAACCCAACAGGACCGGCTCGACGACCGGCTGCTGTTCCCCACCGGCTTCACGTGGGGCGCGGCGACCTCGGCGTACCAGATCGAGGGGGCGGTCGGCGAGGACGGGCGCGGCCAGTCCATCTGGGACGTGTTCTCCAGGAAGCCCGGCAGGGTGCTCGGCGGCGACAACGCCGACGTGGCCATCGACCACTACCACCGCTACCGCGAGGACGTGGCGCTGATGGCCGAGCTGGGGCTGAGCGCCTACCGCTTCTCGGTCTCGTGGCCGCGCGTGCAGCCCGACGGGACGGGCCCGATCAACCAGCGGGGGCTCGACTTCTACCGGCGCCTGGTGGACGAGCTGCGCGAGCGGGGGATCGACCCGTGGGTGACGCTCTACCACTGGGACCTGCCGCAGCCGCTGGAGGACAGGGGCGGCTGGCCGGAGCGGGACACCGCCTACCGCTTCGCCGAGTACGCCTCCGCCGTGCACGAGGCACTGGGTGACAGGGTGCGCGACTGGTCCACGGTCAACGAGCCGTGGTGCGCCGCCTTCCTCGGGTACGCCTCGGGGGAGCACGCGCCAGGACGGCGGGAGCCGGCCGGCGCCGTCAGGGCCGCGCACCACCTCAACCTGGCGCACGGCCTGTCGGCGCGGGTGCTCAAGAACGACGGCAACAGGGTCGGCGGCTGCGTGAACCTGTACGCGGTCTCCCCCGCCACGGACGCCGCGGCCGACCTCGACGCGGCACGGCGCATCGACGGGCTGCAGAACCGGTTCTTCCTCGACGCGCTGCTGAGGGGCCGCTACCCGGCCGACGTGCTGGAGGATCTGGAGCGGGTCACGGACATGGCGTTCGTGAAGGACGGCGACCAGCAGACGATCGCCGCCCCGATCGACGTCCTGCTGGTCAACTACTACAGCCGCTTCACCGTCTCCGGCGTCCCCGGCGGCGCCGCGTCGGCTGCGGCGGCGCCGACCGACACCGCCTCCCCCTGGGTGGGCAGCGAGCACGTCTCGTTCGTCAACGGCGGCCGTCCCGTCACCGCGATGGGCTGGGAGATCGACGACAGCGGCCTGAGGGAGATCCTGGTGCGGGTGGCCGCCGACTACCCCCGCCTGCCGCTGGTCGTCTCGGAGAACGGCGCGGCCTTCGACGACGTGCTGTCCGGCGGAAGGGTGCGGGACACCGACCGCATCGCCTACCTCGACGCCCACCTGCGCGCCTGCAGGGCGGCGATCGACGAGGGGGTGCCGCTGGAGGGCTACTTCGCCTGGTCGCTGATGGACAACTTCGAGTGGGCATGGGGGTACGGCAAGCGCTTCGGACTCCTGCACGTGGACTACGCCACCCAGCGCAGAACCCCCAAGGACAGCGCGCTGTGGTACGCGGAAACCATCCGGCACAATAGCTGAATGGCCATGAACCGACCAACGCTCGAAGCGGTCGCAGCGCTCGCCGGGGTCGGCAGGGGCACGGTGTCCCGCGTCATCAACGGCTCGCCGAAGGTGAGCACGAAGGCCAGGGACGCCGTGCTGAAGGCTGTCGAGGAGCTCGGCTACGTCCCGAACAGGGCGGCCAGGACGCTGGTCACGCGGCGCACCGACACGGTGGCGCTGGTGGTGTCGGAGTCGGAGCAGCGCATCTTCGACGAGCCGTACTTCGCGGGCATCATCCGCGGCATCGGCTCGGCGCTGGCGGAGACGGGGCTGCAGCTCATCCTCGCGATGGCGCAGTCCCCTGGTGAGCACGAGCGGCTGGAGCACTACCTGACGGGGCAGCACGTCGACGGCGTGCTGCTGCTGTCGCTGCACGGTGAGGACCCGCTGCCGGGAAGGCTGGAGGCGATGGGCGTGCCCACCGTGCTCGGCGGCCGTCCCGTCGGGCTGGAGGCCTTCAGCTACGTCGACATGGACAACAGGGCGGGGGCCAGGCAGGCGGTCAAGCACCTGCTCGGCCTTGGCCGTTCCAGGATCGCGACGATCGCGGGCCCGCAGGACATGGGGGTGGGCGTCGACAGGCTCGCGGGCTACCGCGACGCCCTTCTGGCCTCGGGCATGGGCGAGCTGGTCGCCTTCGGCGACTTCTCCGAGGAGAGCGGCGAGAGCGCGATGCGCGAGCTGCTGGGGACGCGGCCCGAGCTCGACGCGGTCTTCGCCGCCTCCGACCTGATGGCCATGGGCGCCCTGCGGGCGCTGAGGGCCGAGGGCCGCTCCGTGCCGGGCGACGTGGCCGTGGTCGGGTTCGAGGACTCCAAGGTGGCGCTGCACACCGATCCCCCGCTCACCACGGTCCACCAGCCGACGGAGCTGATGGGCAGGCAGATGGCGCACCTGCTGGTGGCCAGGATCAACGGCGAGGAGCTGCGCCAGCCCGTGCTCATCCTCGACACCCATCTGGTGCTGCGCGGCACGGCCTGAGGGGACGAACAACGCGTCTGTATCCTTTCCCGGTCGAAAGGAATCCCCCCGTGCCCACACTTTCCGGTGCCGGCTACACCGCCGAGATCAGCACCCGCGGCGCCGCCGTTCGCGGCCTGCGTCACGGCGCGCGCGAGCTGCTCACCAGCTGGCCCGAAGGCAACTCCGCCCCCTACTTCGCGGGCACCCTCCTGGCTCCGTGGCCCAACAGGGTGGGCGGCGCCGTCTACACGTTCGAGGGCGAACGCCGCGAGCTGCCGGTCAACGAGCCCGAGCGCGGCCACGCCCTGCACGGCCTCGTCCACGCGGCCGAGTGGCGGGTAGCCGAGCAGGAGCGGTCGTGGGTACGGCTGGCGCACGACCTAGCCCCCTCGCCCGGCTATCCCTTCGCCCTGTCGTTCCAGGTCACCCACAGGCTCGGCGAGCGCGGCCTGACTACGACGGTCGCCTGCAGGAACGCCGGTGAGAGCGCCGCCCCCTACGGCTGCGGCCCGCACCCGTGGCTCCTCGGCGAGCGGCTCCACCTGCCCGCCTCGAAGGTGTTGCTCCCCGACGAGCGGATGCTGCCGCGCGCGCTGGAGGACGTGGCGGGCACGCCGTACGACTTCGGGCAGGCCCGGGAGCTCGGCGACGCCCGCCTCGACCACACCTTCACCGGGCTTTCCTCGGGCGAGGTCACCGTCGACGACATCAGGGTGAGCTGGGACCCCTCGGTGCTGCCGTGGGTGCAGGTCTGCACCGGCAGGCACCTCGACTACGTCGGCGTCGCGGTCGAGCCGATGACCTGCCCGCCCGACGCGTTCAACTCCGGCGCCGATCTGGTCGTGCTGGAGCCCGGTGACGAGCACGAAGCCTCGTGGACGATCGGAGCCCGCTGATGGAGAGCAGGACCAAGCGCAGGTTAGCGGCCGACGAGCTGTCCTGGCTCGCCCATCGGGCGGTCGGCTCGCACGTGCGCGAGGCGGTGGAGCTGGCCGACGGCTTCGCCAACGCGGTGTGGCGGCTGACGCTCGACGACGGCCGCAGCGTCGTGCTGAAGCTGTCGCCGCCGCCCGAGCTGGAGCAGCTCACCTACGAGCGCGACCTGCTGCGCATGGAGGCGGCCGCCTATCCGCTGGCGGCGTCGGCGGGGGTGCCTGTCGCGGCGCTGCTGAAGGCCGGATTCGACGATCCGGTGCTGGGCGGCGACTACCTGGTGCTGTCCACGCTCGACGGCACGCCGTGGAACCAGGTCGCGCTCGACGAGGCCGCGAACGCGGCGCTGCGGCACGAGCTGGGCGGCTACCTGGCCAGGCTCAACACCGTCACCGGCCAGGTGTACGGCTACCCGCACAACGGCCTGACGGGCTCGACGTGGCGCGAGGCGTACCTGCGGATGGCGGGGGCGCTGCTCGACGACGCGCTGCGCTATCCGGCCACCCCGCTCCCCCGCCCGGTCGCCGAGCTGAGGGCGGTGCTGGAGAGCGCGTCCGACGTGCTCGACGAGGTGACCACGCCGCACCTGGTGCACTTCGACGTCTGGCCGGGCAACGTCTTCCTCGACCTGGCGGGGAGCCCGCGCATCCAGGCGATCATCGACCACGAGCGCGCCTTCTGGGGCGACCCGCTCGCCGAACTGATCACGCCGACGCTCTTCGGCGAGATCGACGAGGACGACCCGCTGCTGGCCGGGTACCGCGCGGTGCGCCCGCTTGAGCTGACTGCCGGGGCGCACCGGCGGCTCGACCTCTATCGCGCGTACCTCTACCTGATCCTGCTGGTGGAGAACGGCCCCCGGCAGTACCCGGAGGCCGACTACGCTCCCCTGCGCGACCTGGCGACGGCCTCGCTGATCAAGGTCCTCGACCGGCTCTAGTGCCGGTGGCCCTCCTCGCCGTGCTCGGGCTCGGCGGAGTTGGCCACCGCGTCGTAGCCCTGGGCCGCCTCGACGCCCAGCGTTCTGGCCTTGGCCTCCTGCTCGGCGAAGCGGCAGGTGGTTGCGCCGGTGACGGTGTTGGGCGCGCCCAGGTCGTCGGGTGTGACCCCGGCGCAGGTCAGCGCGCCCCTGACCGAGGTGCCCGCGACGGTCGCGCTCCGGTTCCCGTTCAGTACGGCGGCGCCGCGGATCCTGGCGCCGACGACGGTGAGCGTGCCGCCCGAGACGGACAGCGCGCCGTCGACCTCGGCGTCGAGCAGGTGGATCTCGGCGGCGTTCGAGGCGGTGAGCGGGCCCTTGACCGTGCCGCCCTTCACCACGAGGGAGGCGCCGGGCCGTACGGTGACGGGGCCCGTGACCTCGGCGCCCGCGAGGCAGGTCACGCCCTCGCGCACGGTCAGCGGGCCGCGGTGCGCGCCGGTGACGGTCGTCGTGCAGGCGGGCGGCGGGGCGATCGTGGTGACGGTGAACGCGCGCTCCCGGCCGCGGTTGCCGGAGGCGTCGATCGAGCGGTACTCGATCGTGTGGCGGCCGCGGGGCAACTTGCCGTAGACGAGGTGGTCGATGGTCGTCCCGGTCTCGGTGAAGGTCCACGGCAGCTCGGACGAGGTGGGCCAGCCGAAGTAGTTGAACCAGCCGTCGCGGTCCACGCGCGACTCCGAGACGATGTAGCCGTCGTTGTCGTCGTCGCCGGTGAGTTTCATGGTGAAGGGGCCGTTGTAGATGTAGGTGTCCGCGCCCGGCTTGAGCAGCGGCTTCGACAGCTCGTAGCCGGTGGTGGGGGCGACGGCGTCGACCTTCCAGGTGAGCGTCTTGCCGCCGAGGGTGGCGGTGAGCGTGTGCGCTCCCGTGGCGAGACCCTTGAGCGCGACCTCCGTGCCGGTGGCGAACTGCCTGCCGTCCAGCGACCAGGTCGCGGCGGGGACGGCGGCCGCCGGGTGGGTGGTCTCGACGTGGACGACGTCGACGCCGCCGACGGGCCGGTCGGTCGGAGTGGAGGAGACGATGGCGGGCGTGACGCCGTCGGGCGGGGTGGTGATCGCGGTGTCGACGGTCCAGGTCCGGGTGCCCGTCATGGCGGCGCGGATCGCGGGGTCCCTGACGAAGCCGGTCGGGTCGGTGACGGTGGCCTTGACCGTGTGCGTGCCGGGGGTGAGGCCGAGCGTGCGCAGGTCGAGGACGTCGACGTCGCCGGGCAGGTCCTTGCCGTCGACGTTCCACGTGGTGACCAGGCCGTGGCCGACCGGGCGCATCGGCTCGACCCACAGCACGCGGTCGGCGCCCACGGGCGCGCCGGTGGGGGTGGCGTCCTGGACGACGTCGGTCTTGGCGGTGATGCGCCTGACCATGACCTCGCGGCTGACCTGGTCGAAGTAGTAGCCGAGGGTCTTCATCATGGAGTGCCTGCTGGGCCGCCACACGCCCGTGGTCGCGTACATGCCGCCCTCGTAGCGGGCGATCGGGCCGCCGGACTCGCTGTCGTCGCCGAGCCAGCGCCACCACTTGCGCTGCTGGTCCTTCATCTGCTGCTCGGTGAGCAGGCTGTGGTGGGCGCTGCCCGGCTCGCCTCCTGTGTAGGGGCCTCCGGGGACTCCGCGCTGGTAGTAGTCGTACTCGTCCTGCAGGCCGCCGAGCGAGTGGCCCAGCTCGTGCGGGCTGATGAGCGCGGACATGGCGTTGCTGCCGGAGGCCGTGGCGTAGGCGCCGCCCGCGCCGCCGTAGGTGCCGCTGTTGGCCAGCGCCATGATCTGCCGGTTGGCGGAGGTGGTCCCCGCGATCAGGTTGGCGTAGCGGGTGGCCGCCGCGTTGTCCATCGTGATCAGGCGTTGCACGCTCGACGCGTTGCAGCCTCCCCAGAAGCCCATGCTGAGCGGCGTGTTCTTCCTCGGTGAGGTGAGGTCGGGGTCGCAGCTGACACCCGACTCCCCCGAGACGATGTCCACGCGGTAGACGTTGATGTAGTTGCGGTAGGACTTGAACGGCTCGATGGACCACATCACGTTGAGGTGCCGGTCGACATCGGCCCTGAAGGCCGCCTGCTCGCTCTCGGTGTAGCCGTCACCCATGATGATCAGGTTGAACCGCTTGGCGGGCGGGCCCGTCACCTGGACCTGCGTGACCGTGGCGCTGCCTGGCTCGGCAAGGGCGGGGAGCGGGACCAGCCACGCGAGGGCCAGCACCACTGCAACAAATATCCGCATGCCCCGAAATATCGGCCTGCGCAGCGGTCGCAGGGACATCCCATATGGGGATAATTCCAGTGTTATGGTCCGGAAATGCAGTTGGAGCTGAGGCATCTGAGGGTGCTGCGAACCATCGCCGACCAGGGCAGCGTCACCAAGGCCGCCGCCTCGCTCGGAGTCTCGCAGCCCGCGCTGACCGCCCAGCTGCGCCGCATCGAGCAGACGCTGGGCGGACCCGTCTTCGAGCGTGACCACACGGGCGTGTCGCCGACCGCCTTCGGGGAGTTCGTGCTGGCCAGGACGCGCTCGATCATCGCAGGCGTGGACGACCTGCTGCAGGCGCGCACGCCCGCCCATCCGGTGGTGCGCGTCGGCAGCTTCGAGAACCCGATCGTCGTCACGCTGCTGGAGAGCCTGTCGAGGACGCTGCCGGACTCGCGCATCACCCTGCAGACCGAGCACTTCGTCAGGGTCCTGGTGGACATGGTGGCCAACGACCGGCTCGACGTCGCGCTCGTGGCCGACTACCCGGGCCACGCGTTACGCTCGCACGCCTCGCTCGGGCTCGGGGTGGTGGCGGTCGAGCCGGTCTTCGTGGCGCTGTCGTCGGGGCATCCGCTGGCGGGCCGTACCGAGGTGGACCTGGCGGAGTTGGCGGGCGAGCAGTGGGTGCTGCCGCCTTCGGACGGGATGGGGTGGCCAGAGCACCTCCTGGAGGCCTGCTCGGCGGCGGGGTTCTCGCCGAGGGCGCGCTACCAGATGGTGGAGGCGGGGGTCCGGCGCGAGCTGGTCGGCGCGGGACACGCGGTGTCGGCCTGCCAGGCGCTCTACGAGGCGGGGCCCTCGGTGACCGTGCTGCCGCTCAGGGGGAACCCGCTCTGGATGCGGCACGTGCTGCTCTGGCGCGTCGCGGGCCCCGTGGCGGCGCAGTCGGCGACCGTGCTGGCCGCCGCCGTCGCCGCGCACCGCGCCGTCGCCGCCCGCAGCCTGCCGTACCAGGCCTGGACCAGCCGGTACGGCACGCCGCCAGACTTCGCCTGAGTGCCTTGCGCATCCCTCGATCTCAACGCATGATGAATTCATGCGCTGTGTCATAGCAGGCGGCGGCCCCGCGGGCGCGATGCTCGCCCTGCTGCTGGCCAGATCGGGCGTAGAGGTCACGCTGCTGGAGAAGCACGCCGACTTCCTGCGCGACTTCAGAGGAGACACCATCCATCCGTCGACCCTTCAGGTGCTCGACGAACTGGGCCTGGCCGAGGAGTTCCACCGGATTCCGCACCGCAAGGCGTACGGGCTCGACCTGATGACCGACACGGGGATCGGGCATCTGGCCGACCTGCGAGGGCTGCCAGGACGCTACGACTACATCGCCTTCGTGCCTCAATGGGACTTCCTCAACCTCCTCACCTCCCAGGCCGCGAGATATCCGTCCTTCCGGCTGCTCATGAACGCCGAGGCGTACGGCCTGATCCGCGAGGGCGGAACCGTCCGCGGCCTGCGGTACCGCGACGAGGACGGCGAGCACGAGCTGAGGGCCGATCTGACGGTCGCGGCCGACGGCCGCGGCTCGGTCCTGCGCCAGGCGGCCGGCCTGGTGCCGAAGGAGCTCGGCGCGCCGATGGACGTCGTCTGGTTCAGGATGCCGCGAGAGGACACCGACCCCGGCGAGACCTTCCTGCGCGTCTCGACGGGTCAGCTCATGGCCACGATCAACAGGGAGACCTACTGGCAGCTCGGCTACGTCGTCCCCAAGGGCGGGGCCGAGCGGCTGCGCGCCGCGGGCATCGAGGAGCTGCGCCGCAGGGTCGGCCGGCTGCTGCCGTTCCTCGGCGAGCGGGTCATGCAGCTCAAGAGCTTCGACGACGTCAGCACGCTCACCGTCGCGCTGAACCGGCTGCACCGCTGGTACCGGCCAGGATTCCTGTGCATCGGCGACGCGGCGCACGCGATGACGCCGGTGTTCGGGGTGGGGATCAATCTGGCCGTGCAGGACGCGGTCGCCGCGGCCAACGTCATCCTGAAGGAGGGCCCCTCCGCGGTGCACAAGGTGCAGCGGCGGCGCATGTTCCCGACCAGGGTGACGCAGTTCGCCCAGCAGGTGGCGCAGAAGCGGCTCGTCAAGCCCGCGCTGTCAGGTTCGCTGCGGCTGACCCGGGTGCCCGACCTGACGCGGATCCCCGTGGTCAACAGGCTGGCCAGGACCTTCATAGGCAACGGTGTCCGTCCCGAACATGTGGCCATGAGGTGACATGACGGTTCGGCCCGGCGCGCGAGGCCGCTGCGGCGGGCGTTCGCGAGCCGCCGCCCTGCGGCGAATCGCCCGCCACCTTCTCACAACGTGGACGCGAGGTCGGCGTGCGGGGGGCAGGTGGAATACCCTCGTATGCCGTGAGCAACCTTGATTCCTGGCGAACCATGACCGCGGCCCAGCAGCCGGACTGGCCCGACCGCAGCGAGCTCGAGAAAGTGGTCGCCGAGCTCGGCGGACTGCCACCGCTGGTCTTCGCGGGCGAGTGCGACCAGCTGAAGGACCAGCTGGCAGCCGTCGCCAGGGGCGAGGCGTTCGTCCTGCAGGGCGGCGACTGCGCCGAGACGTTCGCCGGCGCGACCGCCGACAACGTGCGCAACAAGCTCAAGACACTGCTCCAGATGGCGATCGTGCTCACCTACGCCGCCAAGGTCCCCGTCGTGAAGATCGGCAGGGTCGCGGGACAGTTCGCCAAGCCGCGCTCCAAGGGCACCGAGGTCCGCGACGGCGTGGAGCTGCCCGCCTACCGCGGCGACATGGTCAACGGGTTCGAGTTCACCGCCGATTCGCGCAAGCCCGACCCGTGGCGGCTGCTGCGCGCCTACCACTCCTCGGCCGTCACGCTCAACCTCGCGCGCGCCTTCACCAAGGGCGGCTACGCCGACCTGCGCCAGGTCCACGCGTGGAACCAGGACTTCGTGGCCGAATCGCCCGCCGGGCGCCGCTACGAGCAGCTCGCCAGGGAGATCGACCAGGCGCTGGCGTTCATGCGGGCCTGCGGGGCCGACCCCGAGGAGTTCCACACGGTGGAGTTCTACTCCTCGCACGAGGCTCTCATCCTCGACTACGACAGGGCGCTCACCAGGGTCGACTCGCGCACCGGCCTGCCGTACGACGTGTCGGCGCACATGGTCTGGATCGGCGAGCGGACCCGCCAGCTCGACGGGGCGCACGTGGAGTTCTTCTCCCGCATCCGCAACCCGATCGGGGTGAAGCTCGGCCCCACGACGACGCCCGAGGAGGCGCTCGCGCTGGTCGACAAGCTGAACCCGAAGAACGAGGCGGGGCGGCTGACGTTCATCACGCGGATGGGGTCCTCCAAGATCCGCGAGCACCTGCCGACGCTGGTGGAGAAGGTGACCGCGTCCGGCGCCCAGGTGGCGTGGATCTGCGACCCGATGCACGGCAACACGTTCGAGGCGCCGAGCGGGCACAAGACGCGGCGGCTCGACGACGTGCTGGACGAGGTGGCGGGGTTCTTCGAGGTCCACAGGGCGCTCGGCACGCACCCCGGCGGCATCCACATCGAGTTCACCGGTGACGACGTGACCGAGTGCGTGGGCGGCGGGCAGGAGATCGTCGAGGGCGACCTCGCGCTGCGGTACGAGACGGCCTGCGACCCTCGCCTCAACCGGAGCCAGTCGCTGGACCTGGCGTTCCGGGTGGCTGAGCTGTACCGGTCGGTCTGACGCTGACGTTTCCGCGCGCCCGCTCCCTTCGCTCTGGGGGCGGGCGCTCGGCGCCCGCACACCCATGCGCCCTCCAACTGAGTATCAAACCGGCATTCCATGGGCCGTAACGCGGTGGAGCGCCGCGGCGTCGTGCACCGCGGCGGCGAGCCGGTCGTGTTCGGGGTAGGACCAGCCGAAGCCGAAGCGGCGCCGCGTGTAGCCGAAGGCGATGCCGCTGCGCGGGTCGGCAAAGGCTTCCGAGCCCGCCGAACCGTCGTGGCCGAACGCGTTCGCGCTCAGGAACGGGTAGCGCAGGCCCTTGGCCTGGAAGCCGAGCGCGTAGTTGCCCTGGTCGCCGCGGACCAGGTCGGCGCCGGTGGAGTGCAGCTGGGCGAACTCCGCGACGATGTCCGGCCTGAGCAGCGGGGGCTGCCCGTCGATGCCCCAGACTGCCGCCGCGTACAGGCCGGCCAGGCCGCGCGCGCTGCCCACCCCGCCGGCCGACGCCTGACCGTTCGCGCGAACGGCGCGGTCGTTGACGAAAGCCGCCTGGTCCAGCGGCGGAGTGCTGTTGAGCCCGTACCCGATCCCCAGGATGCTGTGCGGGCCCGGAACGTTCGACCAGAACGCGGCCTCCTGCTCCGGCGTGGCCGTCCACCACTGGATCGGGCGGAACCGGCCCTCCTCAGCCTCGGGCAGCCCCAGGTAGAGGTCCAGCCCGTACGGGGTCCGGATGCGCTCGTCGTAGACCTGCTGGAGCGACTGGCCGGTCACACGCCGGATCACTTCGTTGACCATGGCGAACGAGACGAACCCGCCGTAGCCGTAGGCGGAGCCCGGTCGCCAGTACGGGCGCTGCGCGGCGAGGCGGCGCGCGATCACCGCGTCGTCGGCGAGCTTGGCCGCCGACAGGCCGCCGTCGACGCCGATGACACCGGAACGGTGGGTGAGCACGTCCCGCAGCGTGATCGTGTCCTTGCCTGCGGCGGCGAACTCCGGCCAATGCCGGGCCACGGGCTCGTCGAGGCCGAGGGCCCCCTCCTGCACCAGCACGGCCGCCACCAGCGTCGCGGCGCCCTTGGTGGAGGAGTAGACGCCGGTCAGCGTGTCACCGCTCACCCCGTCGCCGGCCCACAGGTCCACCACCTGCCGGCCGTGCGCGTAGGCGGTCAGCTGCGAGCCCACCTGGCCGTCCTGCTCGGCCACCACCGCGCCGAACACCTCGCGCACCTGCTCGAAGCCGTCCGCCACCGTTCCTTGAACATCCGTCCTGCTCATCGTCAGCAACCTTTCGTGAGTGTTGGTCGCCCGCATGACGGATGGCGCGGGGGAAAGGTGACCGGTGCGCTTGCGGTCACCTTTCATTGGTTTGATGCGTCACCGGTATGACGTTTGCCGATGGAGAGGAAGGCGATCGTGAAGCCCCATGACTTTCTGGCTGTCCAGTTCGAGGGGCACCGCCCCCATCTGAGGGCGGTCGCCTACCGCATGCTCGGCTCGCTGACCGAGGCCGAGGACGCGGTCCAGGAGGCATGGCTGCGGCTGGCGCGCTCGGACTCCGGTGACATCGACAACCTCGGTGGCTGGCTGACCACCGTGGTCGGCCGGGTCTGCCTGGACATGCTCCGCGCCCGCAAGGCCCGGCGTGAGGAGTCGCTGGAGGACCGCCTGCCGGATCCGGTGATCAGCCGTGAGGACGTCACCGATCCGGAGCACGAAGTGCTGCTGGCCGACTCGGTGGGGCTGGCGCTGCTGGTGGTGCTGGAGTCGCTGACCCCGGCCGAACGGCTGGCGTTCGTGTTGCACGACATGTTCGGCCTGCCGTTCGAGCAGATCGCGCCCATCGTGGACCGCACCCCGGCGACGGCCAAGAAGCTCGCCAGCCGTGCCCGCCAGCGGGTCCGCGGCGCGGCCCCGAACCCCGACCCCGACCGGGCCGATCAGCGCCGGGTGGTGGACGCGTTCCTGATCGCCGCGCGCGGCGGCGACTTCGACGCGCTGGTGTCCATCCTCGACCCCGACGTGGTGCTGCGCGCCGACGGCGGGGTGCTCACCAACGGCATGAAGGTCATCCGCGGCGCCGCGGCCGTGGCCGGACAGGCCGCCACCTTCCAGCGCATGGCCACCAGCGCCGCCACCCACCCGGCGCTCATCAACGGTCTCGCCGGCCTGGTCAACACCATCGACGGCCGGCTGATCTCCGTCATGAGCTTCACCATCTCCGACGGCGGGATCGCTACGATCGACATTTTGTCCGACCCCGACCGGCTGGCCCGCCTCGACCTTGCCGGCCTGGAGCCGTGACTCCTCCCCGTCCATCGCCTGTTCCGCCGAGGCAGGTGGTGTTTTCCTGGGAAAACTGGCACGCTGCCGCGATGATCCATATTCCGTACCTGGGGTCGGGCCCGTACTGCTACTCGCATTCGCTGGCCATGATGATGGGAGCCGGCGCGCCCGAGCCGGCCGTGATCGAAACCGTGACCGGCAGCCCGTTCGGCATGCAGCTCGTCGGCGGCACACTGCCGTTCTTCGACCCGTACGGCTGGACGCCGGAGACCGGCGTGGAAGACGCCCTGACCGCCCTCGGCTGGACCGCAGACACCCTCAGCGGAGGCGACGCGAGCCGCGCGCTCGACCGGCTCGCCTCGCTGTTGGAGGCCGGGCCGGTCATGGTCGGCCCGATCGAAATGGGACATCTGCGCTACCAGCCAGGCAAGACCGGCCCCATCGGCGCCGACCACTACCTCATCGCCGTCGGCGTCGAGGGCGACCACATCACCGTGCACGATCCCCAGGGCTACCCCTACGCGCAGCTGCCGCTGACCGACTTCGTCGACGCCTGGCGCGCCGACACGATCGAGTACGGTCAGCCGTACACAATGCGCACCGGCTTCACCCGGGTCACCGACATCAGTACAGCCGCGGCCATCATCGCCGCCCTGCCCCGCGCCATCACCTGGCTAACCGCCGACCCGGACCCATCTATGCCACCGGCCAGCCTCGCGAACGGCGAAGCCGCACTCGCCCTGGCGGACCGGCTCGACGCCCGTGACGAGGAACTCCGCGAACACCTCATCCACTTCGCCGTCCGCGTCGGCGCCCGACGTCTCGCCGACGCCGCCACCTGCCTGCTTCGCGTGGGATGCGCCACCCCGGCGGCCACCCTGTCCCGCCAGGCCCGCCTCGTCGGCGCCCTGCAGCATCCCCTGGCCACCGGCGACACCCGCACCGCCGCCCAGATCCTGCGTGTCCTGGCCCCGACCTACGACACCGTGCGCACCGACCTGGCGCACACCCTCGCCACCGCGGCCTCCGCAAACCCCATGCCCGCCGCACCGCGCCCCGCGCCTCGGACGAACGCCGCGCCCGCCGCCACGTCCGCCACGTCCAGTTGACCGCTGGCCGCCGCGACAAAGCCATCGCCCTGCTGCCCTACTTCGCCGCCTGCGCATCTCCGAAGTCGTCGGCCTCGACCTGGCCGAGATCCTCGGCCACGGCTCCCTCGAAACCACCCGCCGCTACGCGCTGCCCACCGAGGCCGACAAAGCCGCCGCCCTAGACGCCCCACTACAGACCACTAACGGAGCGAAGAAGTCCCACGTCGCCAGCGCTGATTTCCGCACTCAGCCTCGAAGGCCGAGTCGACGTCATAGCGACCCTCACCAGGTTCTGACCTGCGGCGACGCAATCGCGTGTACCTGGTGGGGCGACCGTTAGCGACACCCACCGAAGTCCCAGAGCTCGCGCCAAACCGAAGGGTCCTCACGACGGACCCACGGGTCTTCATGCTTTACAAACAAGCTCACCGACTTTTCCGTCTTCCCGGCTTGACCTTGCCCCAGGGTCAAGGTTCGAGGATGCTCTGCATGAACAACAACGCACTGCACACCGTCGAAGCGCAGATCCGCGAGCAGGCGGCCGCCTACTGCGAGGCCAACGGCGTTCCCGGGTTCGTCACCGGCGTCTACCACGCCGGCGAGCAGATCATCGTCACCCACGGCACCGCGAACCTCGCCACCGGCGCCCCGATGCTCCAGGACACCGGATTCCTCTTCGGTTCCGTCACCAAGGTCCTGACCACCACCCTGGTCCTCCAGCAGGTCGACCGCGGGCTGCTGGACCTCGACTCGCCGGTCGTGAAGTACCTTCCCGACTTCGCGCTGGCCGTGCCGGGCGCCGCGGACAAGATCCTGGTCCGGCACCTGATCGGGCACACCAACGGCATCGACGCGGACCTGTACTTCCCCGACGACAAGGGCCGCGACGCCCTGAAGGCCTACGTCAAGGGCCTGGCGGGCAACTGCGGCACCCTGTTCGAGCCCGGCCAGCAGCTCAGCTACTCCAACGGTGGCATGATCGTCGCTGGCCGTCTGCTGGAAGTGGTGACCGGCCTGCCCTTCCACGACCTGCTCGCACGCGAGATCTACGCCCCGGTCGGTATGAAGGACTCCGGCACCTCCGCCGAGCAGGCCATCCTACGCAGTACGGCAGTCGGCCACTTCCTGGACCTCGAGACCATGGCGCCCAAGCCCACGAACATGTTCACGCTCCCCGACACCTGGGGCCCGGCCGGCGGCACACCGATCGGCACCATCGCCGACCTGCTCGCCTTCGGGCGCACCCACCTCGCGGGCGGGGTGTCGCCTTCCGGCACGCGCGTCCTGTCGGCCGAGTCGACCGCCCTGATGCAGCAGGTCTCCTACGACATGGACAGCCCCAACACCCCGCCGATCGGCCTGGGCTGGGTGCTGTACCCGTTCGGCGACACGACCGTGCTGGCCATGTCGGGCGCCTCGCCCGGCGGTGTCTCCCTCCTGTGCGTGCTCCCCGAGCACGACCTGGTCTTCGCCGCCTACGGCAACAACCCGGGGGCGATCATGCTGCAGGACCAGATCCTGCAGTTGCTCCTGAGCGAGCACCTCGGCGTCCAGATCCCCAAGCTGGTCACCGAAATGGAGCAGGACGTCGACCTCACCCCCTACGTGGGCACCTACCGCTCCAACCAGCTCCGCATCGACGTCAGCATCGTCGACGGCCAGCTCGAGGAGCGGACGACCTACGAACCGGCGGACGAATCGCAGGAGCGCATCTTCACCGAGTTCGCCGGCGGCACGACCTCCGCCCCGCCGCAGCGCTACGTGCCGATCCGGCCGGGGCTTTTCGCGCCCGCCGGCTACCCGCTGGAGGCGTTCGACGGATACCTGCGGCTGCTGCTCGTCTCCTACCACGACGTCCGCGACGGCCAGGCGCGCTTCCGCAACGGCGGCGGCCGCCTGACCCGCCGGGCCTGACCGTTCCGACTGACCTGCCGGGTGGAAGGATGTCCAGCATGCTCACGATCGGCCAGCTCGCCGACTACGCCGGAGTGACCATCAAGGCCATCCGCCACTACCACGAGCGCGGTCTGCTCACCGAACCCGACCGCGACTCGTCCGGCTACCGGCGCTACACCGCCGAGCACGCCATCAAGCTCATGAAGATCAGGACCCTGGCGCACGCGGGCGTGCCCCTGGCCCGCATCAGGGACCTCCTCGACGCCGACCCGGAGACGCTCACGGCGGCCATCGCCGAGATCGATCACGACCTTGAGGACCGCATCGCGCAGCTGGGACGAACCCGCGACCAGCTCGCCCAGCTGCGCGGCGGCGACCGGCTCTTCGTCTCCCCCGAGGTCGCCGACTTTCTCGACGACCTGCGCAAGTTCGGCGTCAGCGAACGGGCGATCCGCGTGGAGCGTGACGGCTGGATCCTCATGCAGACGGCCTCGCCCGAGGACGCCTCGCTGTGGATCGCCGAGAAGCGCGAGCTCATGACCGATCCCGAGTTCCGCGCCCTCTACCTCGACCATGACGCCGCCTACGACTGGTCGCCGGACGACCCCCGCCTGCCCGGCCTCGCGGACCGTACCCGGAACTGGTTCACCAATCACCCCGGCCGATCCGAGACCCGCTCCGTCCACAACCCGGCCATCGCCCGGTTGGCCGCGCAATCCCAGCGCGGAGCCTCATCCCCAGCTTGGGACCGCCTGGCCCAACTCGTGACAGGCTAGCCTCGATTGGGTGTGCTGCTCGGTCGGGAGTGTCTGATCTCCGGTGGATCTGATCTCGGTCTGACCGGCCGAGCGTGATGGTTCGGTGGGCAGGATCTTCCGATCTTAACGACACCCAGCGCGGACCTCGCACCCACCGACATCGGACCGACGGATGGCGGGAACTCCGCCCGCGTCGGCTTGCCAACGCCACTGGCCGTTCCGTTGTCGATCAAGCCCCGTGCTGGGCGCCGTCGTCGAACTGCGAGGCGACATTCTCGGGGCCCGCGACGTCGTCCCCGGTCGTCAAGGTCTTGCTAGTGGCTTCCTCCGGTATCAGTTGCCGACGGGGCCCGGGTTGCAGGGATCGCTGCCATGGGTTTGGTGTTCGGGATGGGCGCAGTCGGGCGTGTGGTGCTCGTCCGACGGCTTGCGCTCCGGTCTCCGGCAGGGCCGGCCTGCCTCGCGGTCGCGGTGTGTGCGTGTACAGGGGCGGGATGCGGCATCGGTTTGGACGGACGGGGCGGCGGCCTCGGTCACGGTGGCGCTGGCGGCGCTGCCCGCCAGTGTCACCGGAACGGCGAAGGCTGAGGCCGCGATCGCGCTGACGGCGAGAGCGCGCTTGAAGTTGATCATAAGGTTCCTCCATGTCCCATACTTTTTATGGCTGTGCATGCTTGTTTCTAGCGATTTCTCCCTTCAAGTCCCTTTCATGAACCTTGCAGAGGCCTCGCCGGATGCGGGCTCCGCAGGGGGATGACCGTCCCGCGGAGTCTCCCTCTGCTGCTGGGCTGCAGCCGTGAACCGCGGACATCGCGCGAGGGCTCGAGCATGACCGCGCGTGAACTGCCCCAACGAATCTCTGATGTGGCTGCAGCACCTGGGCGGCGAGAAACTCCTGCACACTCTCCAAAAGGGCGGATGGAGACGAAGTGGGCGTGGGGCCCGCCGTTGCAAGCGACTATTCATTGAATGTATAGTCGCGATCATGTCAACCGGTCATGTGCTACTTGGCTTCCTCGTCGAACGCCCGAAGCACGGCTACGAGCTCAAGAAGGAGCACGATCACCGCCTCGCCGGCGCCAAGCCGCTGGCGTACGGACAGGTCTATGCCACGCTGCAACGCCTGGAACGCGACGGTCTGGCGGAGGTGGCCGAGACGCAGCAGGAGGGCGGCCCCGAGCGCACCCTGTACGCGATCACTGACAGCGGCCGGGCGGAGCTGGAGCGGTGGCTGAACACCGTCGAGCCGTCGGCGCCGTACATCGCCAGCCCCTTGTTCGCCCGGGTCGCCGTCGCGGGGAAGGCCGCCGACGGCTATCTCGTACGGCAACGCGAGGCGCACCTGTCCCGCATGCGGGAGCTGACCGCCGAGAAGGCGTCCGGCGCGCCCGCCCAGGTGCTGGCGGCCGACTACGCGCTCCAGCACCTTGACGCCGACCTGCGCTGGATCGAGACCGCGCTCGCGCGGATAAAGGAGGACAGCAATGCTTGAGGCCAGGGGCCTGGGCAAGTCGTTCGGCCCGACCAGGGCGCTGACCGGCGTCTCCCTGGAGATCGCGGAGGGCGAGATCGTCGCCATCACGGGGCCGAGCGGCGCGGGCAAGTCAACGTTGCTGCACTGCCTGGCCGGGGTCGTCCGGCCGGAGTCCGGCGAGGTCGTCCTGGACGGCAGGCGGATCGACACGCTGCCCGAGGCGGAGTTGACCAATTTACGGCGCGAGAGCTTCGGTGTCGTCTTCCAATTCGGCGAGCTGGTGCCCGAGCTGACCGCGGCGGAGAACGTCGCGCTGCCGATGCTGTTCAACCGGCACGGCAGGCAGGAGGCGATGACCGTCGCGGCGGAATGGCTGGCCCGGCTGGAGGTGTCCGATTGCGCCGACCAGCGCACTGGTGAGCTGTCCGGGGGGCAGCGGCAGCGGGTGGCCGTCGCGCGGGCGCTGGTGACCGGTCCGCGCGTGGTCTTCGCCGACGAACCCACCGGAGCACTGGACACGCTCGGCGGCGAGCAGGTGATGAGCGCGCTGCTCGGCGCGGCCCGCACCAGCCATACCGCCGTCGTCCTGGTCACCCACGACAACCGGGTGGCCGCCTACGCCGACCGGGAGATCGCCCTGCGCGACGGAGCGGTGCTGGCAGGGGTGGACCGATGATCGCCGTGCTGAGGATGTTGAACAGGGGACGCTCGCGGGCCGAGCGGGTACGCGCCCGGCTGGTCGCCGCGGGCGCGGCGGTGGCGACGTTCCTGGTCTGCACGGCCGTCAGCCTGGCGGACTACCAGGATGAGGGCGGCTCGCTGACGGGGCTCGGCCTGGCCCTGCTGGCCGTGCCGGTCGCCGGCCTGGTCCACCAGGCCAACCGGCTGGCCTCGGCCACCAGGGAGCGGCGGCTGGCCGCCCTGCGGCTGGCGGGGGCGACGCCGGGTGACGTGCGGCGGCTGGGCGCCCTGGAAGGAGGCTTGCTGACACTGGGCGGGTCGCTGGGCGGCGGCGCGCTCTACGTGGTCACCCATCTCGCCGGGCCGCTGCCGCAGGTGCCGGTGGTCGTGGCTTTGGTGACGCTCGGCGGGGTCCTGTCGGGGGCACGCGCCGGCCGACACGTCGTCGCCTCGCCGCTGGGAGTGGCCCGCCGTGCGCGCGTGCGGGAGCCGCGGGTGCGGGACCTGCTCCTCATCGCGGCGGGCATCGGCCTCTTCGTTCTCGGAGCCGTGGTGAAGGGCCGTTTCCCGCTCGTCGGTAAGTACGGGTCCGCGGTCGCCATGGCAGCCGGGCTGGTACTGCTGCTGTTCGGCGTGACCCTGGCCGCGACTTGGCTGATCAGGGCGCACGCCCGCCGGGCCGGTCGGCGGGCCCGGTCGGCGGAGGCGCTGCTGGCTGCGCGGCTGGTCGAGGCGGATCCGCGGGCGTGGGCCAGGGCCCTGTCCGTGGTGAGCCTGACGGTGTTCTTCGGCGCGGGGGCCGGGGCCCAGCAGGCCGGCGTCGGCTACTCCCAGGCCCACGCTCTGGTGGACGTCGCGCTCCTGGTGGCCCTGGTGACCTCGGCGGTCGCTCTGGTGGTGCACCAGGCGGAGGAACTGATCGACCTTCGCCGCTCGTTCACCGCGCTGGCCGCCTCCGGGGTGCCGGAGCGGGCGCTGGGCGGAGTGCTCGTGCGGCAGGCGGTCATCGCCGCGCTGCCGGTCTGCGTGGTGGCGGCCGTCTCGGGAGTTGCGGTGGTGGTCCTGACCGTGTTGGACGTCTACCAAGTTCAGTGGCTCGGTTGGGCGGCTGCCAGGGCCGTGGCCATGGCGGGCGTCGGGGTGCTCGCCGCGGTGCTCGTCGCCCTGGCGGCACGCCCCCTGTTGCGCGGCGCACTCCGTTTTGAGACGCGGATATGACCACGATCCCGTAGTGGATGATCGGATCACCCTCCGGTCAGGCGTCGTCTGGACTCTCTAGCGAAAGGTAACGGTGCAGCGAGGTCTTGGGGATGCCGGTCTTCGCGGCGATCTCTCCCAGCGAACCGCCCTGCGCCTTTACGCCCGCGTCTCCACCCGCGCCCAAGACCACCTCTCGCAGATGCAGGCCCTCGAAGGCGCCCACTGCCGCGAGATCGTCGAAGAGACGGCCAGCACCCGCAACGACCGGCCCAAGCTGCGCAAGTAGGCGCAGGAGAAGGAGCGGTGCTTCACCGGGCATCGCCTGCCCCGGCGCCGGGGTCGGTGATTGTCAGCACCAGCTTGCCGCCGTCCGGGGCCTGCACGGTGTATCGGATTCTGCCGCGATCGATGAGTTGGGCTTCCAGGAGGTGGAATGCGCTCTTGGCCTCAATGAGGTAGTTGGCTATCTCGGTGGCAAGTTCGGCGAGGTTCGTGGTGGGCGCGTTGGGGTGACGTCTGTCGGCAGCCCCGTCAAGATGATCTGCGCTCATCTTGGTTCTGCTCCGTAGCCGTCTGTGTGTCGCATCCATCCTCCAGTTCAGTTGTGGATCTCGACAGGGCTTGCTGCAGCACGGGAATCCGCGCCTTTGTGCGACTGGCCCCACCTGCGGCTCGGCGCTTCGATCTGTTGGTGATGGATGGGTCGCCGACGGCGGCGACGGCAACGATCACGCCGACTGGGGTGAGGCCCGCTTCACCTATGGATCTTGATATTTCGAACATATGGTAAAAAGGCAGTAAGAGTCCTGACCGAAATGCCAGCAGATTGAAGGATCTACGTGCTCAGGAAGACCCTCACGGCCGCCGCGTTCACCCTGGTCGCCGCCACCTCGTTCGTGGCGGTCCCGACGGCCGCGAACGCGGACGCCTACTGCGGCGCTGGATACAACATCGTTCACCAGAGCGAGATGCACAACTACACCAACGTCTGGGGGACCGTGTATCTGACCTACAACAGCAGCACCGGCAAGAACTGCGTTTCGGTCGTCAAAAGCAACTATGTCGGCACCGACACCTGGACCAACGTCACGCTCACGGTCCAGGGCGGCAGCAGCTACGGCCTGAGCGAGACCGTGAAGTACTACGGCGGCCCGGTCTACGCCAATGCCAAGGGCGCGTGCGTGAAGTACTCGGCCACCATCGAGGGCCCCACCGGCGCCCGCGCCGTCGGCGGGCGCTCCACGTGGGGCAACTGCGGCTAACCCAGATCGGGCGCCGAGCGGATCTCCAGGTCGGCTGCGCTATCGGAGCTGGTGGCCTTCGCTGTGACTTGGACCGCTTCATCATGTCGCAGTTCTTTGCTCGGTACATATCGTGGTCAACCTGATCATCAACGCGCTCACCGCAGTAAACGCGGTTACCTGATCTTGCATCGGCTGTCCGGTTTCCACAGGTAATGGGCCGCTCCGCCGCAGTAAACCCGCCGTTTACTGCGGCGGCGGCAGCAGAGCGGGGCTGTGCCGATACGACCAATATCGTCTTCACCACCTTCCCGGCAGCCTGCTATATCTTCGACCGCGTCGTGCAGGACTTCTACGCCACCGCCGAGCGCGCCGACACCTGGATGCTCGCGCGCCGCGACCTTGCCGCCCCGGCCTCCGCCAGGATGTCCTCCTTCTGCCTGGCGGGTCTCGCGCGGCGGCCGTGCCGGTTATCGTCGGTCCGGTCGTTGAGGATGGCCTCGCGCCAGGGCAGGGCCTTGGGCCGGTTCAGGAGTGTGGGCTGGTCGCCTTTGACGATGAACGGGTAGTAGCCGTCGGCGGCGGCGATCTGCTGGGCGTGGGTGTGCTGGGTGTGCAGGGCGTCGGCGGTGATCACCACGCTCGACAGATCGAGCCCCTGCTCGGCGACGACCGCTTCCTCGTACCAGAAGCCGATCTCTGCCCCGAGCTTCTCGGCCTCCGCCAGGATGTCCTCCGCCTGCCTGGCGGGTCTCGCGCGGCGGCTGGGGGTCAGGGTTGTGGGTACGGCGGACGTGAAACCGAATCGTCTTCTATGATCACGGAAAACGTCGGATAACTATGGAGAAATCGTGGATGGTCAGCCGGCACCCGAGGGAGTGGACCCCAACGTCCCCAACGTCGCGCGGATGTACGACTACTACCTCGACGGAAAGAACAACTTCGCCGCCGACAGGGCCGCCGCCGACCAGATCCTCCAGCTGTTCCCCGAGACCAAGCGGTCGGCCAAGGAGAACCGCGACTTCCTCGCCCGCGCCGTACGGCACCTGGTGGACCAGGGTGTCGACCAGATCGTCGACCTGGGCTCGGGCCTGCCCACCCAGGGCAACACCCACGAGAGCGCGCCGGGCGCCAGGGTCGTCTACGTCGACTACGACCCCGTCGTCTGCGCGCACGGCAGGGCGCTGCTGGCCGACGGGACGAACGTCGACATCCTGCACGGCGACGTCCGCGAGCCCGGCAAGCTCCTGGTCGACCTCGCCGATCTGATCGACTTCGGGCGTCCCGTGGCGTTCCTGATGCTCGCCGTCCTGCACTTCCTGCCCGACGCGGAGGCCTACCCCGTCGTCAGCGCGCTGAGGGAGGCGAGCGTGCCCGGCAGCCACCTGGTCATCAGCCACGCCATCGACGCCAAGCCGGACACCACGCCCGAGGCACTACAGATCTACCGGCGCGCCACCGCCTCGCTCAGTCTGCGCACCAAGGAGCAGATCGGGCGCTTCTTCGACGGCTACGAGCTGGTGGAGCCCGGCCTGGTCTTCCCCAAGGACTGGCGGCCCGACCAGCCACCGCTGGTCGGCGACAACGCCAGCTCGATCGGCTACGCGGGCGTCGGCGTCCTGCGCTGACACACCAGGAAGCCCTCGCCGAAGGGGCGAGGGCTCACCTGCGCCCGAGGTCAGTTCTGCTCGGCTGCGCTGCCCATCTCCTGCGCGAGCTCCGCCCTGATGGCGTCCATGTCGAGCGCCTTGACCTGCCCGATGAGGTCCTCGAGCGCCGGCGCGGGCAGCGCGCCCGGCTGGGCGAAGACCACGATGCCGTCGCGGATCGCCATGATCGTCGGGATGGAGGTGATCTCGAACCCCTCCGACAGGCCGGGCTGCGCCTCGGTGTCGATCTTCCCGAACGTCACGTCGGCGTGCTTCTCCGAAGCCTTTTCGAAGATCGGCCCGAACGTGCGGCACGGGCCGCACCACGCCGCCCAGAAGTCGAGCAGGACGATCCCCTTGTCGGCGATGTCGTTGAAGTTCTGGTCGGTTACTTCGATAGTCGCCACAAGTGGCTCCTCATATCGTCGTCAAGCTTGCTTCCCTTAGAACCTCAAGCATTACACGCTCATTCCCCCGCCCGCAGCGCCACACCGACCCTGCGCCTGCCCTAGATGGCCACGTGCGCGACGCCCCCGAGCGGCGCGGCCGGCGTGTCATCCCGAGACCAGGGCCTCCGACCGCCACAGATCCCGGTAGTAGCCGGGCTCGCGGACCAGCTCGTCGTGGTGCCCGCGCTGGACGACCCGGCCCTGCTCCAGCACCACGATCTCGTCCACGTGCTCCAGCCCCTTGAGCCGGTGGGTGACGAGCAGCGTCGTACGGCCGTGCGTCACGTCGAGCAGGTCGGTCATCAACGCGTCGGCGGTCGCCTCGTCGAGCGCCTCGGCGGGCTCGTCCAGGAGCAGCACGGGCGGGTCGTACAGGAGGGCGCGGGCCAGGGCCAGGCGCTGCAGCTGGCCGCCGGAGACGGTCCTGCCGTCCTCGCCGAGTTCGGCGTCCCAGCCGGTGCGCGCCACCCAGCGGTCCAACCTGGCCCTGCGTACGGCCTGCTCCTGTTCCTCTGGCGTGGAGCCGGGTCCGGCCAGGCGGAGGTTGTCACGCAGGGTGGTCTGGAAGATGTAGGGGTCCTGGGTGAGGCCGGTCATCAGCGTCCTGACCTCGTCGGAGTCGAGGGCGGTCAGGTCGACGCCGTTGACCCTGATCGATCCCGACTCGGGCTCTACCAGGCGCATCAACGCGGCCAGCAGGGTGCTCTTGCCCGCGCCGCTGGGCCCCACGAGCGCGACCCGCTTCCCAGGGGTCAGCGTCAGGCTCACCCGGTCGACCGCCGCCGCGCCGGACGGCGGTTCCTTCGAGGCCTCCGTGGACGTGGACGCGGCGGGGCGGGCGTGCCGTACCACCAGGTCGTCGATCTCGACGGTCAGCGGCCCTTCCGGCACCGCGGCGGGCGCGGCGGGTTCGGTCACGGCCGAAGGGACCGCCCCGATCTCCTTCAACCGGCGCAGCGCGGCGGCGATCCCCGCGTACCTCTCCCCCGCGGCGGCCAGCGGCAGCACGGGCTCGAAGGAGACCAGCGCGGTCAACGCCAGAACGGCGGTCGC
Organism: Nonomuraea sp. NPDC049152; assembly: GCF_040648355.1. Taxonomy (NCBI): domain Bacteria; kingdom Bacillati; phylum Actinomycetota; class Actinomycetes; order Streptosporangiales; family Streptosporangiaceae; genus Nonomuraea; species Nonomuraea sp. NPDC049152. The sequence continues at coordinate 77,208 of NZ_JBEZDO010000009.1, read as the reverse complement.
GACGCTGCCCGCCCCCGTGCTCTGCGCCAGCAGCACGATCGCGGCCACCGTCAGCCCCTGCACCAGCACGCCGACGGCCAGCGCCGCCGCGTGGACGCGGGCCTGGCGGCGTTCGAGGGAGGACAGGGCGGTGTCGGCGTCGAGGGCGTCGGTCAGCGCCCTGTCCCCCGCGCCGTAGGCGGCCAGGTCGGCCGAGCCGTGCACCAGGTCGGCCACCCGTTCGGCGAGCGCCGCCCGCGCGGGGGCGATGCGCGCCGACCAGCGGCGGGCGGCGGCGGCCGTACCCGCGGGAAGGAGCACGCCCGCCACCACCAGCCCCGCCGCCAGCACCAGAGCGGCGACGGGATGGACGGCCAGCGCGACGACGACGGCGGCCACGCCGGTGATGAGCGCGGCCGTCGCGGGCAGGAGGCAGCGCACCAGCAGGTCCTGCACGGCGTCGGTGTCGTCGACCATCCTGCTGAGCAGGTCGGCGCCGCCGTGTCTGGGCTGCTTGGGCGGGATGAGCGACTCGTAGAGGCGTTCGCGGGTGGCGGCCTGGGCGCGCAGGGCGACGTCGTGCCCGGTGAGGCGTTCGGCGTAGCGGAAGACGCCCTTGCTGGTCGCGAACGCCCGCACCGCCACGATCGCCACGCTCAGCGCGGCCAGCGGCGGCTGCTCCGCGGCCCTGGTGATGAGCCAGGCGGCCGACGCGGTGAGGCCGACGCCCGCCAGTTCGGCCGCCGCGCCCGCCAGCACGGCCCACGCCACGCGGGCGCCCATCCGCCTGCCGGTGGCCGGGGTGCTCTGGTGCTCCGTGATGGTCATCGCTCGTCTCCCACGTGCGCCGCCGCCTCCTGGTCGCCGGATGGGGTGGCCGCGGTGTCGGAGATCACGCGGCCCTCGTGGATGCGGATCACGCGATCGGCCAGGTCGATCATCGCGGGCCGGTGGGCGACGATCACCGCGGTGCGGTCATCGCTCAGCTCGGCGGTGGCGGCGACCACGGCGGCCTCGCTGCGTCCGTCGAGTCTCGCGGTGGGTTCGTCGAGCAGCAGGACGGCGGCCTCCGGTCTGCAGAACGCGCGGGCCAGGGCGAGCCGCTGCCGCTGGCCCGCCGACAGGTTCGCGCCGCGCTCGCCGACCAGCGTGTCGTAGCCGTCGGGCATGGCGCTCACGAACTCGTCTGCGTGCGCGGCCTTGGCGGCCTGCCGTACCTGGTCGGGAGAGGCCGAGGGGGCGCCCAGGCGGATGTTGCCGGCGACGGAGGTGGCGAACAGGTGCGGGCGTTGGGGCACGAACGCCATCCTGTCGCGCCACGCGGCGAGGTCGAGGTCGCGCAGGTCGGCACCGTCGACGAGGACGCGGCCCTCGGCGGGGTGGACGAATCCGAGCAGGAGGTGGAGCAGGGTGCTCTTGCCGCCGCCGCTCTCGCCGACCAGCGCCACGCGCTCGCCCGGGGTGATGACGAGGGAGACCTCCCGGAGCGCGGGGTCGTCGCGGCCGGGGTAGCGGACGGTGACGTTCTCCAGGCGGATCTCGGGTGGGCTCGCGGCGGTCCGCGCCGGGTGAGGCGGTCGAGCCTCTTCCCGCGAGTCGGCGGCCGAGGTCTTCCGGGGGGAACCGGCCGCGGCCGGGGTCCGCCGAGAAGGATCGGCGTCGTCGTCCAGTACGGCGAAGGCGGCGTCCGCCGCGGCGACGCCCTCCATCGAGGCGTGGAAACGCGTCCCCATCATCCGCAGCGGCAGGTACGCCTCGGGCGCCAGCAGCAGCACCAGCAGCGCCGTCGTCAGGTCGAGCGAGCCGCCGAGCAGGCGCAGCCCGATCGGCACCGCGACCAGCGCGAGCGAGAGCGAGGCGCACAGTTCGAGCACCAGCGAGGACAGGAAGGCCACCCGCAGCGTCCGCATGGTCGCCGATCTGTGCGCGTCGGCCACCTGCTGGATCACGGTCGCCTGGTAGCGGGCCCTGCCGAAGGCGCGCAACGTGGGCAGGCCGCGCACGACGTCGAGGAAGTGCCCGCCGAGCCTGGACAGCGCCCGCCACTGCCGTTCGGTGACAGCCTTGGTGTGCATGCCGACCAGCGCCCCGAAGACCGGGATGAGCGGCAGCGTGACGAGCACGATGATCGCGCTGGTGAGGTCGGCGGCGAAGAGCCTGATGAGGACGGCGACGGGCACCACGCCCGCCACCGCCATCGCGGGCAGGTACCCGGTCAGGTAGGGGTCGAGCGCGTCGAGCCCGCGTCCGGTGAGCGTGACGAGCTCGCCCGAGCGGTGTCCTGTCAGGCGGGCGGGCCCGAGGTCCTGCAGCCTGGCCAGCAGCCGGTGGCGCAGCGCGGACTTCACTCCCGTGGAGGTCCGCGCCGCGAAGACGCCCTGCGTCCAGCCGAGCAGGCCGCGCAGCCCCACGACCGCCGCCAGCCCCAGCAGCGCCACCGTGGTGAACCTGCCCGACAGCACCCCCGCGAGCAGTTCGGCCTGGACCAGCACGAGGAGACCCGCGATCACGGCGGCGGCCATGGTGACGGTCAGGTGCGTGCGCACCGCGCGCTCGGCTCGCATGAGCCGCAGAAGGTCCTTGTGCAACGAGTCCTCTAGAAGAACGACGGGATGCGGTCGGCGCCCTTGACTGGCCGGAAGGTGCGCCACACCCATACTTGCGCGCCGACCATGACGGGCGCGAACGGGACGACCATGAGACTGAGCACATTCAGCGTCTCAGCGGGCGCGGCGTTGTCCAGCAGGTGCGGGGCGACGGCCGCCAGCAGCACGATGACGGGCGCGGCGGCGGCCGGCGCGGACAGCGCCAGGCTCCGGCCCGTGCCCCTCGCCTCCCGCCAGGCCAGGAAGGTCCTGCCGTGGAAGGTGAACAGCGCGGTGGTGACGGCGCCGAGGGCGAGCCCCGCGATCCACGGCAGCCCCGCGACGGAGCCGATGGCCATCCCCCAGCCGAAGGCCAGCACGAGCGAACCCAGCGAGATCATCAGGTCCCAGAAGCCGCGCCACGCCTGCCCGTCGATCCTGCGGCGGAACCACAGGCCCGCGTCGCGCACGACCCAGCCCAGCAGCATGGCCACGACGTAGGGGTACAGGGCGAAGATCACCTGCCCTTCCAGCAGCGGGAACGCGCCGAACAGCACGCCCGCGACCGCCACCAGCCACACCTCGTTGGCCAGGACGAACGGCGCCATGGCCGCGACCATGCGGTCCCTGCGGTCCCGGGGGCGTCCGGCCAGCAGCAGCCCGACCCCCAGGTCGAAGCCCTCCAGGGCGAAGTAGCCCACCAGCAGGACGGCGAAGACGACGAGCCAGACGACTTCCATCAGATCCTCCCGAGGGGACCGTCGCCTTTGGGCGACGGGGAAATCGGGAGCGGGAGGGCCGCCGAAGCCCGAGCGTGCCCTGACCTGCCAGGTCCGCGCATCAGAATCTCCGTTCTCTGAGTTGTTAGATATACGCCAGGGCGGGCGTCACGATCCGCTACGGCGAGCAGTCCGGCGAGTTGAAGCACATCCGCGCCGACGACCCGGACGGGCAGGCGCGCTGGTCGTTCTCCTCCCAGCAGGCCACCCTGCGCCGCCTGGACAAGGCGTACTCCCAGCCCGAGCACTCCACCACCACCTACGTACGGTTGCAGGTCATCGGGCACGTACGCGTCCATCAGCACCGCCCAGTCCGGGCACCGTGAAAACGATCGGCGTGAAGCGGGAAGGCTCCCGCTGGTACGTGATCCTGTCGTGCGAGGGCGTGCCCGCGCAGCCGCTCCCGGCGACCGGCGCGGTAGCCGGGATCGACATGGGCGTGGCGTCGCCGGCCACCACCAGCGACGGCGAGCATCTGGCCAACCCGCGCCACCTGGCAGCCTCCGCCGGACGGCTGGCCGCCGCCAAGTCCGGCCTCAACCGGAGCATTCTCGACGCGGGTTGGGGGGTGTTCCTTGCGGTCCTCGCGCACAAGGCTGAAAGCGCCGGTCGAGAGCTGATCGCAGTGGATCCCCGCAACACCTCCCGCACGTGCGCCCGTTGCGGGCACCGCGCGCGAGAAAACCGCCCCACCCAGGCCGAGTTCGCCTGTACGGCGTGCGGGCATACCGCGCACGCCGACGTGAATGCGGCCACGAACATTCTCAGGGCAGGGCTTGCCCTTCGCCGGGCTGCGGAAGCGGCTTAGCGAGAAGCCGCTCCCTTCAGAGAGCGGAGGAGTCACGTCAGACCTCCAGGCGGACGGGCGCGGGCGCGGTGGTGCGGGGCCAGGCGCCGAGGGCCAGGTCGCCGGGGCCGCGCCGGACGACACGGGCGATGAGGACGTAGTCGACGACGGCGAGCAGGCCGAGCACGGCGGTGAAGCCGACCAGCGAGGCGGTGACCATGCCGGAGGTCAGCCCCGGCGACAGGGCGTCGGCGACGGTGAGCCGCTCCCAGATCATCCAGGGCTGGCGACCGATCTCCCTGGCCATCCAGCCGAGGACGGCCGCGAGGAACGGCAGCGGGGTCATAATCATCAGGATGGGGTGCGTCCATCGCCAGCGGGGCAGCCAGTAGATGACGGGGAGCAGCAGAAACGGCACGACCAGCACCAGCAGCTCGCCGATCAGCATCATGAAGCCGAGCCCGACGGCCGCCCCCGTGTTGCCGTCGAACTTGTCGACCTGGATCACGCCGAACTGCGCGTAGCCGGTGGCGACGGCCAGCAGGACGCCGAAGGCCGAGACCACGACCCCCGTGCGCAGCGACTTGGTGAAGAACTCCGCGTAGGCGGTACGGCGGAGCAGTTGGTAGGCGCTGGCGCCCATCACCACGAAGCCGCCCGCCGTCAGCCCCGCCCCGATGACGTGCGGGAAGGACAGGACCAGCGCCTTGTTCGACAGCAGCGCGCCGAAGTCGGTGAGCCGCAGGTGGTCGCCGTCGACCGCGGAGCCGACCGGGTTCTGCAGGAAGGAGTTGGCGACCATGATGTAGAAGGCGCTGCCGTAGGCGGTCAGGGTGACGATCCAGATGCAGGCCAGGTGCGGGCCCTTGCGCAGCCGGTGCCAGCCGAAGATCCAGAGGCCCAGGAACGTCGACTCGAGGAAGAACGCGATCAGCGTCTCCATGGCCAGCGGCGCGCCGAAGACATCGCCCGCGTAGTGCGAAAGGCCGCTCCAGCTCAACCCGAACTGGAACTCCATCACCAGGCCCGTGACGATGCCGAGGGCGTAGTTGATCACGTAGATCTGGCCCCAGAAGCGGGTCATGTGCTCGTGCAGGGGGTTGCCCGAGAGCACCCAGCGGGTGTGCATGATCGCCACGAGGGGGGCCAGACCCAGCGTGAGCACCACGAAGAGGAAGTGCAGGCTGCCGGTCAGCGCGAACTGCAACCGGGCCAGGTCGAGGACGTCCATCGCATCAGCTCCGTCGTTGTGTCTGCCTACATATAGAGAGCCTACATGTAGACTGCCTACATGACGAACGCGGACCTAGGATGGGCGATGTGAATCCCGACGCGCTTCGCGGGCACATGGACGCCCTGCTGCTCTCCGTGCTGGAGCACGAGCCCTTGCACGGCTACGCCATCATCGAGGCGCTGACGGAACGCAGCGGCGGGGCGCTGTCGGTCCCGACGGGCACGGTCTATCCCGCGCTGCGCAGGCTGGAGCGCGTCGGCTACCTGGCCAGCGAGTGGGCGACGGTGGGCGGGCGCAAGCGGCGCACCTACCGGCTGACCGCCTCGGGGGCCAAGCAGCTCGCGGGCGAGCGGTCGGCGTGGCGGGAGTTCACCGGCGTGATCGGCAGCGTGCTCGAGCCGGGTCTCAGGCGGGCTGAAGCCGCCGGGTGATACGCAGGCAGCGCGCCGCGCCGTAGAGCTGCAGGCCGTTCAGCAGCGGTGTGGTCAGCGACAGGAGCATGCCGGGCAGGAAGGCGCTGAACCCGGTGGGGCCGTGCGAGCCGTACTGCAGGGCGAGGCTGAACAGCAGCGTGACGGGCAGCATCGCCCACACCCACAGCGCGAGCAGCCTGGTCAGCCGCTCGGGCCTGCGCACCCGGCGGGCGCCCCAGGTCAGTGCCAGCAGCGTCAGCCCGCCGAGCACGCCGGTGGTCAGATGGAAGCCGTCGAGCAGCCTGGCCACGGGCAGGAACCACCCCGGCCGGTCCGCCCAGTCCGCGGCGTTCATGGGGAAGAACGCCCACACGACGCTCCACATCAGCGTGGTCAGCGGCACGCTCACGAACAGCAGCGCGCTCAGCCTGCGCCCGGCCGTGGCCACCAACTCTCGCTGGTAGCCGGGTGCGATCTCGGCCAGTTCGCCGAACTCCTCGACCGCCAGCCGCTCGGCCTCCAGGCGGGCCAGCCCGTCGGACTCGTAGGCCTCGGCGGTGTCGGCCAGGCTGTCGCGGGCCTCGACGACCAGGTCGCGCTTGGCTCCGGCGGGGCCGTCGAGCGCCCTGTGGAGCCCTGACACGTAGTCGTCGATGAGCATGGTCCCCAGTGTACGAAGGGGCATCCGGGGTCAGCATCGGGGAAACCCCTGAATCCCTGTCAATGGTGCGCGGCAGGCCCTGGTACGGCGGGGCGCGGCGTGGAGACCCGCCTGGCCGCGTGGGAGGTGCTGGTCCAGAGCACCGCGCCCGCCGTGACCGCCACCAGCAGCATGCTCCACGCCACCGCCCTGCCGGTGCGCAGGCCGTACCCGCACAGCAGCCAGTACAACGACAGCCACCAGCGGCGGCCGGCGGCCCGGCGCATCTCCATCGCGCCGAAGGCGAAGTCCGCGGCGGTGCCGTCGTCGTCGGGCGAGTGGCGCAGCTCGTCGTAGAGCACGGCCAGGCCGTCCGGCGACGAGAGGTCCTTGGGGCCGTGTGACCAGCCGCGCCAGCCGTGCTCGTCCGCCAGCGCCCTGCGCTTGGAGAACCACCGCAGCGGCGGCCAGCGCAGGCTGAAGCGCACCCCGCGAGGCGTGAAGGCGAAGGTGCACCCCGTCAGCCGCAGCCCCGAGGGATGCGCGAGCCCGGCGAAGCGGCAGGCCGACAGGTCCAGACTGAACAGCGACAGGTCGGGCGCGACCGCCCCGCGCAGCGAGCTGATCGTGCAGAAGCCCCGCCCGCTCACCGTCGCGGGCCCGTGCAGGACGGCCGATTCCAGGTCCGCGTGGGCGCGTGACAGCCTGACCGCGGTCGTGCCCCTGACCTCGACCTTGCGCAGGTCGACCGAGGAGTCCTCGACGGCCAGATCGAGCGCGCCGTCCACGCGCGCCCCGGTCACGGCCAGACGCCCTGTCGCCGACAGGTAGGCCCCTGAGGCGAAGTGGGCCGACTCGAAGCCCACCCGCCCCCGCACCTTCTTGAACGACAGCGTGCGGCCGAACCTGGCGCCCCTGAAGGTGGCCAGCTCGCCGAACTCGGCCCCGTCGAAGGTGGCGAACCCGTCGAACCTGGCCCGCTCGGCCGACAGCCCGCGGACGAAGACCGCCTGGCCGAACAGGGCGTCGCTGCCCACCACCGCCTTGTCGAATCCGGCGTGGCCGCGCACCCTCGCCCCGTGGAAGGACAGCTGGCGGGCGAACCTCGCGCCGTTGAACGACACGTTGCCGGCGAAGCAGGCGTCGAAGAAGGAGGCGAGCCGGTCGAACCTGGCGCCGTCCAGCGACACGTCGCCCTGGAAGCTCACCTCGGTGAAACGCGCCTCGCCGGTGAAGCGCGCCAGGTCCATGCGGGCCCTGCCCGGTCTTCCCTCGGCCGCGGCCAGCACCCTGGCCAGCAGCTCGCCGTCGATGGTGGTGCCGCGGAGGTCGAGCAGCCGCCCGGGGCGGATGGCTGCGAGGGCGTCGGCGAGCTGCTCGGGGGAAAGGTGGGACAGGCAGCTGCCGTACGGCTGGCGCGCGACCCCCGTGCATGACGGGGAGCGTGAACACGTGACCCAGTCCATGACTTTTGCATACCCGCGTTGCTAGGTCATGAGACGACATGACACCAGGCGTCGTCTGTCAAGGGTCGATGATTTCATCGTTTAGTGACGATATGTTCCACTATCTCCATCTAAAGTGCGGGTCATGCGAGCCTTATCCGCCCTTGTCGCCCTCGGCCTCGCCGCCGCGGGCGTGGCGACCCTCTCGATCGCCCCAGCCTCCGCGGCGCCTGGCCCCGTCGTCATCAGCCAGGTCTACGGCGGCGGCGGCAACTCAGGAGCGCCGCTGGCCAACGACTTCGTGGAGCTGTTCAACAGGAGCTCCGCGCCCGTGGCCATCGACGGCTGGTCGGTGCAGTACGCCAGCGCCACCGGCTCAGGCCACTTCGCCGCCAACGTCGCCCCGCTGTCGGGGGCGCTGGCGCCGGGACAGTACTACCTCCTGCAGCTCGCTCCCGGCAGCAACCCCGGTCCGGCGCTGCCCACCCCTGACGCCACCGCCTCCATCGCGGTCAGCGCCGGCGCGGGCAAGGTCGCTCTGGTCCGCTCGGCCACCGGCCTGGCCTGCAACGGCACCCCCACCTCGTGTACGGCCGAGCAGACCGCCCAGATCGCCGACCTGGTCGGCTTCGGCACCGCGAACTTCTTCGAGGGCACGGCCGCCGCACCGGGCCTGTCCAACGCCACGGCCGCGCTGCGCAAGACGCACGGCTGCGCCGACACCGACGACAACGCCGCCGACCTGGAGTCCGGCGCGCCCGCCCCGCGCAACACCGCGACGGCGGCAGCCCCCTGTGGCGGCGGCCAGGAGCCGACGCCCACGCCGACGCCCACACCCACGCCGACCCCCACTCCCTCTCCCACGGGTGAGCCCTGCGACACGGCCGCGACCCATCAGATCGCCGCAGTCCAGGGCGCGGGCGAAGCCAGCCCCCTGGCAGGGCAGACCGTGCGCGTGGAGGGCGTCGTGACCGGCGACTTCCAGAAGAGCGCCGAGCTGAGCGGCTTCTTCCTGCAGGACGCCACGCCAGACGCCGACCCGAAGACCTCCGAGGGCCTGTTCGCCTTCGCCCGCGACACGGTCAAGGACGTCAAGGTCGGCGACAGGGTGCTGGTGACCGGCAAGGTGACCGAGTTCAACGGGTGGACCGAGCTGTCGCCCGTCACCGCGATCGACGTGTGCGGCACGGGCACGATCCCCGCGCAGGACTACCGGCTGCCGCGGGCCGACGGCACGACCTTCGAGCCCGTCGAGAACATGCTCGTCACCTTCCGCGAGCCGCTGACCGTCTCCGAGCACTTCAACCTCGGCCGCTTCGGCGAGGTCACCGTCTCCTCCGAGGGACGCCTCTACCAGCCGACCGACAGGCCGGGCGTGGACGCGGCGCTCGACGCCCGCCGCACGCTGCTCATCGACGACGGCTCCAGCAGGGAGAACCCCGCCACGATCCCCTACACCAGCCCGCGCGTGGTGCGCACGGGTGACACCGCGTTCGGCGTGACCGGCGTGCTCGGCTACGGGTTCGGCGCCTACCGGCTGCAGCCCACCAAGTCGATCAGCTTCCTGCGCACCAACCCGCGCCTGCCCGCGCCGCTGCCCGTCGGCGGCAACGTCAAGGTGGCCAGCCTCAACACGCTGAACTGGTTCACCACGCTGGGCTCGCGCGGCGCGACGACCGCCGAGGAGCAGAAGCGCCAGCTCGACAAGCTGGTGGCGACGCTGCAGGGCCTCAACGCGGACGTGGTCGGGCTCATGGAGGTCGAGAACAACGGCCAGACCGCCCTGCAGACCCTGGTCGACGCGCTGAACGCCAAGGTCGGCGCGGGCACCTACGCCGCGCTCGCGCACCCGTTCCCCGGGACGGACCTGATCCACGTGGCGATGATCTACAAGCCGGCCCGTCTCGCACCGGTCGGGGCGGCACTGTCCTCCCAGGACCCGGTCTTCAGCAGGCCGCCGCTGATCCAGACCTTCAGGCGCGGGGGCGGCGGCCAGCCGTTCACCATGATCGTCAACCACTTCAAGTCGAAGGGCTCGTGCCCGCCCAGCGGTCCCGACGCCGACCAGGGCGATGGGCAGAGCTGCTGGAACCCGCTGCGGGTCAAGCAGGCCGAGGCCGTGCTCGGGCTGGTCTCCTCGCTCGACCTGCCCAACCCGCTCGTGCTCGGCGACCTCAACGCCTACGGCGAGGAGGACCCGATCGACACGCTGCAGGCCGGTGGGCTGACGAGCGTGACCAAGCGGTTCGTGCCCGCGCCGTTCCGTTACAGCTACCTGTTCGGCGGGCTGGCCGGCGAGCTCGACCACGCCCTGGTCGGCAAGCAGCTGCTCAAGCGAGTGACGGGGGCGACGATCTGGCACGTCAACTCGGACGAGCCGCGCATCCTCGACTACAACACGGAGTTCAACCCGCCGGGCCTCTACCAGCCCGACGCGTTCCGCTCCTCCGACCACGACCCGCTGGTCATCGGCCTCTCCCTCCCTGGAGGCAAGGGCTGACCAGGTAAGGCGACGAGAGCGGCCCCTTCCCGCGCGGGGAGGGGCCGCTCCTGCGCCGGGTCCACCGGCCCCACAGAGCGGCCCCTCCCCCATCGGAGAGGGGCCGCTCTTCCGTTTGCCGCACAATCAGGTTTATGCTGCAAACCAGTTGATGATTTCGACCAGTTTGGACTGACGTGGACGAAGAAGACCTGAGCCCCGCCGAGATGATGCGGCTCATCGAGGAGCAGGCCGCCGCCGCCACACGCAGGCTGCAGCCCGACCCCTTGTTCCTCTACGCCCCCTGGGGTCTGGCGTGGCTGGTCGGTTTCGCCGCCTTCTTCCTGTCCTACGGCCTCGACGGCCACCCGATCGCCCCGATCTCGTGGCAGCTCGCCCTGGCCATCCTGATGGGCGCGCAACTGCTGGCCGGCGCGTTCCTGTTCTGGAGCGCCCGCGCCTCCAGCGTGCAGATCCGCGGTGAGACGGCCCAACGCGGGATGATGTACGGCTACGCCTGGTTCGTCGGCATGCTGTCGATGGGCCTGATCCTCAGCCACTTCACCCCGATGCTCCCCCGAGACCAGATCGGCCTGCTCTACGCCTCGGTCTCGCTGCTGGTCGTCTCCATCCTCTACATGGCGGGCGGCGCCGTATGGCGCGAGTGGCCGATGTTCTTCCTGGGCGTCTGGACCGCCGCCGTCAACGCCGCCGGCGCCACGCTGGGCCCCGGCTGGCACGCCCTGCTGATCTCGCTGCTGGTCGGCGGCGCCTTCTTCGTGGCGGGGATCGTGCTCAGGCGGCGCCGGTGACGCTCCCCGACCTCGACCCCGTCATCCACGCGCAGGCCAGGCTGCGCGTGGTGGCCACGCTCAACGCCCTGCCGGAAGGCGACCAGATCGCCTTCCCAGGACTGAAGGACCTGCTCGCCATGACGGCGGGCAACCTGTCGGTGCATCTGACCAAGCTCGAGGACGCGGGCTACGTCGAGATCACCAAAACGCACAAGGGCCGGACCCCCGTCACCTACGTCGCGCTGACCAGGCGCGGACGGCTGGCCTTCGAGGAATACACCGTCGCGATCCGCGCCCTTCTTGGAGGAGAAGCATGACCGTCTTGGCCAGGACCGTCGAGGTCACCCGGCGCTACGGCGAGGTGATCGCCCTCGACGACGTGTCCATGGAGATCCCCTCAGGACAGCTCGTCGGCCTGCTCGGCCCGAACGGCGCGGGCAAGTCCACGCTCGTCAACCTCTTCGTCGGCCTGCGCAAGCCCACGAAGGGCGTGGTCGAGCTGCTCGGCGGCGCCCCCTCCGACCCCCGCGTACGGCAGGGCATGGGCGTGACACCGCAGGAGACGGGACTGCCCGAGGCGCTGCGCGTCGGCGAGATCGTCGACTTCGTCTCCTCCCACTTCCCCGAGCGGGCGGGCAAGGAGGAGCTGCTGGCCAGGTTCGGCCTGGACGACCTCGTCCGGCGGCAGGTCGGCGGCCTGTCGGGCGGCCAGAAGCGCCGTCTCGCGGTGGCGCTGGCCTTCGCCGGCAATCCGCGCATCGTCTTCCTCGACGAGCCCACGACCGGCCTCGACGTGGAGGCGCGCAGGTCGCTGTGGGAGGGGGTCAGGGCCTTCCACGCCGAGGGCGGCACCGTCGTGCTCACCAGCCACTACCTGGAGGAGGTCGAGGCGCTGGCCGAACGGGTCGTGGTGATCGGCCAGGGCAGGGTGCTGGCCGACGACACGATGCAGGCCGTACGCGGCATGGTCGGCGTGCGCAGGGTGTCGCTGTCGGCCGTCGAGCTGCCCGACCTCCCAGGCGTGGTCAGCGCCGAGCGGGTGGACGACCGCCACGAGCTGCTCACCTCCGACTCCGACCGCCTGGTGCTCGACCTGGTCGCCAGCGGCGTCCCGTTCTCAGGGCTCGAGATCAGCCCTGCCACGCTCGAGGACGCCTTCCTCGCCATCACCTCGAAGGAGACCGCAGGTGTCTAGCCTGATCCTGACGCACACCCGCTACCAGTTCCTCGAGCAGCTCCGAGTCCCGATCGCGATCGTGGCGAGCGTCTTCTTCCCCACCGTCTCCATGCTGGCCTTCGTCGTACCGTTCGCGGGACAGGACCCGCTGATGGCCACGATCGGCACGGCCTCGATGACGCTGTTCGCCGTCATGTCGAGCGGCCTGATGGGGCTCGGCATCGGCGTGGCCGACGACCGCGAGAAGCCGTGGGACCCCTACCTGCGCACGCTGCCCGCGGGCCCCTTCCCCCGTTTCGCCGGGCGGATGCTGACCTCGCTGGCCGTCATGCTGATCGCGGTCGTGCCCGTGGTGCTGGTCGCCGCGTTCCTCACCGAGGCCACGGTCACCCCGCTGCAGCTGGTGCTCGGCCTGGGCGCGCTGATCGTGGGGGCGCTGCCGTTCATGATGCTGGGCCTGCTCGTCGGCTACTCGCTGCCGGCGAAGGCGGCCATCGCGGTCTCGCAGGTGCTGTTCTTCCCGATCGCGATCGGCGGCGGGATGTTCGGCAATCCGCTGGACCCGCCGGCCTTCATCGGGGCGGTCGCGCCGTACCTGCCGAGCAGGGGCGCGATGGAGCTGGTGTGGGCCGCGACCACGGACTTCACGCCACAGGCGCTGCCGCTGGTCACGCTGGCGATCTGGACCGTCGCGGCGGCCGCGGCCGCGGTGTGGGCCTACCGCCGCGACGAGGGCCGCAGGTTCCGCTGATCCATTGGGCCGGGAGAGGGGGAGGTGCCGCCGAGTCCGCAGCGATCTCGACGGCACCTCCGTTCAACGAGGGGGGTTCTACTCGCCAGTCTTCTCCGCGAGGGTCACGGTGACCTCCTGGGTCTTTCCGTCCCTCATGTATGTGATCTTGACCTGCTGGCCGACTTTGAAACCTCTGACCTGTCCGACTACGGTATCTCCCCCGTCAACCGCTGTCTCGCCCACCTTGGTGATCAGATCGCCTTCCTTCAGCCCGGCCTTGGCTGCGGGGCTTCCCTCCTGCACCTGCCGTACCAGAGCACCCGGCACGTCACCCGAGGCGTCGGTGACGCTGACGCCGAGGTAGGCGTGGCTCACCTTGCCGTTGTCGATCAGCTGCTGGGACACCTGCTTGGCGGTGTTGATCGGGATGGCGAAGCCGACACCGATGTTGCCGGTGCCGCCGCCGGTCGCGATGGCCGTGTTGATGCCGATCACCTCGCCCGCCGCGTTGACGAGGGCGCCGCCGCTGTTGCCTGGGTTGATGGCGGCGTCGGTCTGGATGGCCCCGCCGATCGTGGTGGCGGGCGACTGCTGCGACTGCCCGCGCGGGTTGCCCCAGCCGGGCGGCAGCTGCTGCTGGCCCTGGTCCTCGTTGCCGACGTTGAGCGTGCGGTCGAGCGCGCTGACGATGCCCGCGGTGACCGAGCCGTCCAGGCCGAGCGGGCTGCCGATGGCCAGCACCGCGTCGCCGACCCTGAGCGCGTCGCTGTCGCCGAGGGTGGCCTTGGTCAGCCCCGAGACGCCCTCCGCCCTGATGACGGCCAGGTCGGTCGTCGGGTCGGTGCCGACAACCGACGCCTTGGCGGTCTTGCCGTCGCTGAACTTCACCGTCATCGAGCCGCCCTGACCCGCCCCGACCACCACGTGGTTGTTGGTCAGGATCAGGCCGTCCTCCGACAGGACCACGCCCGATCCCTCACCCGTGCTCCCCTTGATCATGACGACCGACGGCTGCACGTTCTGCGCGACGTCGGCCACGGTCAGCGTGTTCGACGCCTGCTTGAAGGTCGGGCTGGGCGAGGAGGCAACGGTCGTGGTCCCACCGCCCATGGCGCTCACGGTCGCGGCCCCCGCCACGCCGCCGATCAACGCCGTGACCGCCAGCGCGAGCCCCGCGATGGCCTTCTGACCTGTGGTGAATCTGGACTGCTGCTTCGGTACGGCAGGCGCCTGCATGATCGTCGTGTCGTCCGACGGCGTCGGCGCGGCATGCTGGAACCCGCCGGCGACCGGAGGCTTGGAACCGAACTGGGTCCAGCTCCCACCCACAGTGCCTTCGTTGTGCTCACGAGGCTCGTTCGCGTTCATTTCCATCCCCAAGAGGCCGCTGTGGCGCGCCACCGTGGCGTGCCGTACTCCCAGGGTGTCAACGAGGCTGTAAACGCTGGTTAAGCCGCCGATCCTGGGGTGCCGCACCCCCTCACGAGGGCTTTATCGCCCCAGGTCAGCGCGCGACACCCGGCCGGAACTCTCATTGAAATCTCATACAAAAGCCTCATCGGTCCTGTTGGGCGATCCGGGAGCGCCCCCGCCACGGCCCGAAGATCGGTTACCGTTGACGTCACCCGAGCCATGACGTCGGACGGAACCCGCGATGCCGCTGACACCTCGATCCGGGCGCGAGCCGGGCTACTTCACGCTTGCCTGGTTTCTCACCGTCGTCGGCTTCCTTCTTCACGTCATGCCCGCGCGCCGGGTGATCCTCGAGATCTCCTGGACAGGGTGGGGCCCACTGTGGATTCCCACGCTCGTCCTCGTCGGCGTTCCGGTCCTCGGCGTGAGTGCGGGCGCGTCACTCAGCCGCGTGCACGGTCCTGGCGGCAGATTCCTGTGCGGTGCGATCGGGCTGGTCGTCTCCGGGCTGACGCTCGTGGGCATGCTCGCGTGGCTCGCGATGAACTCGCTCACCGATCCTCTGCCGCTGGCCGAGATCTGGGGATCGTAGCCGCGACATGAGCGTTGAGGTATTCCGCACGCAGGAGCCGCTTGTAGAGCTTGCCGGTCGGGTGGCGGGGCAGCTCGTCGCGGAAGTCGATCGACTTGGGGCACTTGTAGTGGGCCAGCCGCGACCTGCAGTACTCGATCAGCTCGGCCTCCAGGTCCCGGCCGGGCCGGGCGTGGTCGGCGGGCTGGACGACGGCCTTTACCTGCTCGCCCATCTCCTCGTCCGGAATGCCGAACACGGCCACGTCGGCGACCTTGGGGTGGACCGACAGCACGTTCTCGGACTCCTGCGGGTAGATGTTCACCCCGCCCGAGATGATCATGTAGGAGCGGCGGTCGGTCAGGTAGAGGAAGCCGTCCTCGTCGACGTAGCCGATGTCGCCGAGTGTGGTCCACCCCCTGCCCTGAGGGTCCTGCGCGGAGCGGGTCTTGTCCGGGTCGCCGTGGTACTCGAAGCGGGGGCCGTCGGCGAAGTAGACCGTGCCGTGCTCGCCGGGCGCCAGCTCGTTGCCCTCCTCGTCGCAGACGTGCACGACGCCGAGCAGGGGGCGGCCCACGGTGCCCTTGTGCGCCAGCCAGTCGGCGGGGCTCGCGTAGAGGAAGCCGTTGCCTTCGGTTCCCGCGTAGTACTCGTGGATGATCGGCCCCCACCACTCGAGCATCTGCTCCTTGACGGGGATCGGGCACGGCGCGGCGGCGTGGATCGCGCACTGGAGCGAGGACAGGTCGTGCCCGTCCCTGACCTCGTCGGGCAGCTTGAGCATCTTGATGAACATCGTCGGCACGAGCTGCGAGTGCGTCACCGCGTGCCGTTCGACCAGCGCGAGGTACTCGGCGGGGTCGAAGCGCTCCATCACGACGACCGTCGCCCCGAGCCGCTGGAACTGCAGGCAGTAGCGCAGCGGCGCGGCGTGGTAGAGCGGCGCGGGCGACAGGTAGACGCTGTCGGCCGAGGGCGCGAACAGGAACTGGATGAGCTGGATCAGCGGCCCGGGGGTGTCGAGCGGCGCCTGCGAGAGCGTCGGCTTGACGCCCTTGGGCCTGCCCGTGGTCCCCGAGGAGTAGAGCATGTCGGCGCCCTGGCACTCGTCGGCGATGGGCGTCGGCGGCTGTTCGGCGACGGCCTCCTCGTAGGACCGGAAGCCGTCGGCGACGCCGTCGACCATGAGCCTGAGCTCCACGCCGGGAGCCTCGATCGAGGCGGCCACCTCGGCCAGCCCGGCCGAGGAGATGAAGACCCTGGCCTCGCAGTTGTCGACGATGTAGGACAGCTCCTCGCTCCGCAGGCGCGAGCTGATCGCTGTGTAGTACAGCCCCGAGCGGTGCGCCGCCCAGGCGATGACCAGGAAGAGCGGATGGTTCTCGAGCATGAACGCGATGTGGTCGCCCGGCTTGAGCCCGGCGGAGCGGAATAAGTGGGCGAGCCTGTTCGACTCCTCCTCGAGCCGGCGATAGGTGACGACCTCCCCGGAGCCCGCCATGATCACAGCGGGCTTGTCGGGGGTGACTGCTGCGATGGCTCCCGGATACATGACCAGAACCATATTCGGTTCGTGGCGGAGCAGGAAGGGGCCGCACCGCCTCGGGACGCCCGAAGCGGCGTCCATCCATTGCGCGAATTTCCTCCGGAAAACGGCGGGGCCGTGATCCCGTATTCGAGATCACGGCCTCTTCGAGGGGGAACCGCCGCTAGGCGTGGTAAACGTCCCGCCAACCGGAGTGGAAGCCGTTCGGGCCGCCGTAAGCGCCACGGCTCACATCCACGTAGATGTGCTTGGCGTTCTTGCCGCCGAACGAGTAGTCGGCGTCGTGCTTACCGCAGTTCTTGAAGCTCTTGAAGTAGGCCGAACCGTCGAAGTTCACGACCTTGAAGGTCTCCCACGCGCAGACGTACTTGTGCTTGCCCCACCACTTGTGGTTGGTGAGCGTACTGTCCACCGAGTAGAAGTAGTCGTGCTTCCAGGTCCAGACCTTCTTCTTGAAGGGCTTCTTCTTCCAGGCGCAGTGCTTGTTGCCGTGCTTGTCCTTCCAGCAGACCTGGACCTTCTTGTAGAAGGTCTCCCAGTGCCAGACCTTGTAGGACTTCTTGGTCACGGAGACGTGTCCTGAGGCCTCGGCCCTGTGGTCGCTGGAGTGGTAAGCACCCCAGCCGGAGCCGGTGGCCGCGCCTGTCGTCGCCGCGCCCGCGGCGACGGGGGCGCCGACCGCCACCGCCAGGGCGATGACGGCGCCGGCCAGGATTCGCGAAACGAATCGCATGAGGGAACTCCTCGGGAGAAGAGGGTTTCTGTCACGCTCTTCGTAGTCCCGTCGGATTGCCGAACGGTTTCAATTCGCTTGATTACCTGGCCGGGGGCCAATTATTCGGAAAACGCTTTTTCCCGATCATTCACAGGAAAAATTCAGGCTGGGATGACCGCGCCCTTGTAGGTGTCCTCAATGTACTTCTTGACCTCGGGGCTCCGCAGCAGCTTGGCCAGCTTCTGGACCCGCGGGTCGTTCTGCTTGCCCTCCTGGACGACCAGCCCGTTGGCGTACGGGTTGCCCTCCGCCTTCTCCGCGACGAGCGCGTCGGTGGCCGGGTTGAGCTTGGCCTCCAGGGCGTAGTTGCCGTTGATGACCGCGGCGTCCACGTCGGCGAGCGAGCGGGGCAGCTGGGCGGCGTCGAGCGCCTTGAAGGTGATGTTCTTCGGGTTGGCGGTGACGTCACGCTCGGTGGCCGCGGTGCCGACGCCGTCCTTCAGCTTGATGACGCCGTTGTCGGCCAGCAGCTTGAGCGAGCGGCCGAGGTTGGTGGCGTCGTTGGGCACGGCGACGGTGGCGCCGGAGGCGAGCGCGGCGACGTCCTTCACCTTGCTGGAGTAGAGGCCGAGCGGCTCCAGGTGCGCGTTGGCCACCCAGGTGAGCTTGGCGCCCTTCTCCTTGTTGTAGTCGCCGAGGTAGGGCTGGTGCTGGAAGTAGTTGGCGTCCAGCTGGCCCTCCTGGAGCTGCGGGTTCAGCGGCACGTAGTCGCTGAACTCGACGATCTCCAGCTTCAGACCCTCCTTGGCTGCCAGGTTGTCCGAGATGTACTTGAGGATCTCGGCGTGCGGCGTGGGGGTGGCGCCGATCTTGAGAGGGTCGCTCGGCGCGCCGGAGGCCGACGAGCCGGAGGCGGACGATCCGCAGGCGGCGAGGGTCAGGGCCAGGACGGCGGCGGTCACGAGACCGAACAACTTGCGCACGGCTGTGCTCCTTGTCTGGGTATGAGGAAGCAGGACCCGCTTGTGGCGGACCCCGGAAAATCGGGATGGGAGTCTCTAGCGCCTGGCGGCCAGACGGTTGGCGAGCGCGTCGCCGAGAGACTGGGCCAGCTGGACGAGGATGATGATGACCACACAGGTCGCGATCATGAGAGGCGTCTCGAACCGCTGGTAGCCGTACCGGATGGCCAGGTCGCCCAGCCCGCCCGCGCCGATGACGCCCGCCATCGCGGAGTAGGACACGAGCGTGATGACGGTGACCGTGATCCCCGCCACCAGCGCCGCCTTGGCCTCCGGCAGCAGGACCTTGGTGACGATGGAGGTACGGCTGACGCCCATGGCGTGGGCCGCCTGGACGACGTCACCGCTGACGCCGCGCAGCGCGATCTCGACCAGGCGGGCGAAGAACGGCACCGCGCCGATCGTCAGCGGCACGACGGCCGCGTACA
The DNA here is from genome assembly GCF_040648355.1 of Nonomuraea sp. NPDC049152. Lineage (NCBI taxonomy): Bacteria > Bacillati > Actinomycetota > Actinomycetes > Streptosporangiales > Streptosporangiaceae > Nonomuraea > Nonomuraea sp. NPDC049152. The sequence goes on along the minus strand of NZ_JBEZDO010000009.1, from coordinate 58,468 downwards.
GGCCGATGGTGGTGCCGACCAGCAGCCGGGTGAAGGGGATCACCGCGATCATCAGGATGATGAACGGCAGCGACCTTCCGATGTTGACGATCAGGCTGAGCAGCTGGTTGGCGACCCGCGACGGGAACAGGCCCTCACGCGAGGTGCCGACCAGGGCGACGCCGAGCGGCAGCCCGAACACGACGGTGAAGAGCGTGGACCAGAACACCATCTGGACCGTCTCCCACGTCGCCTGACCGAGCAGCGGAACCATCTCTTCCCAGGTCACGCGGCCACCTCCACGATCAGTCCCCGCTCGCGCAGGTAGGTGAGGGCGGCTGAGGTCTCGGCGCCCGCCAGCGAGACGCGCAGGCGGCCGACCGAGCCGCCCGCGACGTCCTCGAGCGCGCCGCCGAGGATGCTGACGTCCACGTCGAACTTGCGCACGACGTGCGAGATCACCGGCTCGTCCGCCGCTCCGGTGAACGTGATCGTGACGTTGCCCGGCTCGGGCGCGGGCAGCGGGAACAGCTCGGCGGCCAGCCTGGATCCGGGCGTGGTCAGCAACCCCCTGATCGGCCCCGACTCCAGGATCGCGCCGCCCGACATGATCGCCACCGAGTCGCAGATGCTCTTGACCACGTTCATCTCGTGCGTGATCAGCAGGATCGTCAGTCCGAGCTCGGCGTTGAGCCGCTTGAGCAGGGCGAGGATGGAGGAGGTCGTGCCGGGGTCGAGCGCCGAGGTGGCCTCGTCGGCCAGCAGGACCTTGGGGTTGCCGGCCAGCGCCCTGGCGATGCCCACGCGCTGCTTCTGCCCGCCGGACAGCTGCCCTGGGCGCGCGTCGGCCTTGTCGGCGATGCCGACGAGCTCGAGCAGCTCGGCGACCCTGGCCGACCGCTCCGCCTTGCCCATGCCCATGACCTCGAGGGGGAAGGCCACGTTGCCCGCGACCGTGCGTGAGGACAGCAGCGCGAAATGCTGGTGGATCATGCCGATGTGCTGCCTGGCGGCGCGCAGGTCGCGCTCGCCGAGCGTGGTCAGCTCCTGCCCCGCGACCGCGATGGTGCCGTGGTCGGGACGCTCGAGGAGGTTGACGCAGCGCAGCAGCGTGCTCTTGCCCGCGCCGCTCTGGCCGAGCACGCCGAAGATCTCGCCCTGGCGCACGTGCAGGTCGACACCGTCCAACGCGACGGTGTCACCGTAGGTTCTGCGCAGGCCTGCAGCCTGGATCACGAAATTTCCCCACAACGGATTCGATAACGGACGGTCAGCGTTGGGGGACGCGTCAGCGAGTGCCTGGGTGGAACGGAAGGTGACTCAGGCGGCGCAGCACGAAGCTGGGTCGGATCATCAGGGAAGTACCTTCGAACGAGGGGGCGGAAAGGTGCGCTCTAGCGGGCCTGGCAGCCCGTACACATGCGCATTCGCATCTCGTTCACGCTGTTGCCAACGATCCCTTGACGCGGGCCTATTCCCTGCCGCCGATGTGAGGTGGCTCACCCCAGCCCTGTTCGGCGGGCGACCGTGGCCCTTCAGGCCCTGCCGGCCCGCCGGTACGGATCCTCGAGCGGGGTCATCCGGTCGGCGAAGTCCGCCTTGATGCGCGCCATGCGCGCGCCAGGAGCGTAGAAACGCCCCTTTGTCTCCCCGTACGGCTTGAGCCACCCCTTCGCGGCCAGATCCCGCAGGTCGCGGGCCGCCTGCCCCTGGCTGAGCGTTTCGTCGGCCTGGTAGCGGCTGCGGCGCAGGCGCCGGTTCACGAACACCTCGTAGAGGGCGGACACGCACCTGGCGTTGAGCCCGTCGGCGTCGACCTGCTCCTCCAGCAGCATCCAGATCTCCCCCGCCTCCGACAACCGCCTCCGCACCTCCTGCGCCTGCAGATGGTGAGCACGCAGGCAGAAGCGCACCCAAGGCAGCGTGTGGCCGTGCGGACTCCATCGTCGCCGCCCCACCTCGCCCAGCACGTCGTAATACTCGACGGTGCTTCTCTGCTTGCCCAGCCACTCCTCGATGGAGCAGAACTCGGGCGTGGTGATCCGGTCACGCCCCAGCACCAGCGTCTGCAGCGCACGCGACATCCGGCCGTTCCCGTCCCGCCACGGATGGATCTTGACCAGGTTGAGATGCGCCATCGCCGCCCTGACGTAGCTCGGCGCGTCCAGGTCGCCGTGGTCGAGCCATTCCACGAGGCCCTGGAGCAGCTCCGGCACCTGCTCGGCGTCGGGCCCTTCATAGACGACTTCACCGGTGTCGGAGTTGCGCACGTAGATACCCCCAGGCCTGATGACGCCGGGAGCCTTGGCATGGTGGTGGCCGATCATCATGAAGTTGAGCGCGTTGAGAACCCCGGCGTCGAAACGGAACGCGGGCGCCTTCGACAGCAGCTGGATGTAGGTGAGCGCCTGCTGATATCCGGCGATCTCACGGGCCACCGAGCCCGACGTCTCCAGCGGCTCCTCCCCCGCCATGATGGACTCGATGTCCTCGACGCTGGCCCGGTACCCCTCGATCGAGTTGGACCCCTGGATGGCCCGCGCCTGCAGTTGCCTGCGCAGTTGCCCGTCCCACCGATGAGTGACGGCGAGGCGGTACTTCAGGTCGCGCCGCATGTCCTCGATCTCGGCCAGGACCTTCTCGTCCTGCGCAGCCAACGCGGGAAGTTCGTAGAGCATGACCCCATGACAGCATGAGCAAATCATTCATTCAAGCGAATAGATGATTCGTCCATTATTGTCCGGCGGACATGGCGAAGCCGCCCCGGTACGAGACGGCGGGGCGGCTTCGGGTCGGAGTCAGGCCGCGGTGGTCTGGGCCACCTTGGCCGGGGTGAGGGCGATGTCGAGCACCTCACGCACGTCGCTGACGGCGTGGATGGTCAGCTCGTCGCGGACCTCCTTGGGCAGGTCGTCCAGGTCGGGCTCGTTGCGGGCGGGGATGAGGACGGTGGTGATGCCCGCCCTGTGCGCCGCCAGCAGCTTCTGCTTGACGCCGCCGATGGGCAGCACCCGTCCGGTGAGGGAGATCTCACCGGTCATCGCCACGTCGTTGCGGACGAGTCGTCCCGACAGCAGCGAGGCCAGCGCCGTGGTGAGCGTGACGCCCGCCGAGGGCCCGTCCTTGGGGACGGCGCCGGCGGGGAAGTGCACGTGCACCGACCGGTCCTTCAGCGCGGTGACCGGCAGCTCCAGCTCCGCGCCGTGCGAGCGCAGGTAGGACAGCGCGATCCGCGCCGACTCCTTCATCACCTCGCCCAGCTGTCCGGTCAGGGTCAGCCCGGTCTCGCCGGTCTCGGGGTCGGCCAGCGACGCCTCGACGTAGAGGACGTCGCCGCCCGCGCCGGTGACGGCCAGGCCCGTGGCCACGCCGGGCACCGAGGTGCGCTGCTTGGACTCGGGAAGCGAGGCCTCCGGAACGAAGCGCGGCCTGCCGAGGTAGTCGACCAGAGTGTCCTCGCCCACGGTGGTGGGGAGCTCGTCCTTGGCCGTGACCTTGCGCAGGATCCTGGCGATCGAGCGCTCCAGGGAGCGCACGCCGGCCTCGCGGGTGTACTCGGCGGCCAGCTTGCGCAGCGCCGCCTCCTCCACCGTGACCTCCTCGGCCGTCAGCCCCGCCAGCTCCAGCTGCTTGGGCAGCAGGTGGTCGCGGGCGATGGCCACCTTCTCGTCCTCGGTGTAGCCGTCGAGCGTGACGACCTCCATGCGGTCGAGCAGCGGCCCGGGAATGGCCTCGAGGACGTTGGCCGTCGCGAGGAAGAGCACGTCCGACAGGTCGAGCTCGACCTCCAGGTAGTGGTCACGGAAGGTGTGGTTCTGCGCCGGGTCGAGCACCTCCAGCAGGGCGGCCGTCGGGTCGCCCCGGTAGTCGGCGCCGACCTTGTCGATCTCGTCGAGCAGGACGACGGGGTTCATCGAGCCGGCCTCGCGGATGGCGCGGACGATACGGCCGGGCAGCGCGCCGACGTAGGTGCGCCGGTGGCCGCGGATCTCGGCCTCGTCGCGCACGCCGCCGAGGGCGACGCGGACGAACTTCCTGCCCATGGCGCGGGCGACGGACTCGCCCAGCGACGTCTTGCCCACTCCGGGAGGACCGGCGAGGGCGAGGACGGCGCCGCTGCGGCGGCCGCCCACCACGCCGAGGCCCTTGTCCTGGCGCCGCTTACGCACGGCCAGGTACTCGATGATGCGGTCCTTGACGTCCTCGAGACCGGTGTGGTCGGCGTCGAGCACCTCACGGGCGCCAGTGATGTCGTAGTTGTCGTCGCTCGTCTCGTTCCACGGGATGTCGAGGACGGTGTCGAGCCAGGTGCGGATCCAGCCGGTCTCGGGCGACTGGTCGGAGGTCCGCTCCAGCTTGTCGACCTCCTTGAGCGCCGCCTCGCGCACCTTCTCGGGGAGGTCGGCCGCTTCCACGCGGGCGCGGTAGTCCTCCTCCTCCGTCTCGGCGGTGTCGCCGTTGAGCTCCTTCAGCTCCTTGCGCACGGCCGCCAGCTGCTGGCGGAGCAGGAACTCGCGTTGCTGCTTCTCCATGCCCTCCTGGACGTCCTTGCGGATCGTCTCGGCGACGTCGAGCTCGGCCAGGTGCTCGCGCGACCACTCCACCAGCTTGGCCAGCCGGTCGGCGGGGTCGGGGGCCTCCAGCAGCTCGACCTTCTGCGCGGTGCTCAGCCACGGCGTGTAGCCGGAGCTGTCGGCCAGGACGGAGGGGTCGTCGATCTGGTTGACCTGGTCGACCACCTGCCACGCGCCACGCTTCTGCAGGATCGTGGTGGCCAGCGCCTTGTACTCCTTGGCCAGCTCCTGCGCCCGCTCCCCGATGTGCACGGGGTCGACGGTGTGGACCTCCACCCAGAGAGCCGCGCCGGGGCCGGTCGTCCCCTTGCCCACGCGGGCCCTGTTGACGCCGCGCACGACCGCGGCGGGCTCGCCTCCGGGGAGCCTGCCGACCTGCTCGACCACGGCCTGCACACCGACAGCTCCGTAGCGGCCGTCGATCCTGGGAACGAGGAGGACACGCGGCTTGTTGAGACCAGAAGCCTGAGCCGCGTCGATCGCAGCCCGGACCTCCGAGTCGGACAGGTCCAGAGGGACCACCATGCCCGGCAGGACCACCTCGTCGTCGAGCGGCAGGACCGGGAGGATCAAGCTCTCACTCATCTGAACTCCAATGGGGGTTGAGTTATACACACTCAATTCATCGGAGCCAGACGTTGTTCCCTTCCTTGCCGATGTTCGCTCACAGCGATCGTAATTGTGTAAGTAGTACCTGGGAGGGATCACCCCTAGGGGTGACGCGTGCCTGGTCAGGGCCCCTTAGGCTGGTGACGTGATCTCGGCCGTCGTCCAGCCGTTCTGGCTCGCGTTCTTCCGTGGCGAGGCCGATCCGCCGCCGCCCCGCTCGCCTCGCCTGCACCGCAGCGTCCCCCGGCCACTGCGGCTGCTGGCGCCCCTCGACCACTACGACGTGGTGCAGGTGGCCGACCTCCTTGTGGCGGCGGCCCTGTTCCACACCACGCTCATGGAGCTGACCCCCACCTCGCGGCAGCCGATCTGGATGGTCTACCTGGCCGGCGTCGCCTTCTCACTGCCGGTGGCCCTGCGCGACCGCTGGCCGCTGGCGGCGTGGCGGCTCGCTCTGGTGCTCCTACCGCTCTCGCTCAGAGTCGTCCAGCAGGTCACCGACATGCAGCCGCCCTACCTGGGTCCGGCCATCGTGATGTACCTGCTGATGCTGTATTCCGTCGCCGCCAGGTGCGACAGGCGCATCACGGTCGTGGTGTGGCTGGCCTCGGTGCTGACCGTCTGGATCATCGACCCGAACACGATGGCGCTGTCCTCGGTCGCCATGACCGTGATCGTGCTGTTCGGCTACAACGTCCGGGTACGGCGCAGGGCCACCGCGAGCAGGGACGCGGCGGTGAGTGAACGGTCCGTCATGGCCGAGAGGGCGCGGATCGCCAGGGAGCTGCACGACGTGGTGGCCCATCACCTGTCGGTCATCGCGATCCAGGCGGAAGCCGTACCGATGACGGCCAAGGGGGACGCCGCGCGTCTGGAGGAGGGGCTCGCGCAGATCCGCGGGCTGTCGCTGGAGGCGATCAAGGAGTTGCGGCAGGTTCTCGGCGTGCTGCGCGACCACGAGGGGCGCGCGGACACCACGCCGCCGCCGGGCCTCGACCGGCTGGACGAGCTGGTCGGCAACGCCCGGTCGGCGGGCCTCACGGTGCTGGTCAAACGCTCGGGCGAGCTGGAGAAGGTGCCCACGGCCGTGGCTGTCTCGGCCTATCGGATCGTGCAAGAATCGCTCAGCAACGCCATGCGGCACGCGCCTGGATCGGCCGTCGCGGTGGAGCTCATCTGGGCCGGAGACCTGCGCGTCCGCGTCGTCAACGGCGCATCGCGCAGGCCGGGAGAGGCGCCAGGCGCGGGCCACGGGCTGATGGGCATGCGGGAGCGGGCGACCCTGCTGGGCGGATCTCTGGAGGCGGGTCCCATGGAAGGGGGCGGGTTCGAGGTGAAGGCCACGCTGCCGCTGGAGCAGCCGTCGTGATCCGGGTGCTGATCGCCGACGACCAGGGCATGGTCCGCACGGGCTTCACGGTGTTCCTCAGCAGCCAGCCCGACATCGAGGTGGTGGGCGAGGCCGCCAACGGCCTGGAGGCGATCGAGCGGGCGGCGGAGCTGAAGCCCGACGTCGTGCTCATGGACGTGAGAATGCCGGTGATGGACGGACTGGAGGCCACGCGGCGGCTCATGGCCGCCGGTGAGACCAAGGTGCTGATCCTGACGACCTTCGACCTCGACGACTACGTCTACGAGGCGTTGCGGGCCGGGGCCAGCGGATTCCTGCTGAAGGACGCCTCCGCCGCGCAGCTGGCCGAGGCGGTGCGGGTGGTCGCGGCGGGCGAGGCGCTGATCGCGCCGACGGTCACCAAACGGCTGATCCACGAGTTCGCCAGGCTCGGCGGTCCTCGGGCGCCGTCGGTGAAGCGGCTGGCGGAGCTGACCGAGCGCGAGACCGAGGTGCTGACGCTGATCGCGCAGGGCCTGTCCAACCAGGAGATCGCCGACCGGCTCGTGGTGGCCGAGCAGACGGTGAAGACGCACGTGGGCAGGGTGCTGACCAAGCTCGACCTGCGCGACAGGGCCCAGGCGATCGTCTACGCCTACGAGACCGGGCTGGTCCGCCCTCGTGAGTGACTCCCGGTGGTCCATGTCGCCAAGGGCGCTGCTGCTCATCGACGTGGCGGTCGCGCTGGCGCTGTTCTGGCTGACCTCCGACGGCCTGGCCTCCAGCACGGCGCACGTCCGGTTCGCGCCAGGTGACCTCGAGCTGCCGACGGACGACGGGATGCTCACGCTGGTGGCGGCCGTCACATCGGCGCCGGTCGCGCTGCGCAGACCCGCGCCGCTCATGTCGCTGGTGCTGGCGACCGTCGTGATGGTGTGGAACCCCTACCCCGTCTACCACCTGACCTCGATCGGCGGGCTCGCGATCGGCGGGCTCGCGGTCGTGCTGTGCGCCTACACGGTCGCTACGCGCGTCAACGTCGTGGGCGCCGTCGCAGTGTGGCTCGTCCCCACGCTGGTCGAGATCGGCTTCAAGCCGCAGCCTTTCGGCATCGAGGTGCTGCTCCTGCCGGTCGTGCTGGTGCTCGGGCAGGTGGTCAGGGCGCGCCGCCGCACCCAGTCCAAGCTGACGGCGCAGGCCGAGCAGACGCTCGCCGTGCAGGCGGTGGCGGAGGAGCGGCTGCGGATCGCGCGCGAGCTGCACGACGTCGTCGCCCACCACATGTCGGCCATCGCCATCCAGTCGGAGGCGGTCCGGCTGCGCTCCGGCGGCGACCCCGTCGCCCTCGACACCGGCCTGGCCGAGGTACGGGCGATCTCGCTGGAGGCGATGTCCGAGATGCGGCAGATCGTCGGCACCCTGCGCCAGTCTCCCGCGCCGGGCCTCGATCGCGTCGACGAACTGGCCGAGACGGTCCGCGCGGCCGGCCACGCGGTGATCGTGACCCGCGAGCTCGGCGCGGTCCCCATGGCGGTCGGCGAGACGGCCTACCGCATCCTGCAGGAGTCGCTGAGCAACGCGATGCGGCACGCGCCAGGCGCCGCGGTCATCGTCGATCTCCGCCAGGACGACGCCGATCTGCTGATCCTGGTCAGCAACCGGCCCCCGCGACGGGCCGTCCCTGTGAGCGGGGGAGGGCACGGCATCACCGGCATGCGCGAGCGGGCCGAGCTGCTGGGCGGATCACTGGAGGCGGGGCCGCGGGAAGAGGGCGGCTTCGAGGTGCGGGCGAGGCTGCCGCTGGGCCGTACCATCGGCTGATGGACCCGGTGGAGCTCTTCCGGCGGACGGCGGCGACGGTTCCCGCCTACCGCGCGTTCCTGGCCGCGCACGCGATCGACCCGGCCCAGGTCACGAACTTGCGGGGCTTCTCGCGGTTGCCGATGACCACCAAGGACACCTACACCCGCCGCCATCCGCTGCCCGACCTCTGCCGTGACGGGACCATCGGCGACATGATCGCCGTCTCCTCCGGATCCACCGGCACCCCGTCCTTCTGGCCCAGGTCGGCCGAGGACGAGCGGGCCGTCTCCGCCAGGTTCGAGGAGATCTTCAGGGACGCCTTCGACGCGCGCGGCAAGCGCACGCTCGCCGTCGTGTGCTTCGCGCTCGGCACCTGGCTGGGTCGGCGGCCTGTTCACCCTCGCCTGCCTGCGCCACCTGGCTGCCACCGGGCACGGTGGTACTTGGTCCGCCTGATATCCGGACGGACACCCCTCTCTCGCCATGCTGGCTACCGCCGTGGCGCTGACGGCGGTCGCTCCCCGCGAGTTGGTCGGGGAATCAAGGCCCTGAGATCGCCAGTCCCAGCTCGCGTGCCGTGCCTAACGACCTTCAGTCGGTGACATTACGAGTTCTGATCGTGATCCTCAAAAGATCGTCGGCCGCCGTAGTGTCAGGACGTGCGTAGATGGATGTGGGTACCAATTGTGGGCGTGCTCTTAACTGGACTCGCGGGCTGTGTCGTGCCCAGCAACGGTGCTACTGGCATCAGCGTCGATGAGGCGGGGCACCTCACTGTGGTCCTTGCCTGGTGCGGTCGAGGTCCGGACACGGTGATCATTTATCACGACCCTCTCGCTTCTGACACGAACTCCGCTGCTGGAACGGCAGATGACCCAAACATCAGGGATGCCAGATACAGCACCGATGCGCTGCCCGGTCAGAGTGCATCGTTTCGGATCGATGCGCCCTCGGGCGAATGGGCGGCAACCCCCAAACCATTGATGCCGGATCCGGCGATCACGTACACGGTTTACGGCGCGACGAGCGACAGCACCAGCTCCACCAGCCACGTGAGCTTCCAGGCCGACGATGCAAGCGAACTCAAGCCCGGGGAGGTACTCGTTCAGAGGTATGACGAGAGCAGGCAAGTCACTGTTGATGCGGTGGTTCCTTTGCAAGAGTTCCTGCACGAGGCCCAGGATCGCGAGAACTGCCAGTAGAGGCTGCACACGCCGCTCGGTGGTGAGCAGGATGGTCACGGGCAAGTTCGTGCCGGAGGTGGTCGAGGACGACCAGCGCGACCGGCGGCTGACCGTGGCGGTCGAGCTGGCCCAGGGGTTGCGTCCCTCCGAGGAGACGGCGCGGGCCGTCGGGGAGGCGATCCTCAGCCAGTTGCTCCGCCTCAACAGCGAGTTCGCCGCCTACGTTCCCGCGGAGAGGCGGCCGCCGGTCATCCGCCTGCGCGAGACGGGCGATCCCGACTACTTTCCGCCGGGCGCCAAGCACCGCTACACGCGAGCTTGATCTCCCGGCCAGCCACGCTGCCGCCGTCAGTGCGGCGGCTCGAAGGGATTGACCACGGACACGCCTGTCCCCTCGAAGTCTTTGACGTTCCTGCTCACCAGCGTCCACCCGTTCACCCTGGCCGTCGCGGCGATCAGACCGTCCATCGTCGGTAGCGGGCGGATGGCGTTGAGGCGTCCCCACTCTTCCGCGATCTCCGAGGTGATGGGAATGATGCGGTCACCGAACTGCCGGTGAAGCCCGTGAAGCCAGCGTTCCAGAACCGTCGCCTGCGCTGGATCCCTGCGTCGGCGGAGTTCGACTCCGCTGCGGATCTCACCGACCGTCAGGCTGCTGAGGTAGAGCGTGGGCCCGTGAGCCTCACCTATCCAGTCCCTGACGTAAGAGCTTCCGTTTCGTTTCCGAACCTCGGAGACCACGTTCGTATCGAGCAGGTAGCCAACGCCCATCAGTCGAAATCCACCTCTCGGGGGAGGTCCCGGTTCCGCGGGAACTCGATATCGTCGTCCCAGTCGGGGTCAGCGAGAAGGAACCGCCCGAAATCCGGAGCGTCACCTTTGAGACGGCGATACTCAGCGATGTCGATCACTACGGCCACTTCCTCGCCGTGCCGCGTGACCACTTGAGGACCTTCACTGACCGCCCGCCGCACGACCTCGCTGAAGCGTTGCTTCGCCTCCTGAACCTGCCATCCACCCACAGGAGCCTCCTGTCTAGTCCGTCTAGATTGAGACTAGGCCAATACAAGATCACACACAGCTACAGCGTCTTGGAGGTTGTACCGACCCTCAGGCTGCTGAGGTAGAGCGTCGGCCCGCTGCGCGCGTTAGTACCTGAGAGGGACCTGCGAAGATCATGCCGAGGGGCGACGACCGCTAAGGGCCGTGATTCCTACCTTCGGCCCCATGGTCAGGAAATTTCTCGCAGGTGGGGCGCTGCTGCTCGGCGTCGCCGCGTTCGCCATGCCCGTCTCCCCCGGCGAACGGCTCGTCAAGGTGTACGGCGATCTCGCCACCGCCGACCGGATCGCGGTGATCGTGCCGGGCTCCGACACAACCGCCGCCACCTTCGAGAGCGGGACCCACCGGCCGGGCGGAGCGGCCAGGGCGCTGCTGGCGGAGGCGCGCAGGATCGAACCGGGCACGAGGCTTGCGGTCGTCGCGTGGCTAGGCTACGACAGCCCGCCCATGTGGAGCCTCTCCGCCCTGACGGACGTGGCGGCGGAGGGCGGGGCGCGGGCGTTGCGCGCGCAGGTGCTGAGCATGCCGAAGGTGCCGGTCTCGCTGCTGTGCCACAGCTATGGCTCGGTCGTGTGCGCCCGTGCCGTGCCGGGACTGCCCGTCGCCGACCTCGCCGTCTTCGGCAGCCCCGGGATGGGCGGCGCCCGTACGGCCTCGGCCGTCGGACCGCGCGTCTGGGCCGGACGAGGCGCGAGCGACTTGATCGCGAACGTGCCGCACCTGAAGATCGGCCCCGTCGGGTTCGGAAGGGACCCGATGGACCACGCTTTCGGTGCCCGGATCTTCGCGACAGGGCCCGGCGGGCACAGCGACTACTTCGACTCCGGCACCGCCTCCCTGCGCAACCTCGCCCTCATCGCGCTCGGCCGGGGCGGGGAGGTCGCCCGTGCTTGACCTGCGAAGGATCCAAGTCACCACCCCGACGGGCCGGGGCGCGGAGGTCGGCCGTGCTTGACGTGCGGAGGATCGAGGCCGCCACTCCCGTTGGGCGCGACAGGGGCGTCGACGCGCTGCGGGCGGCGGCGATCGTGGGCGTCGTGCTCGGACATTGGCTGGTCACCGCGTGGGAGCGGAGCCCGCGCGTGGTCATCTCCTCTCCGCTGGCGTACATGCCGCAACTGTCGCCCGTCTCGTGGGTGCTCCAGACGCTGGCCGTGTTCTTCCTCGTCGGCGGCTACGCGGCAGCGCGGGGCGTGCGGGAGCCGTACCGGTCGTGGGTCGTGAAGCGACTGGGCCGCCTGGCGATGCCCGTGGTGCCGCTGCTGCTGGCGTGGGCGGTCCTCGGCGTGCTGGTGTCGGTGCTGAACGGCCAGCCGATCGAGTCGGTGTACGCGCTGGCCAAGCCCGCGCTCGGCCCGCTGTGGTTCCTCGGGGTGTTCGCGGTGCTGACGGCGCTCACGCCGTGGCTGGTCAAGGCGGGGCCGGTGGCGGTCGGAGCGGCGGTCGCGGTCGTGGCGGTCGTGGACCTGCTGCGGTTCGGGTTCGGCGTTCCCGGCGTGGTGGGCTGGGTGAACCTCGCGGCGGCGTGGCTGGTGCCGTACCTGCTGGGCGTCCTGTGGGCGCGCGGCGGCCTGAGCCCGCGCAGGACCGGGCCGTGGCTGCTGGCAGGCGGCGGTGCGGCGGCCCTCGCGCTGGTGGCGTGGGGCGGGTACCCGGCGGCCATGATCGGCATCACGGGGCAGACGGTCTCCAACCTCAGCCCGCCGACGCTGGCCGCGGTCTGCTTCGGCCTCGCACAGTCAGGCCTCGCGCTGCTCCTGCATGAGCCGCTCGGCCGGCTGATGCGCAGGCCACGGCTGTGGGCGCCGGTCGCCATGGCCAACGTGGGGGCCATGCCGATCTTCCTGTGGCATCAGACGGCGCTGGTGCTGACCGTGGTCACCTTCGGCCTGTACGGCAGGCCGGACGCGCCCTCGTGGGTGCTCGAACGGCTGGCGTGGCTGCCCGTCGTCGCCCTTGTCCTAGTTTTTATGACATGGTGTCGTCATCAGCTTGACGCGGGCCGCCGATTTTGGTGACACTGTGTCATGACCTTCTCCGAGACGCTGCGCGAGGCCACCTGGGGCGACCACGAGTCGGCCGAGGACGAGAGCTACCTCAAGGAACTGATGGCGGGGCGGCTCAGCGCCGAGGAGTACGGCGAGATGGTCGTCCAGCACTACTACGCGTACCTTGCCCTCGACGGCGTCTCCAAACGCCTGGCCGACCACCCGGTGGCAGGGCCGTTCGTCTTCCCCTCTCTTTACCGCGAAGCGGCGCTCGAACGCGACCTGGCCACCATCTACGGCCCCGCCTGGCGCGAGCGCATCGAGCCATCCAAGGCGACCAGGACGCTGGTGGCCCGCATCGAGCAGGTCTCCGACTGGCCGGGCGGCTACATCGCCCACCACTACACGCGCTACATGGGCGACCTGTCCGGCGGCCAGTTCATCAGGATGGAGCTGCAGAAGATCTACGGGTACGGCAAGGGCGGCGGCGTCGACTTCTACGTCTTCGACGAGGTCGGCTCGCTGCCCCGCTTCAAGAACGACTACCGCGCCAGGCTCGACGCCCTTCCCGTCGACGAGGCCGAGCAGCAGCGGATCATCCGCGAGGTGCGCCTGGCGTACCAGCTCAACACCGAGGTGCTGGCGGAGCTGCTGCACGCGGTCAGGTCCGCGGCCTAACATGTGCTCATGCCCAGGATCTCCGCCGCCACGATCGGCGAGCACCGCGCCCAGACGCAGGACCGGATCCTGCAGGCGGTCTCGCGGCTGTCGCGCGTCCAGGGCATCGACGCGATCTCGATGACGGACGTGGCGCACGAGGCGGGCATCACCCGCACCGTGCTCTACAACTACTATCCGGACAAGGCGGCGCTGCTGCTGGCGTTCACCGAGCGGGTGACGCACTACTTCATCGAGGCCTACACCACGGAGCTGCCTCCCTCGGCCACCCCGGCCGAGCGGCTGCGGGCGTTCGTGCGGTTGCAACTGGCGGGGCTGCTCGCACACCCTCATCCGGGAGCGGCGGGGTTGAGCGCAACCCTCGGGCCCGACGCCTACCAGCAGCTGGCCGACCACGTGGCGCCGATGCACCGGATCCTGGTGGAGATCCTGGACAGCGGGGCGGCGTCGGGCGGCTTCCAGGTGCAGGACGTGGCGGCGACGGCCCGCATGATCCTCGCGGTGATCGGCGCCGAGCGGGAACCCTTGATCAGCGGACGGGTGAGCGTGGAGTCGGCCGAGGAGCTCGTGTCGGGCTTCGTCCTCCGCGCCTTGAACGCCACCTCCTGACCGCCCCGGTCCCACCCGGACAGCACGGGACCGCCCGGACAGCGCGGGGCCGCGCACGAGGGCCCGTCGCCGACCACACCGCCTTCGATGTCGCCACCAAGGTCTACCGGAGTCTCCTGCCGTCCGATCCCGACCTGTCCGTGGTCCCGGAGGCGCTCAGGAGCGCCGCGCTGGCCCTGGCCGCCGACCTCCCGGAAAACTCCAGCCTGTGGGCCGGCCGCATCCACGTCGGCGTATGAGCGGAAGCCAGACCCGAGGCCCCCGTGGAGGGGGCGGTCCAGGCTGGTCTGCGACCTACGACAAGATTGTCGTCATGGACGTCCAGCTCAAATCCGCCCGGGGCAAATGGATCCTGACAGCGACCGTACTCGGCTCAGGCCTGGCCATGCTCGACAGCACGATCGTCAACGTCGCGCTACCAGCGCTGCGGGCCGAGCTGAAGGCGGACATGGCCGGCCTCCAGTGGACGATCAACGCCTACACCCTCACGCTCGCGGGCCTGATCCTGCTCGGCGGCTCGCTCGGCGACCGCTACGGCCGCCGCAAGATCTTCCTCATCGGCACCGTGTGGTTCGCGCTGGCCTCCGCGCTGTGCGGGCTCGCCCTCAACATCGAGATGCTGGTCCTGTCCCGCGCCCTGCAGGGCATCGGCGGCGCGCTGCTCACGCCGGGCTCGCTGGCGATCATCCAGGCGAGCTTCGCCCGCGAGGACCGGCCGAGGGCGGTCGGAGCGTGGTCGGGGCTGGGCGGCGTGGCCGCCGCGATCGGCCCGCTGCTGGGCGGCTGGCTGGTGGAGCACGCGGGCTGGCGCTGGGCGTTCCTGGTCAACCTGCCGTTCGCCGCGCTCGTCGTCCTCATCACGCTCAAGCACGTCCCCGAGACGAAGGACGAGCAGGCCGTCGGCAGGTTCGACATCGCCGGCTCGGTGCTGGCGGCGCTGGCCCTGGCGGGCATCACCTACGGGCTGACCGAGAGTGGCCAGCTGGTGCCACTGGTCGCGGGCCTGGTACTCGGTGTGGTGTTCGTGGCGTGGGAGATCCGCAGGTCGCCTGACGCGCTGGTGCCGATGGGCCTGTTCAAGAACGCCGTGTTCAGCGCCGTGAACGTGGTCACGCTGATCATGTACGCGGCGATGGGCGTGGTCTTCTTCCTGCTCACCCTGCAGCTGATGACGGTCGCGGGCTTCACGGCGATCGCCGCGGGCTCGGCGCTGCTGCCGGTGACCATCTTCATGCTGCTGCTGTCGGCCCAGGCGGGAGAGGTGGCCAAGAGGTACGGCCCGCGACTGCCGATGTCGATCGGCATTCTCGTGGCGGGAGCCGGTTTCCTGCTGATGAGCACGATCGGCAAGGACTCCAGCTACTGGCTGCACGTGCTGCCCGCCGTCTCGGTCTTCGGCCTGGGCCTGTCGGCGGCGGTCGCGCCGCTGACCGCGACCGTGCTGGCCACCGCCGACGACCGCTACGCCGGCACGGCCAGCGGCATCAACAACGCCCTGGCCAGGACCGGCAGCCTGCTGGCGGTGGCGGCGATCCCGCCGTTCGTCGGCCTGACGGGCGACGCGCTCAGCGACCCCGAGCGGTACGCGGCGGGGTTCACCAGGGCGATGCTGATCAGCGCGGGCATGATGGCCGTCGCCGCGCTGATCACCTTCCTCACGATCAGGACGAACGTGCTGGCCCCGCCGAGCCCGCAGCGCCCTCAGAACGTGAAGGACTGACTGCGCACGCTGTTGTCGAAGTTGGACACCAGCAGCTCGGGTTCGCCCACGGACCTGATGCCGGGCAACCTGGTCAGCAGCTCGCGGAACATCGTCCGCATCTCCTGCCTGGCCAGGTTGGCCCCGAGGCAGAAGTGCGGTCCAGGGCCGCCGAAGCCGACGTGCGGCTTGGTGTCGCGGGTGATGTCGAAGGCGTCGGCGTCGGGGAAGACCTCCTCGTCGCGGTTGGCCGAGCCGTAGAACAGGACGACCCTGTCGCCCTTCTTCAGCTCGAGGCCGCGCAGCGAGTAGTCCTCGGTGACGGTCCTGCGGAACTGGATGATCGGCGAGACGTGCCTGACCATCTCCTCGATCGCGCCGTTGACGTGCCGGTCGAAGTCGCCCATCAGCAGCTCGCGCTGGTCGGGGTGGTCGGTGAGCAGCTTGATGCCGTGGGCCATCGTGTTGCGCGCCGTCTCGTTGCCCGCCACCAGCAGCAGCGCGAAGAACGAGCCAAGCTCCTTGTCGGTCAGCCTCTCCCCGTCGGGGTTGGCCGTGACCAACGCCGACACCAGGTCCTTGCCAGGGTCGGCGACGCGCTGGTGGCCGAGCTTGATGACCATGCGCTGCAGGGCCAGCAGCGCCACCACGTTCTTGCCCGCCAGGCGGGCGCTCTGCAGCACGCTCGGCCGTACGCCGCTGTAGGCGGTCGAGGCGTCGACGTGCTCGTGGACCTTCGCCCTGAACTCCTCGGGGATGCCCATCATGTCGCAGATGACGTGGATGGGCAGCCGGGCGGCGACCTGCGTGACAAAGTCGCCGGGACCCGCGGCGATCAGGTCGTCGACGATCCGCTCGCACGCCTTCTCGATGTCGGCCTGCAGGTTCTGCAGCATCTTGGGACTGAAGGCGCGCGAGACGATGCGCCTGAGCCTGGCGTGGCGAGGGTCGTCCATGTTGACCATCGACTCGCCGAACACGTGCTTGACCCAGCCGGGCGGCTCGGGGTTGGTGACGGCGGGCTCGCTGGAGAAGACCTTGGCGTTACGGCTGGCCTCGACGACGTCGGCGTGCCTGACGAGGGCGTAGAACCCGGTGCCCGAACGCAGCAGCGGCACCTTCTTCTCGGGGAAGAAGACCGGGCGCTCCAGCCCGCGGAGCCTGGCGAACGCCTCCTGCCGCTCCTTCAGCGGTTTACGCCAGAAGTCCAGGTCCGCGAGGTCGATGTCCACCCGCCTATCCTGGCATGTTCCCGGGGTGTTAAGGCCAGGTTCGGCGGGCCTGGGGACCATCCGGGCATGAACGTCTCGCGCACCGCCCTGCTCGCCGCCGCCTGCCTCACACTCCCCTTCCTCCCCACGACAATCGCCGGCGCCTCGGTGGCCTCCTGCGGCGCCCACCCCTCGGACTTCGACGGCGATGGCCTGCCCGATCTGGCCATCGCGGCGCCGTACGAGACGGTGGACGGCCACTCGCGCGCGGGCGCGGTCACGGTCATGTACGGCTCCGGCCAGAAGGCCAGGCTCTCCCAGGCGACGCCCGGCGTGCCAGGAGACCCGGAGATCGGCGACTCCTTCGGCTCGGCCCTCGCGGTCGGCGACTTCGACGGCGACGGCTGCGACGACCTCGCCGTCGGCGTCTCGGAGGAGTTCTTCGGCACGCCCGTCCCCGGCGCCGACGGCAACGGCGCCGTCCAGCTCTTCCACGGCTCGCCGCGCGGGCTCACCCCCGGCCGGCAGCTGTCGTCCACCAGGCGCGGCTCCGACCGGTACGGCGCGGCGCTGGCGGCGGGCGACCTCGACGGTGACAAGGCCGACGAGCTGGTCATCGGCGCGCCCGCGATGGGCACCGGCGGCGCGGTCGTCGTCGACGGCTTCAAGGGCCGCGGGCGCTATCAGATCACCCAGCGGAGCCTGCGCCAGCGCAGCCTGGTCACCGACCAGTTCGGCTCGGCGCTGACCACCGGCGACTTCGACGGCGACGGCAAGGACGAGATCGCGATCGGCGCCCCCGCCGACACCGTCCGCCTGGACGGCCAGGGCTCGGTGACCGTCGTGAACCCGCGCAGCCGCAGGGCCGTGCAGTACACCCAGTCCTCGCCAGGGGTGAAGGGCGCCTCGGAGAAGTGGGACGCCTTCGGCGGCTCGCTCGCCGCCGCCGACTTCGACGCCGACGGGCGCGACGACCTGGCGATCGGCGTGCCGGGCGAGGGCCTGAGCGCCAACCAGCGGGCCATGGACTACGGCGACGGCATGGTCCACATCCGCTACGGCACGGGGCGGTGGGAGGCGTGGACGCAGCGCCTGCTGAAGGGGACGCCGCGCTACTACGACAGGTTCGGCGCGGCGCTGGCGGCCGGCGACTTCAACGGCGACGGCGACGCCGAGCTGGCGATCGGCGTGCCGGGGGAAAACTCCGTGCAGGTGCTGGCGAGCGCCAGGAAGGGCGGCCTGACCAGGCACGGCGACCTGCTGATCAAAGGCAGGGGCCGCGACTTCGGCGCCTCCATGACCGCGCTGCCTGCCGTCGGCCGCTACCGGACGCTGTCGACGGCCCGCCCCGTCGACGGGCTGGTCGTGGCGGCGCCCGGCGTGGGCATGATCACCTTCGTGCCCGGCTCCCGCCGCCCGGGGCCGTTCACCGGGCTGCGACCCGGCAAGGCCCACAAACTCGGCAGCGGCCCCGGCCTGTACGGCTACGCGTTCGGCTGAGCCGGTCTCGGGGAGAGCGGGTCAGCCCAGCAGCGGCGCCAGGTCGCCGGGCTCGCGGAAGTGCACGCCCACGATGCCGACCCGCTCGGCGGCCTCGATGTTCTCCAGCCTGTCGTCGACGAAGGTCACCTCGCCGGGCGCGGCGCCCAGCCCGTCCAGGACGGCGTGGTAGATCTCGGGATCGGGCTTCGCCATGCCCATCCTGGCGCTGTAGAAGCGGGGTTCGACCCTGGCCATCCACGGCAGCCCGTCGATGCCCTCGGCGATGCAGCCGGGCGCGTTGGACAGCAGCGCGACGCGCGGCAGCCGTTCCATGAGGGCCACCGTGTCGCGGTTGGGATGTGACCAGCTGGCCATGTCCAGCTCGACGAGCCTGTCGACCTCCTCGTCGCCGACGTCGCGGTCGAGCGCCAGCGACCAGAATTCGCGCGGGGTGAGCGTTCCCTTGTCGAACTCCAGGCGGTGCTCCCAGTAGCCGCGCAGGAAGGTGTCCAGGTCCGCTCCGGCGGCGGCCGCCATGGCCTCGACATCCGCCTTCGGCTGCGGGAGGGACAGGACGTTTCCGTAGTCGAAGAGCACCCAGGTCATGACAACAGACGCTACAGCCGCCTACAGGGGGGTGGCGGGGATGGTGAGGGACTTGGTGGTCTTGGCGGGGGCGCCCTTGCGGGAGATGTAGTCGAGCGTCCGGAAGTCGACCGACAGCTCCGACGAGGTGAGCCTGGCCGCGATGTAGCCCCGCCGCTGGTCGATGTAGGAGATGTGCGGGTTCTCCTCCAGCGCCTCGGCGATCCAGGCCTTGTCGCGGTAGCCGTCGCCGTCGCTGGCGATGGAGGAGGTGACCAGCTCGCGGGCGACGACCGGCGAGGAGGGATCGTCGAAGTCGAGCTTGAGCTCGGCCGAGTGGTGCATGTGCGCGTCGCCGGTCAGCACGACGGGGTTGGAGGTCTCCCTCATCCAGCCGAGCAGGCGGTCGCGCTCGGGCGCGTAGCCGTCCCACGAGTCCAGGTTGACCTCGCGGCCCGGTCCCACCTTGTAGTCGCGCTGCGCCATGATGATCTGCTGGCCGAGCAGGTTCCACTGCGTCGTGGACGAGCGCAGCCCCTCCGACAGCCAGCGCCGCTGCTCGTCGCCCAGGAGCGTACGCCGGGCCGACAGCCGCTCGTCGCAGGAGGCGCGCACCCCGTCGAGGCAGGCCTGGTCGTCCCTGAACTGGCGGGTGTCGAGCAGGTGGAAGCGGGCCAGCGTGCCCCACGAGACGCGCCGGTTGACGCGCAGGACGGCGCCCTGGAGGCTGGCGCGGCGCAGCGGCATGTTCTCGTAGTAGGCGCGGAAGGCCATGGCCCTGCGCTTGGCGAAGTCCGGGGCGCCGGTGCTGGAGACGGGCCCCGCCCAGTTGTTCTCGATCTCGTGGTCGTCGAAGGCGACCAGCCACGGCGCGACGGCGTGCGCCTTCTGCAGGTCGCGGTCGCTCTTGTACTGCGCGTGCCGCAGCCGGTAGGCGGCCAGCGACTCGCACTTGCCCGGCGTGTGGGTGCGGACCCTGCCGGCGAGCGCGGTGTAGCCGCTCGGGCCGTACTCGTACATGTAGTCGCCCAGGTGGACGACCAGGTCGGGCTCCTGCTCGGCCAGGCGGCGGTAGGCGGTGTAGTAGCCGTGCTCGTAGTGGGCGCAGGCGGCCACGACGAAGTTGAGCGGCTGCGCGCCGGTCGGGGTGGTCCTCGTACGGCCGGCGCGCGACAGCTTGCCCTCGGTCCTGAAGCGGTAGAAGTACTCGCGCCCAGGTTCGAGGCCACGCGCCTCGACGTGGACGCTGTGCGCGCCGGCGGCCGTGGCGGTCGCCGTACCGGACTGGACGATCGTGGAGAAGCGCTCGTCGGTCGAGATCTGCCAGTCGACGTCGAGGGAGCGGGAGGGCATGCCGCCGCGCCCGTCCCCGCTGAGGGGGTCGAGCGCGAGCCTGGTCCACAGCACGACACCGTCGGTGGTGGGGTCTCCCGAGGCGACGCCGAGCGTGAACGGATCACCGGCGAGGGATCGGGAGGGGGGAAGGAGGAAGGAGGCGGCCGTCGCGGCGAGGAAGGTTCTGCGTTCCACGCCCAAGGTATGTCCTGCTCCGCTGACCCGGTCATGACAGCCGAGTCAAGCGGAGGTGAACATCACTCCTCCAGCCAGGTGAGCAGGTCCTTCGCCGAGTCGACCGCCCGCTCGTCGCCGAGCTCCGTGAAGCGTTCGACGGCCTCGCGGGCGCGCTGGAGCGCCTCGTCCTTCCTGTCGAGGCCGCTGAGGACTCGGGCCTCGTCGTAGGCGAGGACGGCGAGCTGGAACGGGTCCTGGGACAGGGCCCTCGCCTCGGTCATGGCCTCGGCGGCCTCGGCGCTCCTGCCCGCCCAGTGCAGCGACATGGCGTGGCGGCGGGTCGTCCTGGCCTGGTCGTCGGCGCTGCCGGCGGCCCGGTAGTAGGCGGCCGCGGCGGCGAAGGTGTCCGCGGCCTCCTGGTCGCGGTCCAGCTCGTCGAGAACGCTCGCCGCCGACTCCGCGGCCCTGCCCGACTGCAGCGGGTGACCGTACAGGGAGACGAGGGCGGTGAAGTCGGCGAGCGCCGCCTCCTTGTCGTCCATCATGCGTAGCGCGTTGGCGCGCGTCCACATGAGGCTCGTGGTGTTGTCCAGGTCGCCGGGGTCGAGCACGGCCAGCGCCTCTTCCGCCGCGATGGCCGCATCCATGGGCCGCTCGCCCGCCAGGTAGGCGGCGGCCAGGTCGACCCTGGCGAGGGCGGCGTTGCGGGCCTGGCCGAGCGCGGTGAACAGGGCGACGGCCTCGATCAGGTCCTCGGCCGCCTCCACCGCGCGCTCCACCATGACCAGCACCTCGCCCCTGGAGGCGTGCGCGATCGCGCGAAGACCGGCCTCCGTGCGCGGCGCCACGGCCAGCACCTCGCCCAAGGCGCCGAGCAACTCCTCCAGGTCGCCGCCGTGCCGGACGCCGTGCCGCTGGAGGAGCTGGCCGTGGAACAGCGCGGTCTTGGCGAGGATGACCACGTCGCCTTCGGCGCGCAGCGCCTGCCGTGCTCCCCGCGCGGCCTCCAGCGCGCGCTCGGGGTCGCGGTCGGCGAGGAAGCTCGCCAGCAGCGACAGGTGGTCGCCGTCCGCCGACCCTTCGAGCAGCGCGATCGCCTCGCCGACGCGGTCGGCGCTCGCGTAGGCCTGGGCGAGCCGCGACAGCGCGGCCGTCCGCTGCCGCTCGTCGCCGTTGACCGACAGCCACCGGTGCGACTCCTCCACCAGCGGCAGCCCGTCCGGCGTGACCAGACCGAGCCTGCCGAGCGCGACCTGCCGCCTGGCCTCGTCGCCCGCCTGGGCGTGGAGTTCGGCGGCGTGGGTCCACAGCTCCCTGGCCCGCTCCACGTCGCCCCGGACGATCGCGGCGAAGCCGAGCCCGTCGGTCCTGCGTCCGCCTGCCTCGCCGCCGACGTCGTCGTAGCGCTCCCACGCGGCGAAGGCCGCGTCGTAGTCGCTGCGCCGCCACGCGTCCTCGGCCAGGTCGAGCAGCTCGGCGGGGCCCGCGGTGGCGGGCGGAGGGGCGGGCGGGGCGGAGGGGATCGTGACCCTGCGCGCGTGCGGGGTCAGCGGCAGGTGTTCGACCAGCGGCTCGGCCGCCAGCCGCTCCTCCAGTCTGCGGCTCTGCTCGCCGGTGCCGTTGCGCGCGTCGAAGCGGGCGGCCAGGGCGCGGGCCTCGGCCTCCAGCTCCTCGCGCAGGCCGCCGACGGGCACGTCCGTGCCGTTCCTGCGCACGGTCAGCCCGCCCTGGCCGAGGTCCTCCAGGCGGCGCAGCAGCAGCGCCGCGCACCCGGCGAAGTGCATGTGGTCGCTCGGTGTGGGCGAGCGCCCGAGCAGCGGCAGCTCGCGCTGGAGGATCTCCAGGCCACGGGTCTCGTTGCCGGTGAGGGCGCAGAACTCCATGTGGTCGCCGAAGTCGTCGACGTAGTTGGCGTCCCCCTGGACGAGCCGGTAGGCGCGCAGGTGCGCGGCGGCTGCCTCGTCGAGCCGCCCCGTCCGCGCGTACGGCAGCAGCAGGTTGCTGAGGATGCCCTGCGGCTGGACGTGGCAGGTCAGGTGGCCCGCGACGACAGGCGCGGCCAGCTCGATGGCCTCCTCGTCGCGGCCCATCCACGACAGGTGCCACACCTTGCCGCTGGGGTCACAGCCCTCGCAGTCGGACATGTCGTCACGCGGGGTGGTCTGCCACTGGTGGAACCATTCGTCGGCGGCGGCCCTGTCGCCGATGTGCTCGGCGACGTAGGTGCGCTGGGTGTGGACGGCGTGCAGGCCGTAGCCCGCCTCGACGTAGCGGCGCTCCATCTCCGCCAGCGCGTCGTAGGCCCGCCGGAGCGGGATCTCGGGGAAGCGGCGCATGTCGCCGGCGATCCACTTGAACTGCCACAGCAGGCTGTAGGTCTGCCAGTTCGACCGGCGCCCGGGGTCGGCGTCGTACTCGGCGACGCTGCGGGAGAACGTGGCGAACGACTTGGCGGGCTCGGCGCCGTACTGGTAGGCCTCGGTCAGCTGCAGCCGCACCTCGAAGGCCAGCTCGGGGTCGTGGCCCGCGGCCTTGAGCGCCTGTTCGAGCAGCACGGACCTGGCCTCGCCGTACGGCATCTGCCTGGCCTGGTCCAGCATCTCCTCAACATCGGCCATCGGGGTCACTCCTTGCCGAGGACGGCCCAGTCGAGCAGGCCGAGGAACGAACGGTTCAACGCCGCGGTGTCGGCGGCGCGCAGGGGGTGGTGGCCGTGCAGCAGCGCCATGCCGTACAGCGCCTCCACGGCGGTGGCGGCCAGCGACAGGTCCTTGAGCAGCACGACGCGGCGCACGAGGGGGTTGCGGTGGTTGAGCACCAGGCGGGGACGGTCGGCGGCGACGGTCCGCTCCATCGCGCCGAGCACGTCGGCCCACAGGTCGTCGGCTGCCTCCTTGGCCTCGCGCAGCTCGGCCTGGTGTTCGGCGGCCCTGCTGGTCAGGTAGAGGGCGGGCAGCGAGGCCGGGTCGAAGTCGCGCAGCACCAGCTCGCAGCCGAGGGGGTCGAGGACGCGGGCGGCCGCGGAGATGAAGGGCCTGGCGGCCAGGTCCGCGCCAGGGTCGACGGGGCCGAGCTGGGTGGCCAGCTCGCCCGGGTCCAGGCGGTCGAGGCGGATGTCGGGGTCGATCCGCTGGAGGCGCCCCAGGATGTCGCTGTCGTAGACGTAGCCGCCGTTGACCAGGCCGACACCCTGCGCGCCCGACACGGCCGACAGCTGGCGGAACTCGTCGACGCTGGCGGTGAAGCGGCCCTGCGGGTGGCGGGTCCTGAACTGGGCGAGCGTCATCGGGCCGTCGCTGGTCTCGAACTCCAGCCACCTGTCGACCAGGCGCAGCATGTCGTCGTCGTGCAGGGCGAGGGCCTTGACGCCGAGGTGGTGCAGGCGCAGGAAGGCGCGCAGGCGGGCGGGGTCGGTCTCGGCCAGCCTGACGAGCCATTCGCGCAGCTGGCCGCCGAGCCGGTCGCGGGTGTGCTCCAGGAGCTCGTCCTCATAGAGGGCCTCGCGGCTGGCGGTGGGGCGCAGCTCGCCTGCGTCGAGGACGCAGCGGGCGAAGAACGCCCAGTCCGGCAGCACACCCTCGGCGCGTTCGGTGAGCAGCATGCGCTTGAGATAGACGCGGTGGGTGGCGCGCGCGGTCGGGTTGGCGGGACTGGGCAGCACGAACGCGACGCCGGTCAGGGCCGCCTCGGGGACGTCGAGGTCGATGACGTCGAAGGGGGTGAAGCCGAACAGCTGCCTTCCGTACTCCAGCAGCGCGGTCCTGCGCGCGTCGGGAGAGTCGTGCGGGGACAGCCACGGCGGGCCTGCCGTCGTCGCGACGCCGTTGACGGTGACCGTGATCGGCAGCAGCGAGCCGTACAGGGTGGCCAGCTCGGTGACGGTGCGCGGGTCGACCCACTCGGCGGCGTCCCTGCGGGCCTTCAGTGTGACCGTCGTGCCCGGCTCGGGCCGCTCGGCGGGCGCGGGCGCCACCTGGTAGGTGCCGTCCGACCTGCCGGTCCAGCTCACTGTGGGGGTGCCGGTGACCGACCTGGTCTCGACGTGGATCTCGTCGGCGACCAGGAACCCCGACAGCAGCCCGATGCCGAACTGCCCGAGGAACTCGTGCCTGGCGAACCCGAGCTCGTCGCGCTTGGACGAGCGGCCGATGGTGGCCAGCAGCGTGTGCACCTCGTCCTCGGTGAGGCCGATCCCGTTGTCGTGAACGCGCACCTGTCCTTCGGCGACCTCGATCGCGACGCGGCCCTCGCCTTCCGCGCGGGCGGTGATGGCGTCGGCCGCGTTCTGCAGCAGTTCGCGCACATAGACGCGGGGACTGGAGTACAGGTGACGGCTCAGCAGATCGACGACACCACGCAGGTCCACTTGAAAGGCGTTTTCCACGCCCGACACTATGCCAGGTATGGGTGGAGATGCTGGTTGATCGCGCCACAGCCCAGATACTTCTCCACGGTGTGGAAGTCGAGCCAGTCCAGGTTGACCAGCGCCTCGAAGTCGACGCCGGTGAAGCACGCGCGCAGCGCGGGCGGGATGGCCGCGATGTCGTCCTTGTCGGCGATGTTGACCCACCGCCGCACGCCCTTCGGCCGCTCGCCGAGGCCGTTGACGGGGGCGGGCAGCAGGTGCTCGAACACCACGTTGCGCATGCCCAGAGGGCTGCCCAGGGTGATCAGCAGGTCCACCTCGATGTCCGGATTGGCGTGCAGCGTCTCGTAGGCGACGACGCTGCCGAGCGAGTGGGCAACCACGACCTTGGGCGCGCGCCGCCTGAGCACCTCGGCCACGTCCTGCCTGCACCGCTCGCGCCTGGCCGCGTCGGTGAGGTAGGCGGCGACCTCGGGGCAGAACAGCGCGGCGAAGGCCGCCGCCCTGGTGTCCAGCCTGGTCAGCAGCCAGCCGGTGAACGCCTTGAGCGCTCCCGTGAACGTCTCGCCCACGCCGAGCTGCTTGGCCCAGGCGACGAACACCTGCTGCTCCATGGCGCCCATCGACTCGATCCGCTTGGCCTTGCCCTGGTCGTTGAGGTGGTGGGCGTAGTAGGCCACCTCGGTGAAGTAGGTGCCCTGCGGGCCGCCCAACCCCGCACTGAGGTAGCGGTCCCACTTCACCCGCATCGCCTCGGCCGCGCCGCCCACCGACCGCCCCGCCTGCAGGTAGTAGTTGTACTTGCCGATGCCGTGCACGCCGACGATCTCCGCCATGATCACTCCCCACGTTTCCCGGGACATGGTGCCACGCCAGGCTTGCGGATGGATTGCGAGGAAAATCTTGTTGCCTTGGGCATATGTCACCCAGGTACGGTTTCCAGGTGAAGGAGGTGTTCCGATGACCGGCCCGTTGATCGTCAACGACTCGATCGCCATTCCAGCCGACGAGCTCGTGTGGCGCTTCTCGCGTTCTTCAGGACCGGGCGGTCAGGGGGTGAACACCACCGACAGCAGGGTCGAGCTGCTCTTCGACGTCTCGGCGAGCGCGGCGATCCCGCCCGCGCTGAAAGAGCGCGCGCTGGAGCGGCTGCCGTCGCCGGTGATCACGGTGGCGGCGTCGGAGTACCGCTCCCAGCTGCGCAACCGCGAGGCCGCGGCGCACCGGCTCGCCCAGCGCGTCCGCGAGGCCATCGCGCCGCCGGCCAAGCGGCGCAGGCCGACCAAGCCGAGCAAGGGCTCCGTCGAGCGCCGCCTGGCCGGCAAGAAACACCGCTCCGACCTCAAACGACTTCGCCGCGAGATCTGAGCTCCACCCGGCTCGGCGCCTTCCCGCCCGGGCAGGCGTGAGGCCTACGAGGGCGGTCTCCGGCGGAAGACGACGATGAGCACGCGCAACACCAGCACCGAGCTGACCACCAGTAGGTTGTAGCCGATCAGCTGGAACAGCGACATCTGCCCCTTGATGACCACGGGGCCGCCCTCGGTGCCGAGCAGCAGCACCGCCATCAGCCCCGCCGTCGCCCCCAGCACCGTGAGCAGCGCCTGGTGCAGCAGGTTCGTGACGAACGCGCGGTCACGCTCGTCGCCCAGCAGCCGCACGTTCATCGAGAACCTGCCGTGCTCGGCCGCGCTGGCGATCCGCTCCACCCGCCTGGGCAGCCTCCGCAGCATCGGCAGCAGCGCGGTGACCTCCTGCGCCACGGCCTCCTTCACGGTGGCGGGGTTGACCTGCTCGGCCAGGTAGCGTCCGGCGAACGCCCTCGCCTCGCCGATGAGGTTGAAGCCGGGCGAGAGCCGTACGAGCGTGCCCTCCAGCGTCGCGAGCGCGCGGAAGACGGCCGCGACCTCCGGCGGGATCGACAGGCCGTACTCGGAGACGATCCTGAACAGGTCGGTGAACAGCGCGACGCTGTCCATGCCTGGGCCGAGGTGCCTGGCCATGAACTGGCCGAGCGCGCGTTCGAGACCCGCCTCGTCGATGTCCTCGGGCCTGGGGACGACCTCGAGGAGCGCGTCGGTGACGCCGAGCGGGTCCTGCCTGTCCATGGCCAGGAGGAAGCGCTGCAGCGCGGAGCGCAGGGAGGCGTCGAGCCGGCCGACGGAGCCGAAGTCGAGCAGGCCGACCGAGCCGTCGGTCAGCAGCATGATGTTGCCGGGGTGCGGGTCGGCGTGGAAGACGCCGTCGAGCAGGATCTGCCGCAGCAGGCAGTCGAGCAGCGTGCGGGCCAGCGCGGGCCCTTCGGCGGCCAGGGCCGTCGCCAGCGGCTTGCCCGACAGCCGCTGCATTACCAGCACCCGGTCGGTGCAGAGCGGTGTGTAGGGGGTCGGATAGGTCACGGGTCCTGTGGCCGAGGCGGCGACGGCCGCCATGTTGCCCGCTTCGACGCGGAAGTCGAGCTCCTCGCGCAGCGCGGCGGCGAAGCCCGCGGCCAGCTCCCTGAGGCCGAGCGTCCGCCCCCACTTCGTCCTGGCCTCGAGCGTCACCGCCAGCCTGGCGACGATGTCGAGGTCCTTGGCGACGACCGGCGCGATCCCGGGGCGCTGGACCTTGACGACGACCTCCTCGCCGCTGTGCAGGCGGGCGGCGTGGACCTGGGCGATCGAGGCGGCGGCCAGCGGCGTGCGGTCGAAGGAGGCGAACGCGTCCAGGTCGACGACCTGGGCGATCTCCTCCCACGACGCGGGCTTGACGTGGTCCTGCAGTCGGCCGAGCTCGTCGATGAACTCGGGCGGCAGCAGGTCGCGACGGGTGGACAGCACCTGCCCGAGCTTGACGAACGTGACGCCGCCGTCGTCGAGCGCCTCTCGCAGCGAGCGGGCCAGCCGTACCCTGCCGCCGCGGTCCTCGGGGTCGTCGCCCCTGCCCCTGAGGTAGGGGCCCAGGCCGTGCCTGATGGCGATCCTGGTGATCTGTGAGTAGCGGCGTGCGCGGGCGAGCCGCCCGCGCACCGACTTCACCAGCTCGATCGGCCCCGGAATGGATCCGGGCGGCACGAGCGCCTCGCCGAGCACCAGGATGACCATGGGGATCAGCACGACGCACATCGACACCAGGATCACGATCCACAGGGGGCCGAGGCCGTTATCGCGCGTGGCGTCATACTTCTCGAACGACTGGAACACCGGCGCCAGGAACGCCGGGGTGAGCATCAGCGCCAGCAGCACGGCCAGCGTCATACGAACGGGGCCGAACCTGACGTCGAGGAGACGCTGCGCCGCCGTCGCGAGCAGCAGCAGCACGACGGCCAGGGAGATGGCTAGGAGCAGGGGCACCCGCAGATCATCGCATGGCCTCTTCGCGTGCCCTGCGCGCCTCCCTGCGCTCGACGAACCTGGCGGCGGTCGTCTCGGTCTTGGCCAGGTAGGCGGCCAGCTCGTCGCGGGCCTTGGCGCCGTCGCCGTCCAGGTTGGTCTTGTCGAAGACCGCCCACTGGCGCAGCACCGGCATGAGCACGTCGTCGAGGTGCAGACGCAGGTCGTAGATCCCCTCGTGAGCGATGATCATCGCCTTGCGGGTGAAACCCTCGATGGTGGTGCCCGGCATCTGGAACGTCGTCACGACATCGGTGATGGCGCGCATCGTCTGGTTGGGGTCGAGCTCGAAGGCCGCCTTGAGCAGGTTGCGGTAGAAGAGCATGTGGAGGTTCTCGTCGGCGGCGATCTTGGCGAGCAGGCGCTCGCAGTTGGGGTCGCCCGACGCCCTGCCCGTGTTGCGGTGCGAGATGCGGGTGGCCAGCTCCTGGAAGGAGACGTAGGCCAGCTGCTCCAGCATGGTGCCGTACTCGGTCTGGAAGCCGCCCTCCATGTGGACCATGCGGGCGCGCTCCAGCGCGACGGGGTCGACGGCGCGCGAGATGGTGAGGTAGTCGCGGATGGCGACGGCGTGCCTGCCCTCCTCCGCGGTCCAGCGCCCGACCCAGGTGCCCCACGCGCCGTCGCGGCCGAAGGTGGTGGCGATCTCGTGGTGGTAGCTGGGCAGGTTGTCCTCCGTGAGGAGGTTGACGATCAGCGAGACGCGGGCCGCCTCGGGAATGGTCGAGTCGCTCTCCTGCCAGGCGTCGCCGCCGAAGATGCCGTCGAAGTTGCGGCCCTCGCTCCACGGAACGTACTCGTGGGGGAACCACTCCTTGGCGACCTTGAGGTGGCGGTCGAGCTCGCCCGCCACGACCGGCTCAAGCTCGTGCAGGAGCTCTGTCTGACTCATCACCATAAAGCTCATCTCCTTCAAGCTACGCAACCGTAAGTTAGGCTACCCCAAGAAACTGGAGGGTCATTATGCGACCTAGTGTCCGAGGTGTCCTGCTCGATGATGACGAGCGGCTGGTCATCTTCCGGCGTACGGTGCCCGGCAAGGAGCTGTACTGGTCGGTCCCCGGCGGCCACGTCGAACCGGAGGACGCGAGCCTGGAGCACACGCTGCGCAGAGAGCTGCTGGAGGAGCTGGGCGCGGTCGTCTCCGCCGTCACCCCGCTGACCACGCTCACCTACCCCTACCAGGGCGCGGTCAAGACCCAGCACGTGTACGGCTGCCGCCTGGTCTGCATGGATCCCGCGCTGCGCCACGGTCCCGAGTCTGAGGATCCCGCGAGCGGCGTCTACGACGTCGAGCGGCTCCCCCTCGACCCCGCCGAGATCACCTCGCGGCGGCTGGTCCCCGAGGCCCTCGGCGACTACCTCGCCGCGCACATCACCTCGCTGCCCCGCCTCATACATCGATCGATGTAGTCGGATGACTCGCGAAGGAGGACGACCCGAGGGCACCGCGCTCGTTAGCGTTCGCGGCATGCCCCTCCTGCTTCTCGACGCCGTGCTCGCCCTCCTCACCACGATCTGCGCCCTGACCTCGCTCGCCTCCGTCGGCGCCCCGCTGACCTGGAACGGCACGATTCCCGTCGCGATCGCGCTCGGCCTGTTGCTGCTGGCCAGAAGGCGCGCTCCCGTGACCGTGCTGGCGCTGTCGGCGGCTGCGCTGCTGGGCGCCCAGTACGGCGGGCTGTTCGAGGGCGGTGTCATCTGGCCGATGACGATCGCGGTCTTCACCGCCGGGCTGGCGAACCTGACGTGGACGGCCGGGATCTGCGTGCTCACCCTGACCGCCGCGGTCGCTCCCGCCATGGAGCTGACCAGGGGCGGCGCGGAGCTGCTGTGGCTAGCCCTGGTGCTGGCCCTGGCCCACGGCTACCGCCAGCACCTGCGCTGGCGGGCCGAGCACGAGGCCAGGCTGCGCGAGGCCGCCACCACCAGGCTGGCCGAGCAGCGGCTGCAGATCGCCAGGGAGCTGCACGACGTCGTCGCGCACACCCTCACCGTCGTCGGCCTCCACCTGAACGTCGCCGGCGAGGCCGATTCGCTGCCGGAGGCCAAGGACGCCATCAGAGTCGCCTCCGGCGTCCGCAAGAAGGCGATGGCCGACCTCAAGTCGCTGATCGGCGTGCTGCGCGACGTGTCGGGCGAACCCCAGCCCGAGCTCTCCTCGATCGCCGACCTGGTCGCCAGGGCGAGGGAGGCGGGGCTCGACGTGACCCTCGACGAGCGCGGCGACCCCACCGAGGTGCCCGCCGCGCAGGCCATGGCCGCCTTCCGCATCGCGCAGGAGGCGATGACCAACGCGCTGAAGCACTCCGACGCGCGCCGCCTGCTCGTCCACCTGGACTACTCCTCCCGCCAGGTGCGGGTCGAGGTGGTCGACGACGGCGCGGGTCCCGTCACCTACGCCGAGGGCCACGGCCTGACCGGCATGCGTGAGCGGGTCACCGCCCTCGGCGGCTGGCTGGAGATCGAGGCCGACGACGGCTTCGCCGTCAGGGCAGGATTGCCGGTATGACGATCGACGTGCTGCTCGCCGACGACCAGGCGCTGGTGCGCGCGGGCTTCCGCGCCCTGCTGGCCAAGGACGAGGAGATCGCCGTGGTCGGCGAGGCCGGCACCGGCGAGGAGGCGGTACGGCAGGCGCTCCGACTGAAGCCCGACGTGGTGCTGATGGACATCCGCATGCCCGGCTCGGACGGCATCGCCGCCACCAGGCGCATCCTCGCCGAGCTGCCCGGCTGCCGGATCATCATCCTGACCACGTTCGACACCGACGAGAACGTCTTCGCGGCCCTTCGCGCCGGCGCCAGCGGCTTCCTGACCAAAGACGTCGAGCCGGCCGAGCTGCGCCGCGCCGTCGCGGTCGTGCACGCGGGCGACTCGCTGCTGTCGCCTGGCGTCACCCGCAGGGTCGTCGAGCGCTTCGCGAGCCGCCCCGCGCCCTCGGGCACCCTGGACGCGCTGACGGCACGCGAGCTGGAGGTCGTGGACCTGATCGCCGCCGGGCTGTCGAACGAGGAGATCGGTCGCCGGCTGGTGATCAGCCCGCTGACCGTCAAGACGCACATCTCGCGCGCGATCACCAAGCTGGGCGTCAGGGACAGGGTCCAGCTGGTCATCCTCGCCTACGAGAACGACCTGCGGTCCTCCATCTCCCAGAGGTGATCGATGACGTGCCAGGCGACGCGGCGGCAGGCGTAGCGGCTGGACCAGGCCACCGAGCGGCCCTCCAGCAGGACCGCCGCCAGCTCCTCGCGCATGGCGTCACGGTCGGCGACGGACGTGAACGGCGGGCGCCTCACGCCGAGTTTGCGGGCGTAGGCGCGTTCGGCCTCGGTCACGTGGTCGACCATCTTGGAGCGGTCGCGCCCACCGCCGCGCGGCCCCTTGCGCAGCTCCTCGGGGGTGACGGCGGCGGTCTCGTCGAACAGCGCCCATGCCGCCCTCAGCAGTGCCACGTCGCGGGCGGCCGTCGCGGGGTCGACGGGCTCGGAGTCGGCGGCGGGCTGGGCGTCCGGCGCGCCGAAGTCGGTGGTGCTGGTGCCCTTGACCCACTCGACCACGACGGGCTCACCGGGCACGAAGTCCAGGCCGGCGCGCTCGGCGATCACCCGGTAGCGCGGGGCGTAGTCGGCCAGCCGGCCGATGGCCAGCTCCTCGGTCTTGTCGACGCGGCACCAGCCCGGCCAGTCGAGCGAGCAGGCGAACACCTTCTTGGGACCGAGCTCCAGGTAGATGCGGTGCATGAGGCCAGCCTGCCAGCCGTACCTGACAGAACGCGGCAGGAATCAGACCCTTTCGACGAGGTCGGCCACGGACTCCACCACCAGCGAAGGGCGGAACGGGAAGCGCTCGATCTGCTCGCGCTGCATCACACCGCTCAGCACGAGGATGGTGTAGAGGCCCGCCTCCATGCCGCAGACGATGTCGGTGTCCATCCGGTCGCCGATCATCGCGGTGGTCTCGCTGTGGCCCCCGATGGCGTTCAGCGCGTGACGCATCATCATGGGGTTGGGCTTGCCGATGAAGTACGGATCGACGCCCGTGGCCTTGGTGATCATCGCGGCCACCGCGCCGCACGCGGGCAGCGAGCCCTCGTTCGACGGCCCCACCGGATCCGGATTCGTCGCGATGAAGCGGGCGCCGCCCTCGATCAGCCGGATCGCCTTCGTGATCTGCGTGAAGCTGTAGGTGCGCGTCTCGCCGAGCACCACGTACTCGGGGTTGATGTCGGTCAGCACGTAGCCGGTCTCGTGCAGCGCCGTCGTCAGCCCCGCCTCGCCGATCACGTAGGCCGACCCCCCGGGACGCTGGTCGTCGAGGAAGCGCGCGGTCGCCATCGCCGAGGTGAAGATGGCCTCCTCCGGCACCTCCAGGCCCGCCACGCGCAGCCGTACCGCGAGATCCCTGGGGGTGTAGATGGAGTTGTTGGTGAGCACCCTGAAACTCTTGCCCGAATCGCGCAGGCGCTTGATGAACACGTCGGCACCGGGGACGGGATGGCCCTCGTGCACGAGAACACCGTCCATGTCGGACAACCAGCTCTGGATGGGCTTACGCTCAGTCACCTGGCCATCCTACAAACGACCACTTGTCCGCCCTATGGCAGACACATGAAGAATGTGCTTCATGTCGCTTCTTGAATCAGCCCAGGACCTGCGGGACGAGCTAGTCCAGCTCCGTCACTCTCTGCACACCACTCCTGAGGTCGGTCTCCATCTCCCCATCACGCAGGAGAAGGTGCTCGCCGCGCTCGACGGCCTGCCGCTGGAGATCAGCACGGGCGAGTCGCTCAGCTCGGTCACCGCGGTGCTGCGCGGCGGCAGGCCGGGGCCCTCGGTCCTGCTCAGGGGCGACATGGACGCGCTGCCCGTCGCCGAGCGCAACGGCCTGCCGTACATCTCCTCCCACGAGGGCAGGATGCACGCCTGCGGCCACGACCTGCACACCTCGATGCTGGCGGGGGCCGCGCACCTGCTCGCCGCCAGGCGGGAGGAGCTGGCGGGCGACGTGGTGTTCATGTTCCAGCCGGGCGAGGAAGGCTACGAGGGCGCCAGGTTCATGATCGACGAGGGCGTGCTCGACGCCGCGGGCTCGAGGGTCGTGGCCGCGTACGGCATGCACGTGGTCTCGGCGATGCTGCCGCCCGGCGTCTTCTCCTCGCGCGGCGGGCCCATCATGGCCGCGGCGGACACGCTGAACGTCCACGTGATCGGCAGGGGCGGCCACGGCTCCACGCCTCAGCGCGCCCAGGACCCCATCCCCGCCGCGTGCGAGATGGTCACCGCCCTGCAGACGCTGGTGACCAGGGCCTTCGACGTGTTCGACCCCGTCGTGGTGACCGTCGGCAGCTTCCACGCCGGCACCGTCGACAACGTCATCCCCGACGACGCCCGCTTCTCCGCCACGATCAGGACCTTCAGCAAGGGCAGCAGGGCCCGCATCAAGCAGCGCGCCGTCCAGCTCGTCGAGGGCATCGGCGCGGCGCACGGCCTGCGGGTCGAGGCCTCGTTCGGCATGGGCTACCCGGTCACGGTCAACACCCCGGACGAGGCGTCGTTCGCGGGGGAGACCATCGACGGGCTCTTCGGTCCCGGCCGCTTCTTCGTGGCCCCGCAGCCGGTCACCGGGTCAGAGGACTTCTCCTACGTGCTGGAGGACGTGCCGGGCGCGTTCGTCTTCCTCGGCGCGTGCCCGCCCGACCGCGACCCGGCCGACGCGCCGTACAACCACTCCCCCGAGGCCCTGTTCGACGACGCCGTCCTGCCGGACGGCGCGGCGCTGTACGCGTCGCTGGCGTTGAGCAGGCTCTCGCCATCTGGTACGGCAGGCACCCGATAGCCCACCGCGATCACGGGGCCGGGGCCCGTCCATCACGCCGTTCCGGCGTGCGGGGCGGGCCGCCGTCACGTCGTCAGCCGATCGTGCGCCAGGACTGCTCCTCGACCAGTTCCCTGCTCCTCCACCCCTCGGGGGTGCGGATCATGCGGTGCCGGTACCAGCCGCCACCCCGGCAGAACCCCTTGGCCCCGGCGTCCGTCATCTCCCTCGAGGGCGCCAGCGTGTCGGTGAACGGCGCGAGGACCACGGCCTCCCGGGCGGTCCCGTCGCCGGTGAAGTCGACGACCGGCGCGCCGATCAGGTGCAGCCGCCCGGGCCAGTGCGCGAGCACCTCGGCCAGCCATTCCCTGACCTCCTCCAGTCCCCCGGCGATCCCGCCCGCCGCCCGGTAGTCGATCACGGCGTCGGCGGTGAACACCTCCGAGAGCCTGTCCCACTCCCCCGTGTCGACGGCCCTGGTGTAGCGGGCGAGCACATCGGCGATCTCCAGCCGGTCGGCGACCTCACGTTCGTCCATGCCTGGATCAAACCAAACGCTTGCTACAAGCACCACGGGGGCGGGCGGGCGTCCGGCGTAGGCTGGTCACGTGATCACCGTCATCGACGGCCGGGTCGCGGGGCCGGACGCCGGCCTGCCGCTCCTCGCCCGCTACGGCCACTTCACCGCCATGCAGGTACGCGACCGGCGCACCCGCGGCCTCGACCTGCACCTGACCCGCCTGACCGCGGCCACCCGCGAGCTCTTCGACCTCGACCTCGACACCGAGCTCGTCGTCGGGTCGATCAGGACCGCGCTCGGCGGCGACCGCACCGACGCGAGCGTCCGCGTCTACGTGCTGGCGGCCGACGACGGCCCGCACGTGTTCGTCAGCGCGCGCCCGCCCATCGACGTGGCCACCGAGCCGCGGAGCGTCAAACCGGTCGTGTACCAGCGCTTCCTGCCGCACATCAAGCACATGGGCGGCTTCCCCCAGGCCTACCACGGCCGGCGGGTCGACGCGGAAGGGTACGACGAGGGGCTGCTCACCACCCCCGACGGACTGATCTCCGAAGGTTTGATCACGAACCTCGGCTGCTTCGACGGGACCGCCGTCGTCTGGCCCGACGCGCCGATGCTGCGCGGCATCACCATGCAGCTGATGGAACGGGCGCTGCGATCGGCGGGCATCCCCCAGGAACGGCGGCCCATCAGGGTCTCCGACCTGCGCTCCCACGAGGCGGTCTTCCTCACCAACTCCCACGGCGTCGTCATGGTCGGCAGGCTGGAGGAAGGCACGCTGAAGCTGGACGACGCGTTCGCGACCCGCCTGCTCGGCCTCTACGACGCCGTGCCCTGGGACACGATCTAGAACCGCGACACTCACGGGTTCGGGGGACCTCCCGCCGCGGCGGCGCTACCGGCCCGAGGTGGTGCGCGTCGCCGGGTGCGCGTACGCCGTGCGCACGATCTCCTCCAGGTGGTCGCTGTGCGCGCCGTGCCAGTAGACCTGCCCGCACTCGGTGCACTGGCCGTAGGCGTCGTAGTTGCGCCGGGTGCCCATCTCGAGCAGCGGCGCGACCTCGTCCTTGCCGACCGGGACCAGCTCGCCGTTGCACGCCGTGCACCGCGTCCACGGCCGCAACGGCGGCGCGAACCGCCCGAGCAGGTCGTTGAGCTGCTCCTCCGCGCGCGAACCCCGCACGTACGCGCCCAGCCACAGCGCGCGGCGGCGCAGCAGCCCGCGATCCTGCGTCAGCAGCACCCGCCGCTCCTCGTTGGCCTGGGCGACGAGCGAGGGGTCGTCCATGTCGTTGTGGTAGGCGGTGTCGATGCCCAGCAGCCGAAGCCGCCTGGCCAGTGTGCCCAGGTGCACGTCCAGCAGGAACCGCGGCCCCTCCGGCAGCCGCTGCGGGCGCGGCACCGGCGGCACCTCGACCACGTCGCCCTCGGCGGGCTGGTACGAGGGCTCGACCCCGAGGTCGCCGGCTCTCATCGGCCCGACCTCGGTCAGCGGGATGCCGAGCGACTCGACCAGGTGCCCGACCGTGGCGGTGGCGTCGAGCGGCACCTCGTGCCACTCCTGGCGACGGGCCACCGGCAGGAACAGTCTCAGCTCTGCGGCGATGCGAAGGCGTACGACCACCTTGCCAGCATGCCATCCCCCGCGTCCGCCGCCACATGGATATACGCGTGCGCTGTCGATCACGGTGCGGGATGATCGCGTGCGGACTGTCGAGAGCGACGCTGATCGAGAGGTAGGCCATGGACATCACCAGTGCCGTCGTCACTGGCGCCGCGAGCGGAATCGGGAGAGCCCTCGCCACGCGTCTTCGCTCGGCAGGGGCGCACGTCGTGCTCGCCGACAGCGACGCGGCGGCGCTCGCCGAGGTCGCCGCTGAGCTGGGAGCCGAAGCGGTCCCGACCGACGTCTCCGACCCCGGGGCGATGGACGCTCTCGCCGCCGCCGCGCCGGGCGTTCAACTGGTGTGCCTGAACGCGGGCATCGTCGGCAAGGACCTGGGCGCGCCGTGGGAAGTGAGCGCCGAGGACTGGGACAACGTGTTCGCGGTGAACGTGGGCGGTGTGACCAACGGGCTACGTTCGTTCGTCCCGCCGATGCTCGTGGCAGGCCGGCCCGGGCACATCCTGATCACGGCCTCTCTTGCGGGGCTGGTGACCTTTCCCACCGGCGGCGCCTACCCGGCTTCCAAGCACGCCGTCGTCGCCGTCGCCGAGCAGGCCGCGCTGGCGCTCGCGGACACGCCGATCGGCGTGACGTTGCTGTGCCCCGCCCTGGTCCGGACCGGCATGTCGACCGTGGGCGAGGATCCCGCGGCCATCGCCGACGACGCTCTCGCGGCCGTGGGGGCGGGAAGGTTCACCGTGGCGCCGGACACCTGGAGCGGCGCGATTACGCGGCGCACGCAGCGGCTGGTCTCCGGCGCCCAGCCGGAGACGCCCGCGCCCATCTGACCGGGAGGCACCCGTGGCCGTCCGGCGGGTGCCCCGCATTCGGTGAGGGCCGGGCGCCCCCGAGAGCCCGGCCCGAGCGGGCCGACTTCGATCGTCGGCCCAGGTGGTTCTAGCGGCAGGCCACCCGGTAGGCGTCCAGCTCGTAGTTCTTGCGCAAGGAGTTGAAGTTCTGCGCGTTGGACTTGGCGCAGAACTTCGAGGTGCCCAGCTCGTACTCCACGGTGAACACCGCCTTGCCCGCGCCCACGAACTGGTCGTAGCCGTGGTCGCCGTTCTGCCCTGTCGTGCACTCGCCGTACTGCCAGCACTGCTCGTTCAGCGCCCAGTCGAAGTACGGCAGCAGCTGCGGGATCTGCGCGATGTCGTTCTTCAGTCCCACCGAGAGCCCGCGGGCGTGGGCCTCGTTTGCCAGCCACGCGTTGTAGGCGATCTGGTGGGCCGCCGTCAGCGGGAAACCCGTCTCGTTGGTGTAGCCGTCGACGTTGTCGAACTCGATCGCGTCGAAGCCCTTGGACTTGCACATGTCCATGCGCGCCCGCATGACCTGCCCGAGCGGCCCGCCGTACTGTCTGATGTCCAGCCAGCGTTCACCGGGCCACTCGTCGAGGTTGGCGCCGAGGACGGAGGCGGGGAACTGGGCGGCGTCGGGCCGCCAGTCCTCGTAGGAGCCCGCGCTGATGTAGCAGACGACCTTGCGGCCCGCCTTGGTCTCGTGCAGACGCCTGACGGTGGCCGCGGTGGCGTTGAAGCCGTCGATGTCGTACATGGTGACGTTGAGGAACGGCTCGCCTGGCACCGACGACAGCTGCCACTGCCAGCTGGTGTTCAGCGCCGGTTTCCAGCAGCCGGGGCAGGGGGTCGGCGGCGGCGGTGCGGCCGCCTGGGCAGATGCGGGGACGACGATGAAGGCCACCCAGGTGAGCAGGGTGGCGGCAAGGATCTGTAAGGCTCGCATGCTTCTCCTCGCTTGATGATCGGCAAGGGCGCCAGGCATGCTGTTCCGCACTCCGCCTCGCGGCCAGGCCCGTGGCTCGCGAGCGGTGGCGTGGCCCAGGGAGATCGGGGTGCCCACGCCAGCACGCGTCTAGAGTTGCGCAGTCGACCTGATATTTCAACAGCTTCGAGCAAGACGCGGTCGTGGAATACTGGTCGCCCAGGTTGGAGGTGCGGATGTCGCGGATCGTCTTCGTCGGGGCGGGAAACGTCGAGCCGACGCGCAGGATCCTGTCGGACCTCTTCCTGTCCGAGCAGCTGCACGGCCGCCTCGACATCGTCCTGCACGACGACGACCCGGCCAGGCTCGCCACCGCCGAGGCCCTCGCCAGGACGCTGAACGCGGAGGCCGGCGCGGGGGCGCGCGTCATCGGCCACACCGACAGGCGGCGCGCGCTCGACGGCGCCGACCATGTGGTCGCCACGATCGAGGTCGGCGGCTTCGAGGCGACGCTGCGCGACTTCCAGATCCCCCACCGGTACGGCCTGCGTCAGACCATCGGCGACACGATCGGCATCGGCGGCATCTTCAGAGGCCTGCGCACCATCCCCGCCGCGGTCGAGCTGGGCCGCGAGCTGATCGAGCTGTGTCCTGACGCGTGGCTGCTCAGCCACACCGACCCGATGGCGATGACCGGGTGGGCGATGCACGAGGCGACGGGTTTCACCAGGTTCGCCGGGGTATGTCACGCCGTCTGCGACACCCACGCCTACCTGGCCGACCTCGTGGGCCGCGACCTCGACGAGCTGACCCTGCGCAGCGCGGGCGTCAACCACCAGTCGTTCGTGCTCGTCTTCGCCGACGCCGAAGGCCGTTCCCTCTATCCCGACCTCGACGCGGCGCTGTCGGCGGACGCCGAGCTGAAGAGCCACGTCAGGGTGGAGATGTACCGCCGCTTCGGCTTCTTCCCCACCGAGTCGAGCGAGCACGCCGCCGAGTACGTCCCGTGGATCATGCGCCACGCGGCGGAGACCTCCAGGCTGGGCGTGCCGGTGGAGGAGTACCTGCGCAGGGCGGGCATGTCCCTGCACATCTACGAGGAGACCCGGCGGTCGCTGGCGGCCGGCAGGCCGCTGCTCATCAGGTGGCAGCACCAGGAGCCCGCGGCGGCGGCGCTGCTGGCCATGCTGACGGGGCAGGAGAAGCTCGTCCACGTGAACGTCCGCAATGGCGGCCTGATCGGCAACCTGCCGGAGGAGGCGTGCGTGGAGGTGCCCGCGGTCGTCGACGCGAAGGGCATCCGCCCGCAACGGGTCGGCGAGCTGCCGATCCAGCTCGCCGCGCTCAACCGGACCTTCCTCAACGTCGTCGAGCTGACCGTGCGGGCGGTGCTCGACGGCGACCGCAGGCACGTCCTGCACGCGGCGATGCTCGACCCGAACACCGCCGCGACGCTCCCTCTGCCCGCCATCGAGGCGCTCTGCGAGGAACTGCTGGCCGCCCACGGCGACCTGCTGCCGGAGGCGGTGCGCCGGTGAAGGAGTCGATGCCGACGGAGGTGCGCCGCGAGCGCATGCTCGGCCTGCTGAGAGAGCAGGACTTCGCCAGGGTCAACGAGCTGGCCGAGGCGTTCGGCGTCTCCGGCGTGACCGTCCGCGCCGATCTCGACGCGCTGGAGGAGCAGGGCAAGGTGCGCAGGGTCCGCGGCGGCGCGGTCGCCGCGGGGCCCGCGCTCACCGAGGCGTCGTTCGAGATGTCGCTCGGCGCCGCCGCGGTGGAGAAGGGCCTGATCGCCAAGGCCGCCGCCCGCCTGATCAGTTCGGGCGAGAGCGTGCTGATGGGCGCGGGCACCACCACCGCCTACGTGGCCAGAGAGTTGGTGGCCCGCGCCG
Organism: Nonomuraea sp. NPDC049152; assembly: GCF_040648355.1. Lineage (NCBI taxonomy): Bacteria > Bacillati > Actinomycetota > Actinomycetes > Streptosporangiales > Streptosporangiaceae > Nonomuraea > Nonomuraea sp. NPDC049152. The sequence goes on along the minus strand of NZ_JBEZDO010000009.1, from coordinate 18,806 downwards.
ACCTGACCGAGGTGACGGTCTTCACCAACGGCCTTCGCACCGCGCTGGAGCTGGAGCCCGCCATCCCCCGCTTCTCCGTCGTGGTCACCGGCGGCAGCCTGCGCCGCCAGCAACATTCGCTGGTCGACCCCATGGGAGGCAGGCTGCTCGACGGGATCAGGGCGAGCACGGTGTTCCTCGGCTGTGGCGGCGTCGGCCTCGACAGCGGCTTCACCAACGTCAACCTGCCGGACGCCGAGATGAAGCAGCGGATGCTGCGGGCGGCCGGCAGGCGGATCATGGTGGCCGACTCGACCAAGCTCGGCAGGGTCGAGCTGGCCCCGATCTGCCCGCTGTCCGGCGTCGACCTGCTGATCACCGGCGAGTCGGCCGATCCCGACGCGGTGGCCAGGCTGCGGGAGCGGGGCCTGAAGGTGGAACTGGCCGGCTAGCTCGCCAGCGTGACCCGCAGCGACTCCGGCAGCAGGTCGCCGTGGGCCACGGTCAGGTCGTCGCACATGCGCCAGATGTCGTCCAGCGACAGGGTGGCCGAGGCGTTCGGGTCGACCATGACGGCGTGCCGTACGTGCTCGGGCCTGCCCTCCTCCGCCGCGCGGACGGTGAGCTCGTTGACGTTGACGTAGGCGCGGTTGAGCGCCGCGCACTGCGGCGGCAGCGCGCCGGCGCGGGTGGGCCGCACGCCGGCGGCGTCGACCGCGCACGGCACCTCGACCACGCAGCCGTCGGGCAGGTTGGAGATCAGCCCGTCGTTGACCACGTTGCCGTAGACGACGCGCGGCGTGCCGGTGACCATGCTGTGGATGATCTGCGGCGCGTACTCGTCGGTGCCGGCGATCTCCAGCTCGGCGCCGTGCCGTACGGCTTCGCGGGTGCGCTTGTACTCGCGCACGTTCTCCTCGCTGACCCGCAGGTACTCCCCGACGGGGATGCGCAGCCTGTCGATCTCGCCGGCGTGGCGCAGCAGCCATGGCACGTACTCGGCCGAGTGCTCGCTGGTCTCGGTCGGGTAGTGGCCCAGGCGCCGGTACATCTCCACGCGGACCCTGCGCCGCAGCTCGGCGTCGGTGTCGATGCGGGCGTCGAGCCTGTCGTAGAGGTTCTCTCCCTCGCGCTCGAAGCGCAGCAGCCAGGCCTGGTGGTTGACGCCGGCCGCCTGGTAGGTGACCTCCTCGTACGGCACGCCGACCAGTTCGGCGAGCCCGCGCGTCGTCCAGTAGACCGAGTGGCACAGGCCGACGACGTTGCGCACCTTGCCGGACAGGTACCAGACGTTCATGGCCATCGGGTTGGTGTAGTTCATCAGCAGCGCGTCGGGGCACGCGGCGGCCATGTCGGCGGCCAGGGCGTCGAGCACGGGGAAGGTGCGCAGCGCCCGGAACACGCCGCCGGCGCCGATGGTGTCGGCGATGGTCTGCCGCAGGCCGTAACGGGCGGGGATCTCGAAGTCGGTGACGGTGGAGGCGTGCCCGCCGACCTGGATCATGTTGATCACGAAGTCGGCGCCGTCGAGGGCGGCGCGCCGGTCGAGGCTGGCGGTGATGCGCGGCTTGGCGCCCCTGGCCTCGGCGATGCGGTGGGCGACTGCCTCGGCGACCTGGAGCCGCTCGGGGTCGATGTCGTGCAGTGAGAGATGGAGTGAGGACAGCTCGGGATAGCGCAGAAGGTCGGCGAGCAGCCCCTGCGTGAAGACGACGCTTCCCGCGCCCACGAACACGATCTTGGGGTTTCTCATGAGGTTGCTTCCTCCCAGGTCGGTTGCGCCGCTGTGCCCCCCGCGGCTCGGGTGGAAAGAGTGCCCGCCCTGACAGCGAGCCGCAGGCATGCCTCCAGCGGCAGCCCGTTGAGCCTGGCGGCGAGGAATCCGGCGTTGAAGCTGTCGCCCGCGCCCACGGCGTCCACGAACGCGGGGTTCGGGTCCGAGGGGGCGTGCACGGGGCCCTCCGGCGGCCAGGCCAGGGCGCCGGACGCGCCCCTTTTCACGACGGGCAGCGTTCCCCTGGCGGCCAGCGCGCGTGCCGCGGCCGTCACGTCGTGACCGGCGAGCCCGGCGATCGCGAGGGCCTCGGCGTCGTTGGGGAGCAGGACGTCGGTCAGGCCGATGACCTGTTCCAGCCCCTTCCACTCCCCCGCCGGGTCGTCGTTGGTGTCGAGCGAGGTGCCGACGCCGAGTTCGCGTGCCGTACGGAACAGTCCTGCGACGTCCAGCCCCGGCTGCAGGAAGAAGGAGGAGACGTGCACGTGGGCGGTCCTGGCGACCAGCGAGGGCGGGACCTCCCACGGGTCGGGCAGACATCCCGGCGAGGTCAGGATCGCCCTGTCGGCTCCGCGCACGAGCACCACGGTCAGCGCGGTGGGTCTGGCGGGGTCGACGACGCAGGCGGAGGTGTCCACTCCGCGCCCGGCGAGCGTGTACAGGACGAACTCGCCCGCCGCGTCGGCGCCGACCCTGCCGATGAAGGCGGTGCGCAGGCCGAGCCTGGCGGCCCCGCAGGCGGTGATCGCGGCCGATCCGCCGAGCACCAGCTCCCCCGTCTCGACCAGCTGCTCGCGCTGCCCGAAGGCAAGCGTGGAGGGCGTCCCCGACACGATCACATCGGGGTTGGCGTCCCCCACGACGAGCAGGTCGAAGTCTGTTGTGGCCATGGGCAGGAACGTTCTCAGCGCCTTCACTTACTTGTCAAGTCTTTCAAAAATGGATTCTGAGCGAAGGTATTGACAAGTTTTCGCAAGTTCCCCAAGAGTGGGCCCCGTGTCCACACTCTCGCTGCCGAAGCGAGGGCGCGACGACAGACGAGTAGCCCTGGTCTTCCTCGCTCCCGCGCTGGTCGGCTTCGGCGTCTTCTACGTGTATCCGGCCCTGCTCGGCACCTGGTACTCGATGACGGACTGGAACCTGCTGTCGGAGCCCGCCTTCGTGGGCGCCGACAACTTCGTGACGCTCCTTCACGACTCGCTGTTCTGGAACTCCCTCGCGGTCACCGGCTACTACGTGGTGCTGACGATCACCGTCCAGATGGTCGGCGGCCTGTTCCTGGCCGCGCTCATGCACCGGCTGACCCGCTCGCTCGTGCTGCGCTCGCTGCTGGTGGTGCCGTGGCTGGTGCCGAACGTGACGGTCGGCCTGCTCTGGATGTGGCTGCTGGACGCCGACCTCGGCTTCTTCAACCACCTGCTGACCGGCATGGGCCTGGACAACCAGGGCTTCCTGACCGCGCCCGACCTGGCCATGCCGAGCGTCTCCATGATCAACGCATGGACCTCGACCGGCTACACGGCGCTGCTGCTGTACGCGGGGATGTGCCTGGTGCCCAAGCAGGTCTACGAGGCCGCCGCCCTCGACGGCGCCGGCGAGCTGCGCACCTTCTTCAGGGTCACCCTGCCGCTGATGCGGCCGATCCTGGCGTTCGTGCTGGTCGTGTCGCTGATCGGGTCGTTCCAGCTGTTCGACACCGTCGCCGTGACCACCAAGGGCGGTCCCGTCAACGCCACCAGGGTCATCTACTACTACATCTACGAGCAGGCCTTCACCCACTTCAAGATGGGCTACGCCTCGGCGATGGCCCTCACGCTGGTGCTCATCCTCGGCGTGCTGACCTTCGTCCAGATGCGCATTCTCCGCGCCTCGACCTCGGACCTGGCATGAGACGAATCCTCGCGTGGGCCTGCCTCGCCCTGGCCATCCTGATCACGCTCTTCCCCTTCTACTGGATGCTGCGCACCGCCATCACGCCCGGCAGGGAGCTGGCCACCGACAACTTCGCGCTGCTGCCCGAGCACCCCACGCTGATCAACTTCGAGCGCGTGCTCGGCCTCACCACCCGCGAGGAGACCAGGGCCGCCGGAGGCTCGGGCGCCAACCTCGACTTCTTCCTCTACCTGCGCAACTCCTTCATCTACACCGGCCTGATCACGGTGGCGCAGACGTTGTTCTGCGCGATGGCCGGCTACGCCTTCGCCAGGCTCCGCTTCCCCTTCAGGGACGCGTTGTTCGGGCTGTTCGTCGCCGCGCTGATGGTGCCGCCGATCTTCACGCTGCTACCCAGCTTCGCGGTGGTCAAGCAGCTCGGCTGGCTCAACACCTTCCAGGGCCTGGTCGCGCCCAGCATGCTGATGACGCCTTTCGCGATCTTCTTCCTGCGGCAGTTCTTCCTGGGCTTCCCCCGCGAGGTCGAGCAGGCCGCGACGATCGACGGCGCGGGCAAGTGGACGTTGTTCTGGCGGGTCGTGCTGCCCATGACCAGGGGCCCGCTGCTCACCCTCGCCCTGACCACGGCGGTCTGGGCGTGGAACGACTACCTGTGGCCGCTGCTGATCGCGCCGGGCGAGGAGACGCGCGTGCTGACCGCCGCGCTCGGCATCTTCCTCAAGCAGTCACCGAACAACGCGCCCGACTGGACAGGCCTGATGGCCGGCTCGGCGCTGTCGGTGATCCCCGTCCTGTTGCTGCTGGTCTTCTTCGGCCGCCGCCTCGTGGACTCCATCCAGTTCAGTGGGCTCAAATAGGAGGGTTCTACCCATGAGAAGAGCGGCGGCGCTCGCCGTACTGCTGCTGACGGCCGCCTGCGGCGCCTCCGCGCAGGAGGACGGCGGGAAGGTCACACTCACCTACGGTCTGTGGGACGACGTCCAGCAGGGCGTCTACCAGAAGTGCGCGGACGCCTTCCAGAAGGCCAATCCGGGCATCACGATCAAGATCCAGCAGAGCGGGTGGGAACAGTACTGGCAGAACCTCACCACCCAGATGGTCTCGGGCGAGGCCCCCGACGTGATCACCATGCAGGCCTCCTACTACCCGCAGTTCGTCAAGAACGGCCAGCTGCTCGACATCGAGCCGATGGTCAAGGCCGACAAGGTGGACCTGACGCAGTACCGCGCGGGCCTGGCCGAGCCGTGGGTCAAGGACGGCAAGCGGTACGGCCTGCCCAAGGACTGGGACACCATGGCCGTCGTCTACAACGTCGAGCAGGCCAAGAAGGCGGGCGTCGACCTCAAGAACCTCACCTGGAACCCCGCCGACGGCGGCACGTTCGAGAAGGCGATCGCCAGGCTCACCGTCGACTCGGCGGGCAAGCGCGGCGACGAACCGGGCTTCGACAAGGGCAAGGTGGCCGTCCACGGCTACATCCCCGAGTTGCGCGACGGCGCGCTCGGCCAGAACGGCTGGGGCGACCTGGCCGTCTCCAACGGCTTCAGCTTCATCGACAAGAACCCGTTCGGCACCAAGTACTTCTACGACAGCCCGAAGCTCGCCGAGACCGTCGAGTGGTTCAAGCGCCTCAGCGACAAGGGCTACACCGCCACCTACGACAAGGCGAGCTCGCTGGGCGTGGACTCGGTGCTCGACTCGGGCAAGGCCGCCCTGGGCATCACCGGCTCCTGGATGATCAACACCTATCTGGCGACGGACAAGTTCGCCTTCGCGCCGCTGCCCGAGGGCCCGCAGGGGCGCAAGTCCGCCTTCAACGGCCTGGCCGACGTCGTCTACTCCGGCACCCAGCACAAGGAGGCGGCGTGGAAGTGGGTGAAGTTCCTCGGCTCGACCGGCTGCCAGGACATCGTGGGCGACAGCGCCGTGGTCTTCCCCGCCATCAACTCCTCGGCCGAGCGGGCGATGAAGGCGCACGAGAAGGCGGGGCGTGATGTGTCGGCCTTCACCTCCATCGCCGAGGCCAAGGACGGCACCTTCCTGCTGCCGGTCAGCGACCACGGCGACGAGATCGGGCAGATCGTGCAGACGGCGCTGGAGGAGGTTTGGCTGGGACAAAAGGCCGCCACCACCGCGCTCACCGCCGCCAACACGCAGGTCAACGAACTCTTTGGAACCCGCTGACCAGCGGATACACTACGGAGGTCCCGGCGCGTCCCCACGCGCCGAGCGACCCCACCCCCCTGTGACGGCCTTTTTCCAGTGCGGCGTGCGATGAAGGAAAGTTACATTCACCTCACAACCTCTGGAGATTATTGACGCATCCGCGGGCTGACCATAGGGTCCGGACAATCCCCGATCTATCCGGACCATCGATAAGCCCCCCACGGAGCGGTACATGAAGCGACTAGCAGCCGTAGTGGCGCTGCTCGGTCTCGCCACGATGACGGCGTGCAGCAGCACCGACAACAAGTCCGCGGGCGGTGGTGGGAGCACCGGTGGCGGGCTCTTCACCACGATCGACGTGAACAGGCCGGGCATCGACGCGAGCGCCCCGGCCAATCCGTACAACCCCAAGGGCAACGCCTTCCCGGGTTACACCACGATGAAGATCGGGTGGGTCGTGAACCACCTGACGGATCCCAACAAGGCCCTGCCGGGTATGGCGGCCAGCTGGGAGATCGCCCCCGACAACTCCGCCATCACGCTCAAGCTGCAGCCGAACGCCAAGTGGTCCGACGGCAAGCCGGTCACCGCCGAGGACGTGAAGCTCTCCATCGCCCTCGCCTACACCCAGGGCAGCACGGCCTTCGCCGTCACACCCGGCGCGGCGGGCGCGGCAGCCGAGGTCACGGTCGTCGACGACAAGACCATCAAGATCACCCAGGATCCCGCCAACCCCAGCCCCAAGTTCGCGCGCGGCGTGCTCGACACGACGGTGCTGCCCGCTCACGTGTGGAGCAACGCGGTGCCCGCCACCATCTGGGACACGATCAAGACCGCTCGCGGTGACGGCCCCGACGCCGAGAAGGCTCGCGAGGAGATCACCGCGCTGGGCGAGAAGGTGATCGCCTTCGCCCCGCCGAAGGATGTCGCGGGCGGCCCCTTCGTGCTGGAGCGGGTCAACCCTGGCGAGGCGCTGCTGGTCAAGAACAAGTACTTCTTCAACGCCGCCAACGTCGCCCCCGACCAGGTGAAGTTCCTCAACTACACCGGCAACGAGCAGATCTGGAACTACCTCACCCAGGGCAAGCTCGACCACTCGGGCTTCGTCGCCGCTCCGACCGACGTCATGAACCGGATCAAGGCCGCGCCGGGCAGCGAGGTCATCAAGGGCTACTCCCCTGTGGCCGTGAGCATGGCCTTCAACCAGAGCAAGAAGCCCTACGACAACGTGCACGTGCGCCGGGGTCTGGCCTTCCTCATCGACCGCGAGCAGGTCACCAAGGTCGCCTCTCCCGAGGGCGGCACCGCGGCGACCACCACCACCGGCATCCACCAGAAGGCCGCCGACGCCTGGATCAGCGAGACGCTGCCCAAGCTGGAGCCGTACAAGGTCGACCCGGCCAAGGCCGAGGAGGAGTTCAAGACCGCCGGCCTGACCAAGAAGGACGGCAAGTGGACGCTGGCCGACGGCACGCCGTGGAAGGTCTCCATGCACGCGCCGGCCGGCTTCTCCGACTGGCTGTCCGCCCAGGAGAACATCAAGAGCCAGCTCATCAAGGCCGGCATCGAGGCGGAAGTGGTGACCACCGCCGACTACCCGGTCTACCTCGAGGAACTGGCGGCCGGTAAGTACGACGTCGGCTTCTGGCTGATCGCGCTCGGCCCCGCGCCGTACGACATCTTCCAGCGCCTCTACGGCGCCTCCAACGGCTGGGCCAACGTCAGCGGCAAGGTCAAGCACTCGCCCGCGGGCGAGGCCGGCAACTGGATGGGCAGCCCCGAGCAGATCGAGGTCGACGGCGCCAAGATCAACCCGGGCGAGCTCACCGGCAAGCTGAACTCGGTGGGCCCCGACGAGGCCAAGCCGATCATGAGCCAGCTCGCCATGGCCGCCAACCAGGATCTTCCGGTCATCCAGCTGTGGGACTACATCAACAACCAGTTCGTCAACAACAGCCGCTTCACCGGCTGGCCGCACGACGACGAGGTCCTGCGTCTCGGAACCGGCGTCCTTCCCTCTGGTGTCTGGATCCAGCAGGGTCTGGTCAAGAAGAAGCAGTAACAGACCCATGACGGTTATCGCACGGCGACTCGCGGGCCACCTGGCCCGCGGGCTCGTCATGATCCTCGTGGTCGCCACGATCAGCTTCTTCATCGTCAACAACATCCCCGGCGACCCGGTCGCCGCCCGTTACGAGAAGCTCGTCGAGCAGGGCATGTCGCCTGAGGCGGCGATGCAGGCCACCAAGGTGCTGTACGGCTTCCTGCCGTCGGGCACGATGTGGGAGCAGTACGTCGACTACATGAGCGGCCTGCTCCGCTTCGACCTCGGCGTCTCGGTCACCAGGCCGGGCACCCCCGTCCTCGACGTCCTCACCGACGCGGCGAAGTGGACCGTTCTACCGGTGCTGCTCGGCACCCTGCTCAGCTTCCTGGTCGGGGTCATCCTGGGCGTGTACGCGGCGATCAAGCGCACCGGCAAGCTGGGTGACGCCCTGGCCATCTCCGGCTCGCTGCTGCACGGCATCCCGCAGTACGTGCTGGCGATGCTGCTGGTCGTCATCTTCGCCACGCTGATCCCGATCCTGCCGGCCGACGGGCCGGTGGACATCCTGTTCGATCCGGGCTTCAACGCCGGATACATCGGCTCGCTGGCCGAACACGCCGTCCTGCCGGTCGCGACCTACGCGCTGTCGGCCTACGGCGGCTGGGTCCTGGCCATGAAGTCCAGCGTGGTGACGGTGCTCGGCGACGACTTCATCCTGGCCGCCGAACTGCGCGGCATGAAGCGGTCGATCATCTTCCGCTACATCGCGCGCAACGCGATCCTGCCGCTGTTCACGATCCTGGCGCTCTCGCTCGGACTACTGCTCGGCGGCGCGGTGTTCATCGAGAAGATCTTCAACTATCCGGGTCTCGGGTGGCTGCTCATCGACAGCATCACCTTGCGCGACTACGCCCTCATGGGCGGGGCGTTCCTGCTGATCACCGTGTCGGTCATCGTGGCCAACATCGTGGCCGACCTGTTCTACACCGTGATCGACCCACGGGTGCGCAGCGGGGAGGAGACCCGATGAGAGAGCGAAGCGAACCGACCATCAGACACAGCAGCTCGCTCGTCAGGCCGGCGAAGGAGGTCTCATGAGCATCGTGCTGGAGAGCACCTCGGCGACCATGCGCCGCAACTTCTGGTACGGCGTCTGGCGCGTGATGAAGCGCAAGCCCAGCCGCATGGTCGGAGTGATCATCATCCTCGGCTTCGCGTTCATGGGCGTCTTCGGGCCGATGTTCTTCCCCGGCCAGCTCCCGGACAACCCCAACGCCATCACCCAGCCGCCGAGCTGGGAGCACTGGTTCGGCACCGACCCGCAGGGCAGGGACGTGCTCGCGCTGGTCATCACCGGCTCGCGTTACGTGCTGCTCAGCGCCGTGATGACCGCCCTCATCACGGTGGTCGTCGGCACCTCGCTCGGCCTGTACTCCGGCTTCAAGCGGGGCCGCTGGGACACGGTGCTCATGCGGATCACCGACATGAAGCTCACGATCCCCGGACTGCCGCTGTTGCTGGTGCTGGCGACGGTGTGGAAGTTCGGCAACCCCCTCCAGATGGGGCTGGTGCTCGGTCTGCTCGGCTGGGGCGGGGTGGCCCGCGCCGTACGCGCGCAGACCCTTTCCCTGCGTGAGCGCGGCTTCATCGAGGCGGCGCGTGGGCTCGGCCTGTCCACGAGGCACATCATCGGGAAGGAACTGCTCCCGAGCATGGCCCCTTACATCGCGATGAACATGCTCATCGCGGTCACCGGCGCCGTCTACGCGCAGGTCGGCCTGTTCTTCCTCGGCGTCCTGCCGTACGAGTCGGACAACTGGGGCGTGATGCTCAACCTCGCCGTCTTCCAGGCCGGCGCCATGATCACACCGACCGCGCTCGGCTACCTGCTGGCTCCGCTGCTGGCGATCCTGCTGCTCACGCTCGGGATCGTGCTCGTGGTGGACGCGATGGACGAGATCTTCAACCCCCGGCTGCGCGAGGAGTAGTAGGAAGTGGCGAAACAGGCGCCGGGCGTGCGCATCGACGGCCTCACGGTCGTCTACAAGACCCCGGCGGGCGAGCTGCCCGCCGTCAGGAACGTCAGCATGGAGCTGCCCGCGGGGACGATCACCGGCATCGTCGGCGAGTCCGGCTCCGGCAAGTCCACACTGGCCTTCTCGCTGCTGAACGCCGTACAGCCGCCAGGGCGGATCAGCGCGGGCAGCGTCGAGATCGACGACCTGGGCAACGTGGTGGCCTTCGAGGGCGAGCAGCTGCGCAAGGCGCGCGGCGCCCACATCGGCTACGTCTTCCAGGCCGCGCAGAACTCGCTCAACCCGCTCAAGACCGTCGGCAAGCAGCTGCTCGACCTCGGCCGCTCCCACGGCGTCGAGGACCTGCGCGGCCTGGTGAAGGACGCAAAGGAGCTGCTCGGCCGGATGGGCCTGGACGGCGCGCGCGTGCTCGACTCCCACCAGCACGAGCTGTCGGGCGGCATGCGCCAGCGCGTCGGCATCATGCTGGCGCTGGTGCTCAACGCCCACCTGGTCGTGCTCGACGAGCCCACCACGGCGCTCGACATGATCACCCAGTCGACGATCCTGCGGATCATCCGCGAGGTCCACGCCGAGCGCGGGCTGACCACCATGGTCATCACCCACGACATCGGCGTGGTCGCCGAGGTCGCCGACCGGCTCGCGGTCATGTACGGCGGGCGGATCGTCGAGCAGGGCCCCACCCGCAAGCTGCTCGCCGACCCCCAGCACCCCTACACGCGCGGCCTGATCAGAGCCATCCCGCGCCTGACCGGCGACATCAACGAGGCGCAGGCCCTGCCGGGCAGGCCGCCCACGCTGGCCACCGTGCCGAAGGAGGGGTGCGTGTTCAGGGAGCGCTGCCCGCTGCGCATGGACGTCTGCGACACCGTCGACCCCGAGGCCCTGGCGCACGGGGACCGGATCATCGCCTGCCACGCGGTCAAGGTCAAGGAGCACGCATGATCAGCGGCAAGGGCATCACCAAGACCTTCAAACAGCGGGGAAGCGTCCTGGCGGGGCGGACCGTGCAGGCCCTGCGCGGAGTCGACTTCGAGATCCCCAAGGGCGGCGCCGCCTCCTTCATCGGCGAGTCCGGCTGCGGCAAGACGACGCTCGGCAGGATCATCGCGGGCCTGGAGAGCTACGACGACGGCGAGATCAGCGTCGGCGGCGTCGAGCTGTCGACGCTCAAGCCGAAGGCCAGGCAGCCACACTTCCGCAAGATCCAGATGATCCACCAGGACCCCTATTCGGCGCTGAACCCGACCAGGACCATCCACCAGACGCTCCAGGCCCCGCTCGAGCTGCGCGCCAAGCAGACCGGCAGACCGAAGTCATGGATCGAGTCGCGGGCCGAAGAGGTCCTGGCCATGGTCGGCCTCGACCCCGCCTCCGTCCTCGGCCGCTATCCGCACCAGCTGTCGGGCGGCATGCGCCAGCGCGTGGTCATCGCCCGCGCGCTCACCGTCGACCCCGAGATGCTCGTCGCCGACGAGGCCACCTCCATGATCGACGTGTCGCTCAGGCTCGGCATCCTGGCGCTGCTGAAGGACCTGCGCGAGAGCCTCGGCGTGAGCGTGCTGTTCATCACCCACGACGTGGCAACCGCCCGCTACATCGGCGACGACGGCGAGCTTTACGTCATCTACCGCGGCCAGGTCATCGAGCGCGGCTCGGTAGACACGATCATCGCCGACCCCGTGCACCCCTACACCCAGTCGCTGCTGTCGGCCATCCCCGTGCTGCACGGCCTGGAGCGGCCCGGCGCCGAGCCGGTCGTGCCGACGGAGTCGCTGGACGAGAGCCACCAGGACGGGGGCTGCCTGTTCGCCAGGCGCTGCCCGTTCAGGACCGACGAGTGCGAGACGAGCCGTCCCGTCCTCGGCGTCACCGACGGTGCGCCGCAGCGGCACGCCTGCTTCCACCCGCAGCGCCGCAGCGTCGTCGCCACCCACGTGGAGCGCGGCTGATGGGCCCGCACGAGATCGCTCGCGCGGCGCTCACCTTCGACGCCGCCGAGGCTCCCGCGCTGGTCGACAGGCTCATGTCGCCGCCCGCCACCCGCAGGTGGACGACGCTGGCCACCGACGGCGGCTTCGCCGTGGCCTCGCTGTCGGAGCGCGACCCGACGATCGGGCACCTCGACCTGCTCGCCGTACACCCTGACGCCCAGGGCAAGGGGCGCGGGCGCGAGCTGGTCGCCGCCGCGGAGGAGTGGCTGCGTGCCGAGGGGGCGACGCAGGCCCGCTTCGCCGGCAACCCGCCGGCCTACGCCTGGCCCGGCATCGACGTGCGGTACACCGCCGCCGCGTGCCTGGCCGAGAGCGCGGGCTACGAGCGCTACAGCATCGCGTGGAACATGACCGCCACGCTCCCCGTCCCCTCCGCCGAGGAGGCGCCGCGACGGCCAGGCGTGCGACTCCACGCCTGCGGCCCCGATGAGGACCGCTCGCACGTCGTCGCGTTCGTCGAGCGGGAGTGGAACAAGAACTGGGCGTGGGAGGTGGCCAACGCCACCGGTCTGCACTACGCCACGCTGGACGGCGAGGTCGTCGCCTTCGCCGCATGGGGCGCCAGGCCCACATGGTTCGGCCCGATGGGCACGGCGCCCGCGGCGCGCGGTCTCGGCCTGGGCGGCGTGCTGCTGCGCCGCTGCCTGGCCGACCAGCACGCCGCGGGGCTGACCGAGGCGCAGATCGGCTGGGTGGGCCCGCTCCGCTTCTACTCGCGCGCCGTGGGCGCGCGAGCCGAGCGGGTCTTCTGGCTCTACCAGCGCGATCTGCGTTGAGGTCACCGGTAGAGCAGCTCACCCCGAGGGCGGGTGGGCTCCGGGCACAGCCCGCGCGGGTCCTCCCCCGCCTCCAGGCAGCGGGCCAGCGTGTCCGACCCCCACAGGTGGTCGGCGAACTGGTTGGTCGCGAACTCCTCGGGGTGCTGCGAGCGGGCCACATGGATCATCGACACCGCGGTGAAAACGGGCCGGAACGCGTGCGGGTCGGTGACGTGCAGCTGCACCCCGCGTACGGCGGTGCCCGCGTGCTTGCTGAACGTCGGGGTGAACCACAGGTCACGGAAGCGCACCCCCGGCAGGCCGAGCCCGTTGAGCGCGGGCGCGAACCTGTCGTCCAGGTACGGCGCGCCGATCAGCTCGAAGGGCCTGGTGGTGCCGCGCCCCTCGGAGAGGTTCGTGCCCTCGATGAGCCCGGTGCCCGGATAGACCAGCGCGGTGTCCAGGGTGGGCATGTTCACCGAAGGCATCACCCACGGCAGTCCCGTCCCGGCGAACGGCAGGTCCCTGTGCCAGCCCTCCATCGTGATCACCCGCACCTCAGGGTCGAGGAGGAGCGCCAGCTCTCCCACCGTCAGCCCGTGCCTGGCGGGGATCGGCGCGCCGCCCACGGGGCTGGCGAAGGCGAGGTCCAGCGGCGGGCCCTCCGCCACGGTCCCGCCGATCGGGTTGGGCCGGTCCAGCACCACGAAGCCGACGCCCAGCCGCCTGGCCGACTCCATCAGGTCCTTCATCGTCCAGACGTAGGTGTAGAAGCGGGTGCCCACGTCGAACAGGTCGAACACCAGGGTGTCCACGCCGGAGCCCGCCACCAGCTCGTCCAGGTCGGCCCCCGTCTTGGCGTAGGTGTCGAAGACGGGCAGGCCGTACTCCTCCCCGGAACCCTCGCTGAACCCGGCCTGGGCCGTGCCCCTGATGCCGTGCTCGGGGCTGAACAACGCGGTCAGGTTCCGCAGAACCGTGGGTGTGGGAGTCAGATCGCGGAGCACTCCGGTCTGGTTGGTGATCAGGCCAAGCCGGTCGCCGGTCACGAGGCCTGGATCGGCGGCCAGCCGTTCGGCTCCGGTGCGTACGTAAGACATATCTGAAGCTTATTTGCATACGAGATGCCAAAGGTGGAAATTAGCGTCATGATTGATCCACTCCCCGAGCTGTCCACGGAGCAGAGCGATCCGCGCTACAGCCAGATCGACCGGCTGCCGACCTCGGAGATCGCCCAGCTGATGAACCAGGCGGACACCACCGTGCCCGCCGCGGTCGGCGCCGCCCTGCCCGCCATCAGCACCGCCATCGACGCGATCGCCACCCGCATGCAGGCCGGAGGCAGGCTGCTGTACGTCGGCGCGGGCACCTCCGGCCGTCTTGCCGTCCTCGACGCCTCGGAGTGCCCGCCCACCTTCGGCACCGACCCCTCCCTCGTCCAGGGCGTCATCGCGGGCGGCCGGCCCGCGCTGACCAGGTCGGTGGAAGGCGCGGAGGACGACTTCCCTGCCGGCGAGCAGGCCCTCGCCGAACTCGAGGTCGGCGAGCTGGATTCCGTCGTGGGCATCTCGGCCAGCGGCACCGCGCCGTTCGTGCTCGGCGCGCTGTCCGAGGCCGGACGGCGCGAAGCTCTGACCGTGGCGTTGTCGTGCAACCACGGGACGCCGCTGTCGGCCGCCGCCGAGCACGCCATCGAGGTCGTCGTGGGACCCGAGGTGGTGACCGGCTCCACCAGGCTCAAAGCGGGCACCGCGCAGAAGCTGGTGCTCAACATGATCTCCACCATCTCGATGATCAAGCTTGGCCGCACCTACGGAAACAACATGATCGAGATGTCCGCGATGAACGCCAAGCTCGCCGACCGCGCCGCCCGCATGGTCAGCGACATCGCCGGCACCAGCCTCGAGACCGCCAGGGAAACACTGGAGGCCGCGGGCGGCCAGGCCAAGATCGCCGTGGTGATGATCGAGCGCGGCGTCGACGCCGACGAGGCGCGAGCGCTGCTGGAGTCGCACGGCTCCCGTCTCGGGGAGGTACGGCATGCTCGCTGACCTCCTGGCCACGGTCACGCCCTCCACCGTCCCCGCCGCCGTCGCGGTGATCGCCGTGGACGGCGAGATCGCCGACGCGGCGGCCGCGGGCGAACTCGTCCGCTACACCGACCCCGACGGAACGCTCGCCCCCGGCAGACCGCCCGCCCGCAGGGACTCCATTTTCGACCTCGCCTCCGTCAGCAAGCTGTTCACCACCGCGGTGATCCTCTCCCTGGTGTCCCAGGGCCGCCTCGACCTGGACACTCCCGTCGCCACCTGGCTGCCCGACCACTACGGCGACCGCGCCCACGTCACCCTGCGCCACCTGCTCACGCACACCGCGGGACTCCAGCCGACCCACCGCGTCGACGACGTGCCGCCCGCCGACCGCCTCGGCGCCATCCTCGCCACGCCCATCACCTCACCGGTCGGCGGCCCCTACCTCTACACCGACGTCGGCATGATCACCGTCGGCCGGATCGCCGAGGTCGCGGGCGGCGCCCCGCTCGACACTCTCGTCCGCGACCTCGTCACCACCCCGCTCGGCCTCTCCGACACCGGCTACCGCCCCATCGGCGCCACGCGGCACGACCTCGCCCGCATCGCCAAGACCGAATGCCACCGCGCCATCGGCGAGGTGCACGACGAGACCGCCCACTCCCTCGGCGGCGTCGCGGGCCACGCAGGCGTCTTCTCCACCGCCCACGACCTGGTCCGCTTCGGCGAGGCCCTGCGCCTCGGCAGGCTCCCCCTCACCGACGAGATGACCCGCGAGCACCCCGTCCAGGGCGCCGCCTTCCGCCACGGCCTCGGCGTGCGCATCGGCGACCCCGCCGTCGTCGGCCCCCTCACCGATGCCTACGGGCACTCCGGCTTCACCGGCACCTCCCTGATCGTCGACCAGGCCCACAAGCTGACCGTCGTCCTGCTCACCAACGCCGTCCACCCCGTCCGCGGCCGCCCCGGCATCAGAGAACTCCGCAATGCGGTCTCCGCCGAGGCACTACGGATAGTGTCTCGACCATGAAACCCGCAGATATCTCCCTTTTGCACACGCTCGGCACCCCGACCGTGTCCCCAGACGGCGCCCACGCGGTCGTCGCCGTGACCCGGCCCGACCTCGACGCCGACGAGTACCGCGGCGAACTCTGGCTGGTCCCCACCGACGGCACCGCCGAACCACGGCAGCTGACCGCCGGGCGCAAGGACGGCGAACCTGTCTACTCCCCCGACGGACGCTGGCTCGCCTTCACCCGCGCGGAGTCCGGCGGCCGCCCCCAACTGCACGTCATGCCCACCACGTGCGGCGAACCATGGAAGATCACCGACCAGCCGCTCGGCGCGGGCAAACCCGCGTGGAGCCCCGACTCGCGTCGGCTGGCGTTCGTCTCCCGCGTCCCCGAGGAGGGCAGGTACGGCGACGCCTCGCCCGACAAGGAACGGCCCCGCCGCATCACCACCTTGAAGTACCGTTTGGACAATGTCGGCTTCTACGGCGACCGCCGATCCCACATCTTCGTCGCCGACCCCTTCGCCTCCCGCACCTCCGTGCCGCCCGCCGTCCAGGTGACCGAAGGCGACTTCGACCACGGCGACCCCAGCTGGAGCCCCGACGGCACCCTGCTGGCCTTCACCGCGGCCCGCCACGACACCCGTGGCGCCACCCACTACTCCGACCTCTGGCTCGCCGCGCCCGACGGCACCGGCCTCCGGCAGATCACCGACACCACCCTCTCCGTCGGCCAGCCGCACTTCACCCCCGACGGCGCCACCGTCTGCTTCGTCGCCGCCGCCCCCGGCCCGACCGGCCGCACGCTCGTCGCCGAGCACTACGGCGTCTGGTCCGTGTCGGCCGACGGCTCCACCCCGCCGCGCCGCCTCACCGACGCCGAGCCGTACCACCTGGCCAACAACGGCGTCATCGTCACCACCGACGACGGCGTGCTGTTCCCGTTCGAGAACCGCGGCGCCTCCGACCTCCTGCTCGTGCCGTACGACGGATCAGCGCCCGAGGTCCTCGTCTCCGGCCCGCGCGAGGTCTACACGTCCGCGCACGCCGCGGGCACCATCGTCGCCACCGTCGCCGACCAGGCCAGCTCAGGCGAGCTCGTCGCCCTCCGCGACGGCAAGGAGAACACGCTCACCGCCTTCGCCGCCCTCACCCCGCTGCCCCTCGAAGAGATCACCACCACCGCGGCCGACGGCTACCCCGTCCACGGCTGGCTCGTCCGCCCCACCGGCGACGGCCCGCACCCGGTGCTGCTGATGATCCACGGCGGCCCCTTCACGCAGTACGGCTGGCACGTCTTCGACGAGGCCCAGGTCTACGCCGCCGCCGGATACGCGGTCGTCATGGGCAACCCGCGCGGCTCCTCCGGCTACGGCCAGGCCCACGGCGCCGCCGTCATCGGCGACGTCGGCAACGTCTCGGCCATGGACCTACTCGCCCTCCTCGACGCCGCCCTCGCAGGCGGCGGCCTCGACAACGGCCGCGTCGGCGTGCTCGGCGGCTCCCACGGCGGGTACATGACCACCTGGCTGGCCGCCCACCACGGCGAACGGTTCAAGGCGGCGATCAGCGAGCGGGCGGTCAACGCGATCGACAGCTTCCACGGCTCCAGCGACATCGGCTGGTCGTTCGCCCGCGATCTCTACGGGAACGATCCCGCAGGGTGGGCGGAGCTCAGCCCGCTGACCCACGCGTCCAGGATCGACATGCCGTTTCTGATCATCCACTCCGAGCAGGACTGGCGGTGTCCCGTCGAGCAGGCGCAGCGGCTGTTCGTCGCGCTGAAGCTGCGCGGGGTGGAGACGGAGATGCTGCTGTTCCCCGGCGAGGGACACGAGATGTCACGCTCGGGGCTGCCGTCGCACCGGATCGCCCGCTTCGAGGCCATCCTCGACTGGTGGGAGCGCCACCTGAGCGCCTAGAACCTGACCTGGTGCCGGGGATGCGCTCCCCGCGCACCAGGTTCTCCCGGTGGTGCCGCCGTCCATCATGGTGCCAGCGCCTCCAACGCCTCTTCCGCTCTACGCATGGCCTCCCCTGGCGAGGCGGTCACGATCTCCGGGTCGAAGTTCAGGTCGTGGAACACCTCCGTCACCCCTCGCGCCTCCAGGTCGGCCACATCCCGCCTGATCTTCTCGTACGGCCCGCTCAGCGGGGGCCCGTCGACGGCCGTGCTCACCTTGGTGACGCCTCGGCAGATGAACCGCAGCGCCTCGGGATCGCGTCCGGCCTCCCTTGCCGCCGCCTTTACAACGTAGATTTTGTCGGCGATGCCGGCCAGGTCCTCCCTGCTGGCACTCACCCACCCGTCGGCGAGCCGCCCTGCCCTTCGCAGCGCCGTCTCGGCCCCGCCACCCAGCAGGATCGGCGGGATCGGCGACGGCTTCGGGTCCATGTGCGAGGCCGGGATCCGGTAGAACTCGCCCTCGTGCCGGATCACGTCGTCGGTCCAGCACTTCCGCAGGACCTCGACGAACTCCTCGCCCCTGCGGC
Organism: Nonomuraea sp. NPDC049152; assembly: GCF_040648355.1. NCBI lineage: Bacteria > Bacillati > Actinomycetota > Actinomycetes > Streptosporangiales > Streptosporangiaceae > Nonomuraea > Nonomuraea sp. NPDC049152. The sequence continues at coordinate 624 of NZ_JBEZDO010000009.1, read as the reverse complement.
CGCGCCTCGCGAAGTCGACCCCCATGGTCTCGAACTCCTCGCGCAGCCAGCCGAGCCCCAGCCCGAACGACACCCGCCCACCCGAGACCTCCTGCAGCGTGGCGAGCTGCTTGGCCACCAGAGCGGGCGGCTCGAACGCGTTGACCACGGCCACCCCCAGCCTGATCGACTCGGTGACGCCGGCAAGATAGGAGAGGGTGACGACGGGGTCGTGCACGCTACGGTACGTCGGACCCATGCCGTGCCCCTCGGGGTAGAGCAGACGCTGGAACGTCCACAGTTCCTCGTAGCCGAGTTGCTCGGCGCGGGTGGCGATCCGGCGCAGATTGTCCCGGGTGGCCCACGGCCCTGACACGGGGGCAGCGAATCCGATCTTCATACGGTCAGCCTAGGCCCCCTGCCCGCGGACACCGCGGCAGGGACTCACAGAGCGCGACGAGGGCCTGACCTACCGGTGAAGCCCTCCCCAAAACACCCCGGAAAACACCGGGAAAGCGCATACCCAAAAAGCCCCCGGAAATGCCGAAAAGCCCCGCCAGGCGAAACCCGGCAGGGCCTTCCAACAAAGATTGCGCGGCGGCGACCTACTCTCCCACACCCTCCCGAGTGCAGTACCATCGGCGC